>CAZPTH010000106.1:0-8100 GCA_964589315.1 uncultured Thermodesulfobacteriota bacterium
GCAAAGAAAACTTTCTTTCGTGAATCATGCGGATAACCCGTCTTGTTTTTTCTTAAAACCTAACAACTTAACTCACTTAAAACTCTTTACTTCCTCTTCACCTTTCACCTTTTACCTTTTTACCCCAGTAAAACCCGCCCCAGTAGGATTTTCTGAACCTACGGGGTAAACTCCGCTGTGACTTCGCCTGTTTCATCCCAGTACCATCTTTCAGAGCTACGGGACAGGCCCGGGGTAAACCCCAGTGAAATACGCTATGCTGTGACTTCGTCAATTTCACGAGGTAAACCTTCAGTCTTCAACCTAAAAACCTACATATAAACCGTTGAGAGTTTATAGGTCCTCAGTTCCTTCGGGAAATCTATATATCCGAAATCGGGATCGAGGAGCCGGTGTCTGAACGGCCGGATATCGATTCCCTCCCGGATCAATCCCGTGTAGATACCGGCCCGGTCTATCGCCCCGATCAGGATGAATCCCACGAGGCGTCCGTCCCGGATGACCATCTTCTGGTAAACATCGTTCTTTCTGTCCAGGTGACGTTTGATCTCGTACCCTTCCCCTTCCGGTGGGTTCATCAGTCCCGCGGAGATAGCCGGAATTCCCCCGACCTCCACGGAATTCATCACGATCCCGCCCAGGTAAGCGGCCTCCCGCCCCGCCATGGCCATCCCGGCGATCCTCCCCTGACGATAGGCATTGGGAAGAATGGGAATGACCCGATTCTCACCGCTCAACAGTTCCGTGGCCTCCGCCACATCCCCCGCGGCGTAGACATGGGGAGTACTGGTCCGCATGGTTTCATCCACAAGGATGCCCCGGTTTGTCTCGATGGACGACCCCTCTACCACGCCCACGTTGGGACGCACGCCGATAGCGATGATGACATGGTCCGCCTCGAGGGTCTCGCCATTTTCCAGGACCACCTCCCGAACCTTGCCACTCTCATCGGGGACAATTTCCCGAAGGGTTGTCCCCTTCTTAAGGGTCACCCCCTCTCCCTCCAGCTTTTTCTCGAGAATACCCGAGGCCGTCCCGTCCAGGACCAGCCCCAGGATTCGATCCATCAGTTCAACGACGGTTATATCAATCCCGTGCGCCTGGAGTCCTTCCATCGCCTTGACACCGATGAGTCCGCCCCCGAGGATCACCACCTTTTTCAGCCTCGGAACCAGGCGTTTGAGCTTTTTGGCATCATCCCAGGTGGTAAAGGTCGTGACCCCTTGGGCCTCGGCCCCCTTGATGGGCGGAACGAAGGGAACACCGCCCGTGGCAATGAGCAGGCGATCATAGGGCACCTTTTCTCCATCCGTTAGGATGACCCTCGATTTTTCCGTGTCCACGCGCGCCGCTTCCTTCCCGAGAAGCGCCGTCACGCCATGGGTCTTGTAAAAAGAGGCCGGACGATAGGCCATGTGGCGGGTATCCACCTTCCCCGCCAGGAAATAGGAGATCAGCGGGCGGGAATACGTGGCGTAGGGTTCTTTTGAAATCAGGACGATTTCACCGTCCGGGTCGACCCGCCGTATCCCCTCCACGCCGCCAACGGCGGCCACGGAATTTCCAATGATGACGTATCTCATTCCCCTCTATCCTCGAAAACAAGGGCCTCGTTGGGGCAGTGGGCCACGCAGGCCGGTTCTTCCTCCCCCTGGCAGAGGTCACACTTGCTCGCTATCTTTTTCACCGTTTCGTCCCGCGCGATGGCCCCATAGGGACAGACCATGATGCACATCCAGCATCCCACGCACTTGTCCGGATCGTGGAGCACCGGCCCCTCCGGGGTTTCCCGGTGCATGGCCCCCGTCATGCACGCCTCTATGCACGGGGGTTCATTACAGTGGCGGCACTGGAGGGCAAAGGAAAATGGCCCGAATTCCTCGACCTTGACCCGTGGCAGGGGCCTGGGAAACTCCTCGTTAAAGGCCTTGATGATGTTCTTCGTCTGGGAGTGTGCCACCACGCACCAAATCTCGCACAGCCTGCAGCCGGCACAAACCTCTTCTTTCGCGTAGACCCGTTTCATTCCCTTTCGTTACCTTCCCGCCGGCAAGATGCCGAGTATCTCCAGCTCGCTGTCCGTCAGGCCAACGCCCCGCAGGTGGAGCCGGTTTCCCCGCAGGCTCTCGATGGCGTTAATGCCCATTCCTCCCAGCATCTCCTTTATTTCGTGCTCCCACGCGCGCAGGAGGTTCATCAGACGCTCCTTGGCGATCTCGGGATTGAGTCGTTTCTCCAGGTAGGGATCCTGCGTGGCGATCCCCCAGTTACACTTCCCCGTATAGCAGATCTGGCAAAGGTGACACCCCATGGCCACGAGGGCCGACGTTCCGATGTAAACGGCGTCCGCGCCCAGGGCAATGGCCTTTATCACGTCGGAGCTGCTTCGGAATCCCCCCGCCGCGATGATGGAAGCCTGGTGGCGAATCCCCTCATCCCGGAGGCGCTGATCCACCGACGCGATGGCCAGCTCGATGGGGATTCCCACGTTGTCCCGGATGGTCGTGGGTGCCGCGCCCGTCCCCCCCCGAATCCCGTCCAGGGCGATGATATCGGCCCCGGCCCGAACCATCCCGCTGGCAATGGCCGCCGAGTTGTGGACCGCGGCGATCTTGACCGACACGGGCTTTTCATACCGCGTTGCCTCTTTCAGGGCGTAGATGAGCTGCCTGAGGTCCTCGATGGAATAGATGTCGTGATGCGGCGCCGGGGACAGGGCGTCAGACCCCTCCGGAATCATCCGCGTCATGGAGACCTCCCGGCTGACCTTCTCCCCCGGGAGATGACCCCCGATACCCGGTTTGGCCCCCTGGCCTATCTTGATCTCGATGGCCGCACCGGCCTGGAGGTAGTCCTTGTGGACCCCGAATCTCCCGGAGGCGCACTGGACGATGGTGCGTTCCCCGTACTGGTAGAGGTCCCGGTGCAATCCGCCCTCCCCCGTATTGTAATAGGTCCCGAACTCATAGGCGGCGCTTGCCAGGGCCTTGCTCGCGTTGAAGCTGATGGCCCCGTAGGAAAGCGCCGAGAAGAGAATCGGCAACCGCACCTCCAACTGGGGGGCAAGTTTCGTGTTCAGGGTGACCTTTCCGTCCTTCTTGACCACGTCCAGGCGTTCCGGCTTCTTCCCAAGATAGGTCTTTAGCTCCATCGGTTCCCGCAGGGGATCAATCGAGGGGTTGGTCACCTGGCTGGCGTTCAGGACCATGTGATCCCAGTAGATGGGATAGGGGCGATCGTTCCCCATGCCGGTCAAGAGGACCCCGCCGGTCTCCGCCTGCTTGTAGATATTCTTGATGATCCGGCCTGTCCAGTTGGCGTTCTCCTTGAAGGTCGTGGGGTTCTGACGGACGATGAGGGCGTCTGTGGGACACATGGTCACGCACCTGAGGCACCCCACGCACCTGTTCGAATCGGCCGTCACCACGTCCGAGGCCTCGTCGTAAATGTGGGCCTCGAAGGCGCACTGGCGGACGCAGACCTGGCACCGGATGCAGCGCTCCAGATCGCGTTCAATGCGGAATTCCGGCTCGAGATAGCTGAACCTCATTGCGTGGCCTCCCCGCTGAGTCTCGCGATGACAGGCTCCCCGGTCCTGGGCATCCAGACGGAATCGGGGCGGGGACAGATCTCCCGGATTCCCGATTCCTCACTCGAAACGTAAACCACACTCCCCTTCCGGGCCGCCACGAGGGGCCGCAGCTTGACCCGGTCGTTCAGGGCCAGCATCATCCCCCGGCTTCCCAGGACGATGGCGAAGGGCCCATTGGCCATGGCGCTCCCGTAAACCATTCGGAGCGTCGTATAATAATTCTTCTCCTCTTCCGGCATGTGTTCAATCAGGTCCCAGAAGGGAGGGGCGATTACGGCACAGGCCGTTTCCACGGGAAGGCCGTGTTTTCGTAACAGGAGATCGAACAGGTAGGCCATGACCTCGGTATCCGTCATCATGGTGCAATGATACCCGAACATCTCCACGTAACGCTTGTTGATGCCGTAGGAAGAGATCTCTCCATTGTGAACGATGGCCCAGTCCAGGATGGTGAAGGGATGCGCCCCGCCCCACCAGCCGGGGGTGTTCGTGGGAAACCGCCCGTGCGCAATCCACATATAGGCGCGGTATTCGTCCAGGCGATAGAAATCCCCCACGTCCTCGGGAAACCCAACGGCCTTGAAGGCCCCCATGTTCTTCCCGCTCGAAAAGACAAACGCCCCCTTGATGACCTTGTTAATCCTCATGACTTCCTGCACGACAAAGTCGTCGGCAGAGAGGTTGCTCCGTTCGAGGGCCTCTTCCTTCGGGTCCACGAAATAGCGCCAGATGATAGGGGCCGGCCCGATCCCAAAGGCCTTCCGTGTGGGGATTGGCCCCGATTCCCGCAGCCTGAAGCTCCCGTGAATCAGCTCCTCGCAGGAAACCTGGCTTGTGCTGTCATCGTAAAAGAGGTGAAGGGCGTAACTGTCGGAAAATTCCGGGTAGATCCCATAGGCCGCGAACCCGCCGCCGAGTCCGTTGCTCCGGTCGTGGAGCAGGGCGATCGACTGAATAATATCGTCTCCCGAGCTGCGCCTGCCGGACTCGTCCATGTAGGCGCTCAACCCGCAACCCGAAATTTCTTTTTCACGATAGATGTCGTTTATCATCCCTTTTTATATATCCCCTGCTAAAGTGAACTGCTTCATAACATAATTCTCGTGTTCATGTCAACAATTAAAATGGGTGAATTCCGCACCTCACCACAAAAAAATTGCCAAACTCCACCTATCCCCGGGGATAGGTGGAGTTAAGGAGGAATTACACCGATAGGTCAGTGAGAATATTCAGGACACAAAGGCAGAAAGGAGGGTAAGTTCCCGTTCGGGGATTCCCCCCGTGGTATCCACCGGAAACCTCTGGTACGCCGGGATGGGATCCCACCCCC
This sequence comes from uncultured Thermodesulfobacteriota bacterium, assembly GCA_964589315.1. GTDB lineage: Bacteria > Desulfobacterota > S145-22 > S145-22 > S145-22 > JAOZMY01. Next base: position 4,923 of record CAZPTH010000106.1, read on the forward strand.
TGAAGGCCTCTTTCTGCCTGAGATAGATGGAAAAATCCGCGTCCGAGGGATCCTGGCCCGCCGCCTGGCGTTCTTCAAGGAAACGTCTGACCTGCTCCTCGTCACAGTGACACGTGAGGGCCAGGAAATTCGCGTCTGCCTCTTCAGCAAGGGCCAGGGCCTTCTCCCGCTGGGCGGCATCGAGAAAGCTGGCATCCAGGCAGATGGACCGTCCCCCGTTTAGCGCTTCGCGGGCCTTATCAAACATCACGTCATAGACCCGCGCCCGCCTCTCCGGGTGGTAGAGTCCCGCGTTCCATTTTCCCGCCTGTGCCTCCTCGCCCTTCAGAATTTCCTTCCGGATGGCATCGGAACTCAGGACATCGATCCCGGATTTCTCCCCTAAATACCTGGCCACCGTCGTTTTCCCCGTGCCCGAAAGGCCCATGGTCAACACGAGCCACGGACGCGTATACCGGCCAATCAATTCCTCCGCGAGATTGAGATAGGCCCTTGACGAGGCCTTCGAGCGCTCCCTCTGAGGTTCCGGAACCGAAGGATCCCCCGCCGTAAAGGCGTGAACCTTGGCCCGGACCGTGGCACGGTAACAGGCATAGAAGTTGAGGAGCAAGGGGCCCCAGGCGTCCTCGAGAAAAGAAAAATAGGTATCCAGCAAAACCGAATTCATGGGGGCCTGTTCCAGAAAAATAAGTTCCATCACGAGAAAGGCGAGATCGGACATGGTATCGATGAACCGGAACCGTTCGTTAAACTCGATGCAGTCGAAGATGTAAAGGGCCGCATCCTCGAAGATGATATGCTCCGTGTGGAGGTCGCCATGGCACTCCCGGACAAATCCGCGCTCGCGTCGAAGATGAAAGAGGGCCTCGTGCCTCTCGAGGAATCCGAGGGTGCCCGCCCTGACCTTCTCCAGGGTCTCCGGATCAACAAAATCCCCCGTAAAGGGACGCAACTGGTCGAAATTCTCTTCGCAATCGAAACGAACCGATTCATATGACCCGAGCCTCTCCTCTGGGCCCACGACGCGGGCCTGCCCGTGAATCCGGGCGAGACGTTCCGCGAGGTCCTGGACCTGCCCTTCCGTCAGGGTGTTCGCCTCGATCAGCTTCTTCATGGTCCTGTCCCCGTTGAACTGGCGCATCCTCAAGGCATACTCCACGTGCTCCCCCTCTCCGCCCAGGTGATACGTCTCCCCGTCAAAGGTGATGGGAAGCACGTCGAGGTAGAGGTCTGGTGAAAACCGTGAATTGAGCAGGAGTTCACGGAATGTGTAGAAACAGCGGCGGGGCAGGGTCGTAAAGTCGAGGAAACCGAAATCGACGGGTTTTTTTACCTTGTAGACATGGGGCGGCGCGATGAAGACATGGGAGATGTGGGTCTGAATTTCCGTCACGCCGGGGGGATGGTGGGGATAGAAATCGGGTGTAAGCATCAGTTCCCTCAATTTTTCATCCATTTCGCTCTCCTTACAGTTTCGTCAGCCGGTCCAGGGCCCAGCGGGTCGCCCTGAAGGCCGTGACGATCTCGCCTTCCAGTCCCATGTAATCCAATTGACGGCGTCCCATGAAGTAGGCATTCTTCCCGAGGATTCCATCCTTGACCCAGGTGGTTCCAAGACGCCGCTTCCGCGTGCCGAAGTAGTAGTAACGGGCGGGAGACATGGGATGTCCCTGGGGCGTCAATACATCATTCAAGGTTATGTGAGAGGCCATAAAAGGGAAGAGGACCTCGAGACGTTCGATCTGCCGGCCCGCCCATTCCTTGACCTGAGAGGCCTCCACCATACCCTCATAAAAAACGGCCAGGTGCCCCTCGTGACTCCCCGATTCCCCCGTTTTTTCAAGGGTCAGGAAGGCGAGATCCAGGGGGCTGAAGGGATCTTCCGCCTCCCCGGTGTAGAGGATCAGGTTATCGCCCATCCCACCGGGTATCCCCCTGGGGCCGATTTCAAAGATGATATTGGCCATTGCGTATGCCGTCTCACCCGGGTCTCTCTTTGCGTGCCATCGACGCGGGGGGATATGCAGCTTCTCAAAAAAATCCGGGGCATCCTCTGGCGAGGCGGCCACCAGGCATACGCTCCCATTGACCACTTCTTCCACCTCATTCAGCCACAGGCTGATTCCCTTTTCCCCGTGGAACTCCATGAACGTCCCTGTTTCGGCATGAAAAATCTCCCCATCTCCCATCTGAAAGACCTCTTTAAAGATCTCTTCCGGGGAGACCAGACGCCCCTGGGCAAAGATATTCAGGTAGCCAAGATTATGGAGAAAATGTCTCACGAGGGATCTGGGAAAGACCCATTGGCAAAGATAGCTCTGGGCGTAGATTCCCAGCTCAAAGAAACGGCGCAAGGCAGGCTCTGAACGGATTCCATCGATTTGAAACGGAGAGGGAGAGATCGACTCGCCGGGTCCCAGCAGGCTGAGGGCCTGAGATTTCTTTATCGTGGCCCCCTTGAAGGCCTCTCCCCAGTATTTCTTCAGGAATTCTTCACCCCCCCCGGCCTGCACCCTTGGGAAAATCTTGTCTAAATCCTGGTCCTCCAGACCAAAAATCCGTTTCAACTCTCGCCTGATTTCGAGGATGCCGTCCAGGGAGCAGGTCCTGAATTCGGGGGTAACTATCTGGATGCCTCCCCCTCGATGTTCCCCCTTTTCCAGGTGCCTGTAAGGAACCCCCAGGCGTTCAAGGACCTCACGAACGAGGGGTTGCGGCAGGAGGTCCCAGACCACATCCGGGACCTTCGGATTCGCATGGCTTTTTTCATCCCCCGCGTCCGACGGGGCGGGAACCACCCAGGCCACCTTCAGGCCCTTCCGGACAAGGAGGGCGGCTGATGCCATGGCGGCAGGGGTCTCTCCAACGACAAGGACATCAAAAATCATCGGGATTATTCCTCTTCACTGCGTCAAGATCCTCCTCGCTGATGATGGTTACCCCCCTTTGCCGAAGCATGGCCGTGAAAACCCCTTCTCCCGCCACGCGCTCATCTCCCACGTAGACCTCTCTAACCCCACAGGAAGGGCTCCTCTCCTTCAAAATCCCCCTTTCAACCCCGTATGCACTCGCCAGGCGGGCCAGGGAATCGGCGGCCGCTACCAGTTTCCGTGTCACGTCCAACCCCGTTACGCTGACGACCGACGCGAAGCCCTCGATCGCCGCTTCCCCCGTCCCC
>CAZPTH010000107.1:0-8009 GCA_964589315.1 uncultured Thermodesulfobacteriota bacterium
GATCGTTCCGCCGAGGACAAACTTCTTGATGGCGAAGACGATTGCCCCGGAAAAAACGACAAAAGGGGCAACCGGAAGGAAACGCCCTGCCACCCCGCGCGCCACCGCGTTCGGCCGTGGGCTTCTATTTCCTTTTCAGGGCCCTGTCCAGGATCCTCGCGGGGCTGGTCCAAACGGATGAAAGGGACGCCAGCCGCGTAACCGCTTCCCTCTTTTTGCCCGTGGCCCTGCTGAACCTCTACCCGCTGAAGCTTTGGTTCTCCATCCCCCAGTATGGCCATCTCCTTTTTGCCGTTGTGGGTCTCCTGTTGGTGGTGAATCTCTTCCGTTTCCGGGGACGCCTGTCTGGCGTGGTTCGGCCGAACGCGGTGGCGCGCGGGGTGGCAGGTCGTTTCCTTCCGGTTGCCCCTTTTGTCGTTCTTGCCGGGGCAATCGTCTTCGCCATCAAGAAGTTTGTCCTCGGCGGAACGATCGCAGAACGGGGCCGGCGGATCGCCGAGGTCCGGTATTTTTCGCCCCACTGGGGAGACCTTTTGCGTCGGCTGAATTACCAGGGAGAGACTATGCTCTACCTGGGAGCCGTGGCGCTGATCCTGATGGCGTTGGGCGGGGGGCTGCTGGCCTGGCACAAGGCAAAGGGCCGGATGGAAGGAGAAACGGACGGGCAGGCGGGGTTCTGGTTTGGAATGTTTCTCCTCTTTACTTTTCTTTCTCTGGGGTTGTCGGTTTCCCGTGTCCCCCTCTACGCCTTTTTCTACAAGGTCGTCCCCTATTTCAAATATCCAAGGGTCCCAGGACGAATGATTTTTATCTCTTACGCCGCCATGGCCTTTTGCGTCGCCTGGGTGTTGGACCGCTTCCCCGTGAAGGGGCGGGGCGTGAAGTGGGGGGTGGCCGGGCTTGTGGCCATAGGCCTCTGTGTCGATTATTTTCCCCCGAGGCCCATTGGCCTTTGCCTGCTTGACAGGGGAAAGGCCGTCTACGCGGCCATGGAGAAGGAGGGGATGCCACCGAAGACCGTGCTGGAGCTGCCGATCTGGCCGGGAGATTCCGCCTGGTCCACGATCTATCAATACTACGTGACCCGTTTCCGGTATCCCATGGTGAATGGGTATTCCCCCGTGGTGGCGAAGGATTACGTGGATGACGTGTTTTACGGGCTGTATCCCATGGACGTGGGGGAGGCGTCCGGCAGGGCGCGGGAGACGCTCACGAGGTTGAACGTGAAATACGTGGCCTTTCACGCCGACGCCTATCCCTACAAGATTTCTCCTTTCCCATCCTGGATGACGCTGAGACGGCTGAAGGCGCTTCCCTATCTGAAGGAAGTAGCGGCCTCGGACTTCATGGCCCTGTTTCGGCTTCGGGAAAATAAGCTGTCTGAGGGGTTCGATCCCAAGGCCGTGGAAGCGATCGATTCCCCCGTGGGTGTGCTCTGGGAGGCGGAGCGGAGCCGGCACCTGATCGGGAGGGTGATTCGAGACCCCGACGCCTCCGCTGGAAAGGCGCTCGCCACGTTCAAATCGGGAGAACGGGGGATGATGATGGGGAACCAGCACCGGTTTTTCCCCTGCGGGTGGTACGAGGGGGTGATCCGGTTGAAGATAGCGGGTCAAGGGAGTGATCCCGGCACGAAACCGCTGGGGGCCCTTTTGATTACGGGCCGTCATCGGCGAGAAACCTTCTTGGAAAAAGAGATTAAGCTCGAGGAATTGAAGGAGGGGACCTATTCGGATATCCGGTTCTCCTTCCACGTCCCGTCCGCCCAAAAGATCGAGTGCATCGTTTATTCCAACGGGACGGCGCCCCTCTGCCTCGATTACGCCTTCATCGCCTTCAGGGGCAGGGGAGAAGGGCCGGCCGTCTTTCAGGCGGAGGATCTGTTTCACCAGGCCCCGGTTCGGCCCATGCCGGACGGGAATGGAACCGGTGTGCGCTTTTCCCCGGATGTCCTCAATAACCGGGGGATTGGCGGGCCGTTGCATCGTTTGATGCCGGGGCGCTACACGGCGACATTCTACCTGGCGGCGGAGGGGAAGGGGAAAACGGCAGCGCCTGTCGCCATTCTCCGCGTGGCCCGTGGCCACCAGCTGGAGACCCTCGCGGAAAGGACGGTGACGCGGGGAGAACTTGATCCCGCGGGAAAGACGATCGCCTTTCACCTTAACTTCCGTTTAACCCGTCCCTCTATCCTGCAGTTTCCCGTCTACTACCAGGGGAACGGAATCTTGTGGGTGGACCGCATCGAGGTTGCAAAGAGCCGGACGCCATGATATAAAAACCTCTTAATTTATAAAGTATTTCCCGCTGGAAAGTCAGTGGGTTAGGATGCAGATGAAAGAGACGAGTGAACGCGCCCTCCGGGTCCTGATGATCGCCCCGGAGCCTTTTTTTCAGCCCAGGGGGACACCGTTCAGCGAATACTATCGGATCAAGGCCTTGACCACGCTGGGCGCGGAGGTAGACCTCCTTTGCTATCCCATCGGGGAGGACAGGGCCATGTCCGGTCTTACAATCCACCGGAGTTTCCACCCGCCGGGGGTGAAAGATGTCCCCGTGGGGCCCTCCCTGACCAAGGTCTATCTCGACTTCTTCCTCTTCTTCCAGGCCCTCTGGATGCTGATTCGCGGGCGCTACGACTTCATCCACACCCACGAGGAGGGGTGTTTTATCGGGGTCTTGGCCCGGAAGATCTGGCGGCTGCCACATCTGTACGACATGCATTCGAGCCTGCCGGAGCAGTTTTCGAATTTCGAATACACGAGGAGCCGAGCCGTCGTAAAGGCCTTCGCCTGGCTGGAGCGGATGACCCTGAAAAACGCGGATATCGTGATTACGATCTGCCCGCACTTGAGTGACGTGGTTCGTGAGGTGGTCCCGGAGAAAACCCCGTTTCTCGTGGAGAACACCTACACGGAGGCCGAAGAGGGGGGGTGCGCGGCGCCGGAGGCGACAGAAATCCGGGAGAGGCTCGGCATCGGCGACGCCCCGATGGTCCTCTACGCGGGCACCTTCGAGGCCTACCAGGGGCTCGATATCCTGGTGGAGGCCGCCGCGGAGGTGACCCAGGCGCGCCCGGATGTCCATTTCGTCCTCGTGGGGGGAAATCCCGCGCAGGTGGAGGAGGTCAGGATGCTGGTCAAAAGGCACGGGCTCGAGGATCGCGTGCACCTGACGGGGAACCGGCCGCCTCACGAAATCCCCTGCTTCATCGAGGCGTGCACCATGCTGGTGTCCGTGCGAAAGCAGGGCGTCAACACCCCCCTGAAGATCTACAGCTATATGAAATCGGGAAAACCGATCGTCGCGACGCGCCACATGACGCATACCCAGGTCCTGGACGAGAGCACGGCGTTCTTGACGGGCCTGACGCCGCGGGAATTCGCCGCGGGGATCCTGACGGTTCTGGACGACCCCGGGGCCGCCGCCGAACGGGCCCGCAAGGCCCGGGAAGTGGCGGAGGCCTCTTACAGCAACGCGGCCTACATGGAGAAGATGCGGCACGTGGTGGAAACCATGCAAGACATCGTGAGGGAGAGGAAATAATGGGATATCTCGGCAGGCTTTATCATGCGATCGACCTTTCGACGGCGTTGATTCCCTATCACTTCATCAAGAGCGGGCGCGCCTTTACCCCGTTACGGGTCGCCCTGATGGTGACACACCGCTGCAACTTGCGGTGCGCCATGTGCATGATCGTGGAGCGGGACGCCGAATTTCGGGAGAAGGACCTGAGCACCCACGAGTTGAAGCTCATCATTCACAAGATCCCCGAGCGGACGCTGATCACCTTCACGGGCGGAGAGCCCTTCGTCCGGAAGGACCTCATCGACTTGATGATGTTCGCCTCGAAGAACCACCGGATCAACATGATTACCAACGGCGTCCTCCTGAACGACGAGAAAATCAGCCAGCTTTTCGCCCTCGCCCCGAGGCGGGTCTTTCAGAAGGGCCTCATCCTCGTGGGGGTCTCCGTGCAGGGGATCGGCGAGACCCACGACAAGGTGGTGCAGGTGAAGGGCGCCTTCGGGAAGGTCCGTGCCAACCTGGAGAAATTCCGGGAGGAACGGAAGCGGTGGGGGAAGTCCCTGCCCTTGCTGGATGTCAAGTCGGTGATTACCGACGAGAACGTAGAGGAGATGGACAAGCTGGTGGACCTGGCGGAGGAGATGGAGGCGGATTTCTGCACCTTCCAGATCGTCAATACCCAGGATTCCTCCTACGGGATCGAGGACGCGCCGGAAGAGGCCTACATGACGCCGCCGCCGCCGGTCCGCTTCACGAAGATCGATGTGTTGGAGGCGCAACTCGCGGAGATCGAGAAACGTCGGAAAAAGGTGCCGTTCGAGATTCGGTTCAACCCCATCCTGCCGCCCGAGGAGATTGTGAGACGGTATCGGAACGCGATTCATATCGAGGACTACGGCTGTTACGTGCCGTGGTCCACGGCGCACATCGGGCCGACGGGCAACCTCTTCCCCTGCTACAGCATTAACTGCGGGAACCTTCTGGAGAAGTCCTTCGACGAGGCGTGGAACGGGGCGACCTTCCGGGAGTTCCGCCGGAAGCTGCGGGACGCGAAGATCTTTCCCGGCTGTGAGGGGTGCTGTTTCATCTCTTACCGGGGCAAGAAAGGGAAATAGGGCGCCATGTGCGGAATATGCGGTTTTTTCACCACCCGGAATGAATCGCCGGACGTGCTTCAGGAACGCCTGGATCGCATGACGGCCCTGCTGCGCCACCGGGGGCCGGACGACGCCGAGGCGCGACTCTTTCCGCTGGACGGCGGCGCAGGGGTCGTGGGGCTGGGCCATCGCCGGCTTTCCATCATCGACCTCTCCCCCGCGGGGCATCAGCCCATGGGTAATGAGGACGACACCCTCTGGATCACCTACAACGGGGAGGTCTACAATTTCCAGGACTTTATCCCCGAATTGAAGGGGAAGGGGCATACCTTCCGTTCCCGGAGCGATACGGAGGTTCTTCTCCATCTCTACGAGGAGGATCCCGATCGCCTGTGCGAGAGGCTCCGCGGGATGTTCGCCTTCGCCTTTCTCGACACGAAACGCCAACGCCTCTTCCTCGCCCGGGACCGCCTGGGCATCAAGCCCCTCTACTACGCCCGGACAGCGGACGGGCTTGTCTTCGCGTCGGAGATCAAGTCGATTCTCGCCTTCGGGGAGGGGCTCGACCTGTCCCTCGACCTCCAGGCCCTCGACGCCTTTCTGACCCATGAATACATCTTTTGCCCCATGACCCTGTTCAAGGGCATCCGAAAGCTCCCGCCGGGACACGCCATGACGTTCGAGAGGGGTGAACTGCGGGTGGAGCGCTACTGGGAGGTGCCGGGCGAGACGCGCCGGGACCTGGAGGAGACGGCGCTGGCGGAGGAATTGACGGAAACCCTGCGGGAGGCCGTGGAGATGCGGATGATCAGCGACGTGCCCCTGGGGGTTTTCCTGAGCGGCGGCGTCGATTCGAGCAGCGTGGTGGCCATGATGAGCCGGGCCTCGGATCGCCCCATCCGGAGTTTTTCCATCCGCTTCGAGGACAAGACCTACGACGAGGGGCGTTACGTGGAGATGGTCCGCCGCCGCTATAACACGGAGCATACCGAGTTCGTCATCCAGCCGGATGTCCTCGACTTGCTGCCGAAACTCATCCACCACATGGACGATCCCATCGGGGACTTTTCCATCTTTCCCACCTATCTCGTTTCCAAGATGGCGCGGGAATACGTGACGGTCATTCTTTCGGGCGACGGGGGAGACGAGCTCTTCGCCGGCTATGAGACCTACGTGGCCCAGCGCCTGGCCCGGTTTCTGAAGGCCCTTCCTGAGGGGGCGCGGCGAAAGCTGTGCGGCGCGCTGGCCCGGATGCTTCCCGTGACGGAGAAGAAGAAGGGGCTGGTGAATTACCTGGGACGCTTCTGCGAGGGGGCGGCCCTGCCAGAGGCCCTGGGGCATGTCCGGTGGATGACCTTCTGGAACGACGACCAGAAACGGGGGCTCTACGAGGGAGGGGTCGCGGAGACGTTGTCTCGCGAGACCCGGGCCTGTATAATGCGGGTCATGGACGCTTACCCCGGAACGGACGCCCTGAACCGGCTCCTCTACACGGATGTCAAGACCTATCTGACCGACAACATCCTTCCCAAGGTGGACCGGATGAGCATGGCCACCTCCCTCGAGGTGCGGGTGCCCATCCTGGACCACAAGGTGGTGGAGTGGGCCTTTTCGCTCCCGGGGAACCTGAAGCTCAAGGGGCTCAAAGGAACGAAGTATATCTTCAAGCGGGCCATGGCGCCTTACCTCCCGGAAGAGATCCTTCACCGGCCCAAGCAGGGGTTCAGCATCCCCATCAAGAACTGGCTGAAGGGCCCCATGCGGGAGTTTCTGCAGGACACGCTGAACGCGCGCTCCGTCGCGGAGGAGGGTATCTTTCGCTGGGAGACGGTGGAACGGCTGATCCGGGAGCATGTGAGCGGGGAGGCGAACCACAGCCACCGCCTCTGGGGGCTTTTGGTCTTCCGCCTGTGGAAGGAGCATTTCACGAAAGAAGGAGGGTTTTCCCATCGGTCTTCCTAAAGTTCTCTTGATCTTTCCCCCGAAGGGGTTTTCTTCCAAGGAGCCGCTTCCGGCCCTCGGCCTGATCTACCTGGCGGCCATGCTGGAGCGGGACGGGATCCCCGTGGAGATCCTGGACGCGGCCGTGGAGCATCTCTCCTGGCGCAAGCTTCGACGGCGTATCGAAAAGGCCCGGCCGGACATCGTGGGGATCACGTCCCTGACGGAGTTTCGCTACGAGGCCTTCAAGACGGCGCGGATCGCGCGGGAGGCCCTGGGGCCGGAGGTTCCGGTCACGATGGGCGGCCCCCACGTCTCCCTCACGGCCGACGACACCATGCGGTTCCAGCCCACCATCGACGTGGTGGTGCGGGGGGAGGCGGAGTACACCTTCCTGGAGCTCTGTCACGCCCTGTGGGAGGGCCGGGACCTTTCGGGGATTCGGGGTATCAGCTACCGGAAGAACGGGGAGATCGTCCACAATCCCCCGGCGGACCTGCCGAAGGACCTGGACGCCCTGCCGTTTCCCGCGCGGCACCTGATGGACATGAAGCGCTACAACTTCCGGCTCGACGTGCCGGGCAGGGGGAGCCTCCCCGCGGCACATATCATCACCAGCCGGGGCTGCCCCTTTCACTGCTCTTTCTGCGCCACGAGCAAGCTCTCGGGGCGGCGCTGGCGGTACCGGTCCCCGGAGAACGTCCTGGCGGAGTTGGAAGATATCCTCCGGAAACAGCCTGAGGTCAAGGCGGTCTGGTTCTACGACGATACCTTCACCATGAACAAACGCCGCGTCGAGGCAATCTGCGACGGGCTCATCGAACGGAAGCTGGATATCGCCTTTACCTGCTCCATCCGGGTGGACACGGTCAATTACGAGCTCTTGAAGAAGATGCGGGACGCGGGGTGCTTCAAGGTCTTCTTCGGTGTGGAATCAGGCTCGCCACGAATCCTGGACGAGGTGTGCCAGAAACAGATTACCCTGGAGCAGGTGGAGCGGGTCTCCAGGTGGCTGGACGACCTGGGAATCGAGAAGAATCCCGGCTACATCATCAGCTTTCCCGACGAGACGCGGGAGGACGCGGAACAGACCCTGAGCTTCATGAAAAAGGTGGGCGGGATCGCCTCCATGAGCCTGCTGCGTATCTACCCGGGGACGCAGATCGAGGAGGTGGCCCGGGAGCGGGGAATTCTCCCGAAGGATTTCTCCTGGTCGCGGGACGACCAGCCGGTGCCGAACCAGTTCAGCGCGGCCCATGGAAGCTCGCCCATCTTCATGGATCGGTTGAGCTGGGACGAGCTGTCGGACCTGACGGTGCAGTGGGCGGAGTACCAGGGGATTTCCCCCTGGAAGAAGCTCCCGGAGGTTTTGCGAAACATGCGGTCGTGGGACGATTTCAAGCACGCCTGGATGTTGGGATGGCGGTTTTTGAAGAAAAAGGT
>CAZPTH010000108.1:0-7877 GCA_964589315.1 uncultured Thermodesulfobacteriota bacterium
CTGGCTGCCAGGAAGGGAAAAAACAAGGTGGAAATGGAGGACTTTGAGGAGGCGAAAGACAAAGTCCTGATGGGTGTGGAGCGTAAGAGCATGATTATCTCCGAGGAGGAGAAGCGCAACACCGCCTATCATGAGGCGGGCCATACCCTGGTGGCGAAACTCCTTCCGGGAACAGATCCGATCCATAAGGTTACGATTATTCCAAGGGGACGGGCCCTTGGCTTGACCCAACAGCTTCCCATCGATGAAAAGCATACCTATTCCAAGGATTACCTCATCAACAACATTACCGTCCTCATGGGCGGTCGCGTGGCGGAAGAAATCATTTTTAACCACATGACCACTGGTGCGGGGAATGATATCGAACGCGCCACGGAGCTTGCCCGGAAGATGGTTTGTGAATGGGGAATGAGCGATAGGTTGGGACCCCTGGCGTTCGGCAAGAAAGAGGAGCAGATCTTTCTCGGGAGGGAGATTGCCCAGCACAAGGATTACAGCGAAAAGACGGCCGTCGAGATTGATGAGGAGATTACATCGATCGTGACGCAGTGCCATGAGCGGTGCAAGAAACTCCTCAGCGAGAACATCGATACCCTCAAGCGGCTTGCGGAAACCCTTTTGGAGAAAGAGGTCCTCGATGGAGAGCAGATCGACCAAATCGTGAAGGGACTTCCCCTGAAGGAAAAGAAGAAACCGGAAGAAAAGGCGGAGCAGGCGCCAGAGGCGCAGGAAGCAGAAAAGGAAGAACCTGCGCAGACGGCACAGGGGGACCAGGGAGAACAAGAGGAGCAGGACGGTAAGGCGACGGCCGAGTCTGGCAAGGGAGAAAATCCCGATGATATGGAAGGCCCTGTCGCATAAATTTTCGTGGGTCTAAAGCGAGGAACGACAAATGTTGGTTAGAATCCCGAATTACCTGACTTATCTTTCACTGTCAAAGAGACAACCTCCCTCTTACGGTTGGCAGCGTAACATGTTTCCCGTGAGCGTCCTTGTGGAAGAGGTCCCCCTGGAGCTTGTGGAGACATGTGAGGCGTGGACACGGGTAAATCAGGGTGTCCTCGAAATCTACCCCTCGAAACTCGGGAATGTTTCCCAGCGGGATCTCCTTTTACTGGCGCCTTTTATGGCATTCATGGAGATGCAGGGCAGATATGATAAGCTCAATGACCTGTTGTCTTCCGTGCGTGAGACTTTAATCAGGGTCAAGAAACGCGAGATTACCCTGAAATGCGGGGGAAAGACCCTGAAGGTAGGCCGGCACCCGCGTGTGATGGGAATTATTAACGTCACTCCCGACTCCTTCTCGGACGGAGGGGTCCATTACGATAGGGAAAGTGCCATTGATCGGGCCCACCAGATGGTGGAGGAGGGGGTCGATATTATCGATGTGGGAGGGGAATCCTCCAGGCCCGGATCAAACCCCGTGGAGGCCCGTGAGGAATTGTCGCGAGTGATCCCGATTATTTCCAGGCTCGCGAAGGAATTACCCGTTCCTATCTCCATTGATACAACCAAGTCGGAAGTCGCCCGCGCGGCGTTGGATGCCGGCGCAGGAATGATTAACGATATCAGCGGCCTTCACTGGGACCTGAAACTGGCGGAGCTGGCAGCGAAGTATGAGGTGCCGGTTATCGTCATGCACACCCGGGGAAAGCCCAAAACGATGCAGCAGGAAGTTCATTACGAATCCCTGATTTCTGAGATCATCCGATACCTGAAGGAAGGGATCGAGGTAGCCCTGGCCTCGGGGGTTCCGGAAAGCCAGATCATCGTGGATCCGGGAATTGGTTTTGGAAAGACGGTGGAGAATAACCTGGAAATCATGAACAGCCTGTTCGAGCTCTCGGTGTTGGGAAAACCCATTCTCCTGGGGGCATCCCGGAAAACTTTCATTGGAAAGGTCTTGGATCTCAATGTGAGTCAACGTCTGGAAGGGACCCTTGCCACAACGATTTATGGTATCGTCCGAGGCGCGGATATCGTTCGAGTCCATGATGTCAAGGAAAATGTCCGGGCGGTTCGCATGCTCGAACGGATGATGGGTATAGACGAGGAAGCTTAAGCGTAGAATGTCGGAGCTTTTTTTCAGTCTGCACTGGTATGACATCTTAGATATTCTCATAGTTGCCTTTATTATCTACAAGATTATTGACCTCATTAAGGGAACCCGTGCCGTCCAGATGGTCATGGGTCTGGGTGTCCTCTTTGTGGCCTCTCTCCTTTCCCAGAAACTCCATCTGGTGACGCTGCACTGGATTCTCACCAGTTTCCTGGGGTCCATCATCCTGGTTATTATCGTCATTTTTCAGAATGATATCCGTAAGGCCCTCATGAACATGGGACAGACCCCATTCTTCCGAAAGGTTTATTATTTCGGGAAGGAATCGGAGATCGAGGAGCTCTCCAAGGGGATTTCCTCCCTGGCGGAGAGAAAGTTAGGAGCCTTGATCATCCTGGAGAGGAACACGGGATTGCGGGATTTCATCGAGAAAGGGGTCCAACTGGATGCGAAATTGAGCGGGGCCCTCCTGGTCAGTATTTTCAACAAGGAATCCCCCATTCATGACGGAGCGGTGATTATCAGTGAGGGGAAAATCGCCGCGGCGGCCTGTTTCTTGCCGCTGACCCAGGACCCTACCCTGGAAAAGGAGCTGGGAACCCGTCACCGGGCCGCCATCGGGATGACCGAAGAGAACGACTCGGTCGCTATCGTCGTCTCGGAGGAGACCGGAAAGGTGGCCTTTGCCATAGGGGGCAAATTGAGTCGGAAGATGGATGAAAAGGGCATCAAGAAGGTGCTCCAGCGCCTCTTTGTCCAATCTCCTGAAGGAACTCTCGGCGGATTGTGGAGAAAGGGTGAATGATACGCTCAATTCTCTTTAAGAACCTGGGATTGAAAATTCTTTCTCTCTGTGTCGCTATGGTCCTTTGGTATTCTGTCGTGAGTGAGCGTCAGACAAACCTCCTGGTGACGGTCCCACTGACCTTCGTAAACGTCCCTAAGGGGATGAAGGTGCGTACGGTTAGCGCGGAACGGGTGAGCCTTCACCTGGAAGGGCCGGTTTCTTCCCTTCGGACCATGGAGATTGGCAAGATTCGGGGTACCATCGACCTGAAGGGTTCTAAGGAAGGAAAGAGTCGTTTTGAACTGTCTCCCGCGCATTTCAACCTCCCGGAGGGGATTCGCATTGCCGGGATCAGCCCCGAAATCGTCTATGTCGTTCTGGAGAAGCTCCTGACGTTCAAGCTTCCCGTGAAACCCAGGTTGAAGGGCAGGGTGGATTCCCATTACGCGATTCGCAAGATTTACGCTATCCCGAAGTTCGTCTGGGTCATTGGGGACCGAAAGGCCATGTCTTCCATCAGCAATATACCGACAGAGGTTGTTACGATCGACGGATTAAAGAAAAATCTGAAGAAGACGGTAGCCCTCGAAATTCCCCGTGATATCCACCTGAAGGAATCCCTCGAGCATGTGGAAGTTCACGTTATTCTGCGGGAAAAGGTTTGGGACAAGGAATTCGATGGGGTAGCCTTGAAGGTGGATCAGCCATCCGAGGGATATTCCTACACATTCGATCCCTCGACGATAAAGGTCGTGGTAAGGGGGTGGGCGACGATGGTCGATGCCCTTTCACCGGATGATTTCAAGGGGATCATTCCCGTCAAGGAATTGAAGGTTGGACTACACGAGGTAAAACCGAGAATTGAGGCCCCGGAGGGTGTAAAGGTCTTGTCAGTGATGCCGGATAAGGTTAGGGTAATCGTAAGTGAGCAGGTGAAAGAATGAGAAGAGAGGCAGCAGAGTGAAAAAACTGTTTGGAACCGACGGCATTCGGGGCATTGCCAACATGAATCCCATGACGATTCAGACCGCCATGCGGGTAGGGCAGGCCCTCGCCCGTCTATGCAAAAGAAAAAACGGGCAGACCCGCATCAAGATCGTGATCGGGAAGGATACCCGCCTTTCCGGTTATATGCTGGAGACGGCGATCGCCTCGGGGATCTGTTCCATGGGGGCGGACGTGCTGCTCGTGGGACCCCTGCCCACGCCGGGAATCGCCTTCATCACCAGCAGCATGCGGGCGGACGCGGGGGTGGTGATCTCGGCTTCACACAATCCCTACTACGACAATGGGATCAAGATATTCTCAGCGGACGGGTTTAAGCTTCCGGATGAGGAAGAGGAATGGATTGAGTGGGCTATCGAGAAGACGGATGAAGGAACCATCGCCCCTACCCGGGACGAAGTGGGTAAGGCCTTCCGCATCGATGACGCCATTGGCCGTTACGTGGTCTATCTGAAGGGGACCTTCCCAAGGGCCTATGATCTGGATGGTATGAAAATCGCCCTGGACTGCGCCAACGGGGCGGCCTACCGGGTCGCGCCAGCCGTTTTCGAGGAGCTGGGCGCAAAGGTCTATCCCGTCGGTGTGACACCGGATGGTATGAATATCAACCAGGATTGCGGCTCCCTCTACCCGGAAAGGATTCGTGATACGGTCTTACGGACAGGGGCGGATATCGGAATCAGCTTCGACGGGGATGCCGACCGGGTCGTTTTCGTGGATCACGACGGGAGAATCCTGGATGGAGACAAGACCCTTGCCCTCTGTGCCCTCCACCTCAAGGAAAAGGGGATGCTCCGGAAAAACACGGTGGTTGCCACCATCATGAGTAACTTCGCCCTGGATAAGGTAATGCAGGGTCATGGCATCCAGGTCGTCCGGGCGAACGTGGGGGACCGCTATGTGATGGAAGCCATGCGGAAGGACGGCTACAATCTGGGGGGGGAACAGTCGGGTCACATTATTTTTCTCGACTACAATTCGACAGGGGATGGGATTATCACGGCCCTCCAGGTCTTGTCCGTCATGGTGGAGACGGGAAGACCCCTTTCGGAGCTTGCCAAAGTGATGGAACCCTTTCCCCAGATTATGCGTAATATCCCTATCACGCGGCGGATTGACCTGGAGGAAAATCCCGAAATCAGGAAAAAGATCAACAAGGTTCGCGACAGCCTGAGGGACAGGGGGAGGATTGTTCTCAGGTATTCCGGAACTGAACCCATTCTCCGTCTCATGTTGGAAGGGGAATCGGAAGACGAGATAAAGGCATTGGCGGATGACTTGGAGATGTTTCTTAAGGAGAAATTTATCCAGATGGAGGAGGAATCATGATTCGCTTGGGAGTCAATATCGACCATGTGGCCACTGTTCGGCAGGCGCGTGGCGTGGATTATCCTGACCCGGTTGCCGCCGCTGCGATCGTGGAAATGGCGGGGGCGGACGGGATCGTTGTGCATCTCCGGGAGGACAGGCGGCACATCCACGACAGGGACCTGGAGATCCTTCGGAAGACGGTGAAGTCAAAGCTGAACCTGGAAATGGCGGCCAATGACGAGATTATCGAAATCGCCTTGAAGACAGGGCCGGACATGGTTACTATCGTCCCGGAGCGCCGCCAGGAACTGACCACGGAAGGTGGCCTTGACGTGGAAGCCAACTACGAAAAACTGGTATCACTGACGGAGCGGATGCACGCCAAGGGGATTTTCGTCAGCATGTTTATCGATCCCGAGCCGAAGGCCATCGAGCTTTCCAAGAAAATGGGAAGCGACGCCATCGAGCTTCACACGGGCAGGTATTGCGATGCCCCCACTCCCGCAGAGCAGCAAAGGGAGTACGAGAGGATCCGGGCGGGGGTCGAGGAAGGTCTCAAACATGGACTCCAGGTCAACGCCGGCCATGGATTGCATTACTTCAATGTCAAGCCAATCGCTGCTATCCCCGGAGTGGAAGAGCTGAATATCGGCCACAGCATCATTGCCCGGGCGATTTTCGTAGGGCTTGACCGGGCGGTTCGGGACATGAAGGCCCTGATGGAAGAAGCCCGGAGAGGATGAGAAGAAGACGATGATACGGGGAATCGGCGTGGACGTGGTCCGGATAAGCCGTTTCCGTAAGGCAATGGATCGGTGGCAGAAACGGTTCCTGGAAAGGATTTTTTCGGAGGAGGAGAGGGCGGAGTGCCGGAAGTGGCGGGATCCCGCGCCTCACCTTGCTGTCAAGTTCGCCGCGAAGGAGGCCTTCAGCAAGGCGATGGGGACCGGCTTTGGAGCCGCGTTGTCGCTGAGAGACATCCAGGTGTTGCACGACCCCCTGGGGGGGCCGGCCTTCGTCGTCTCGGAGAAGGCGCGGGGGCAGATGAAGATGAGGGGTATCGAGAAGGCCCTTTTGTCACTTTCCCATGACGCCGACATGGGGATTGCCTTTGTCGTCATGGAGGGATAAAAGAAACGAAAGTGGTTTGGAGAAAAATGACAGGGAGGGAGTTTTATGACGGATAGAAGCGGATACTATGAAGAGCAATGGGAAACAGAGTCTCCGGCGGAACGGGAGAAGCGGCAGGCCGAGTGGCTGAAAGAGACAGTTCAATATGCCTACGCCCACTGCCCCTCTGTCAAGGAAAAAATGGACGAGGCGGGAGTCAGCCCCGATGCCATTGTGTCTATCCAAGACCTGGAGAAAATCCCCGTTACCCCAAAACGGGACCTGGTCCGGCTCAACAAGGAAAAGGGGCCGTTCGGGGGCTTTTTGGGGGTCGATCCCTCGGAACTCAAGAGGATCTATATCTCTCCGGGGCCCATTTATGACCCTCACGGACGTGAAGACGACGAGTATAGTTTACAACCTATCTTCTATAATGCGGGGTTCAGGAAGGGAGACCGCGTCATCAACACCTTTTCCTATCACCTGACGCCGGCCGGGATCTTTTGTGACGAGGCGATCAATGCCCTGGGGTGCGTCCTCGTGCCTACCGGCGTGGGCAACACGGAAGTCCAGTTAAAAACGATGCTGGACCTCCAGGTGAATGGGTATATCGGTGTTCCCAGCTTTCTCATGAGCCTGATCGAGAAAGCGGAGGAAAAGGGATACGATTTCAACAGGGACTTCTCCATGGAAGTGGCCTTTGTGGCGGGAGAAATCCTGCCCGATTCCATGCGCAAAAGGCTTGAAGAGGATTACCATATCATCGTGCGCCAGGGTCTGATTATTGCCGATATTGGGGGAATAAGTTACGAGTGTTCCGAAAAGAACGGGATGCATTTCTCGGAACACAGGATAGTTGAAATCGTTGATCCCCAGACGGGGAAGCAGCTTGGACCGGGCGAGATAGGTGAAGTTGTTGTCACCCCATTGGGGCATAAAACCTATCCGGTCATCAGGCTTGGGACAGGGGACCTGTCCTACTATGAGGAAGAACCCTGTGCCTGCGGCCGGACCTCGCGGCGCATGATGAAGATCGTGGGCCGGGTAGACCAGGTAACCAAGGTCCGCGGGATGTTTATCCATCCAAGCCAGGTCCAGGAGGTTGCCGCGGCGTTCACGGAGATCGAACGGGTTCGGGTCCGCGTGGACCGGGAAGGGGCGCGTGACCTGATGTTATTCGACATCGAGCTCTCGGAAGGCGTCTCGGGGTCGGATGCCCTTAAATCCAAAATCGAGTCAAAGATCCGCGAGGTCCTGAAACTCCGGGGAGATGTGGCCTTCGTGCCAAGAGGAACCATTCCCGAGGACGCCAAGCTCATCGAAGATGTCAGGAAGTGGGAATAAAACGGCACTGCCCTTGAGTTTGCCTTTTTGAAAAGAAGGCATATTTTCTTTGGTGGACATTTACGGCTTTTGAGGTTTGGTTAAACCAGGGAATGGGAAACTGAGCATGGATCTGGATGTTCTGTTCAGCATAGAAGAATGGCGGAGAGTCAATAATGACTGGACCATTCGGTATCACAACACCTGAGATCGGTTGAAGGGAGAAACATCCTATCCCCCCTCCAAATCACAGGTAACCGTTCAGGAGTGACTGGATAG
>CAZPTH010000109.1:0-7781 GCA_964589315.1 uncultured Thermodesulfobacteriota bacterium
TCAGTCCTCTACCTTCTTCGGGATTTCTTTCTGCCCTGGAAAATTCACTTCATGCTCCCCGTTTTGTCACGGGAGTTCCCTTTTCTCTGGATCCTGTCTCTTGCCTTGATCCTGGGAGTAGGGGGCATAGCTATCAAGTTAAAGAGCAGGGCAGGGGGAGTTTTGTTTCTCGGCCTTGTGTCCTTCTGGTTCTTGCATCTATTCGCGAAGAGATTCAACGGGGGGGAGGCCTACCTGCCCCTGTTCTGGGGATCTCTCGCCATCGGCATGGTGTCATCAAAAGTAAGAGAAATGAAGTCCAAGTCCGTGAAGGGTATGACCCTGCTTCTCGCCTTAGCGATTGGAGCCTCCTTCGCCTTCTTGAGCTATAAGAGGAATCTGGCATGGAGGAATACGGCCCATCTCTTAGGGGATGCCTTGAAGGCAGCGCCTAAAGATACCTATCTCCTTTCCATGCTCGGCCATTACAAGGCTGCCTTTTTAAACAGGAAAGAAACGGAAAAAATCTTCAAGAAGATTGAAAATAATACTCCTGAATCCCTCTGCCTGGAAACAAAGGCTTATCACCTGTTGCGGGACATGGGAAAAGCAGAAAGATCTTTCGATACCCTGTTCAGTAAATACCCCGAGATGAAGAGTCACAAGTATTGTCTCTTCGACATTGCGGTTTTAAAAACGCAGATGGCTCAATATGAGCCCGCCAAGAAAATTTATCGAAAAATTGTGAAGCTGGATCCATTTTTTATCTATGCGTGGCATGACCTTGGCACCATCTATCTCCAGGAAAACAGGGGAAAAGAGGGAATCGATTTTCTTAAAACAGTCCTTGACGTCGCGCCCGCTTACCGACCCACGCTTGAAAACCTCGCTATATTTTACATGGGGCGAAAAGAATACCAGAAGGCCTCGTTCTTTATTCGAAGGGCACTGGACAGCACCTCATGCAAGGATACCCAGAGATTCTATAAGGAGTGGCTGCAGGCATTAAAGGCAAAAAAGAGGTTCGCGTTCGCCTCACTACAATGGGCGAATCTCACCCCTCCCGGGTGATTTTAACCCTTCCGCCCCAGGTTTGGGGCCAAAGGAATATGCGATGAAGGCAAACAGATCCGACACGATCGATGTTTCAGTTATTATCCCCATGTATAACGAGGAAAGCAATGCCGAAACCACGTTGAGGGCGGTGGATGAGGCCTTGAAAGAATTGAACCGGACCTATGAGATTCTTCCGGTAAATGATGGGAGTACAGACAATACCCTGAAGGTTCTCGAAGAAGTTTCGAAAAAAATCCCCAGTGTCCGAGTCGTTTCTTACCCGGCCAACAGGGGGAGGGGCATGGCCCTGCGAGCCGGTTTCAATGTAGCCAGGGGAAAATACATCGTCACGATGGATGCAGACCTGAGCTATTCTCCTAAATATATCAGGCAGATGCTGGATATCCTCGATAAAAATGAGGCGGATATTGTCATCGCCTCCCCCTACATGCGCGGGGGTGGTCTGCAAAATGTCCCTCTTAACCGGGGGCTTATCAGCAGGATGGGCAATCTCTTTCTAAGATGGATCTTTCCAGGAAACATCCATACCTATACGGGAATTTTTCGTGCCTACCGACGTTTGGTCGTTGAGGGAATGCTCCTGGAATCCAACGAGAAGGAGATACACCTGGAGATTATTGCCAGGGCCGTGGGCCTCGGGTACCGAATCAAGGAAATACCGGCTATCCTTGAATCGAGAAAGAAGGGCAAATCAAAGTTCCGCTTCGGATCGACAGTAGTATCTCATCTGATTTTTGCCTTCCTGCATCGTCCCATCGTCTTGTTTGGGGCATTTGGTGGGTTGGTCATGTTATCAGGGGTCCTTCTTGGAATCTATGTGATTTACTTGCATTATCAAAACGAATTGTCCCAGAGCCGGCCTCTGTTTTCCCTCATTGTCCTGCTTATCCTTGGGGGGATCCAGATTCTTTCGATCGGTTTTATCGCCATTCTTATCGGTGCCTTAAGAAGAGAACTGCTTAAAATAGAAAGGGAGTTGCGTCTCCTGCCCAGAGACAGAGACGCCTCACATGGTCACTAAACGATCAGCCATTCTGTTTCTAACCCAGGCCTACCCTGATTATCCCGGGGCCTATCGTGGGATTTTCGTGAAGAATCTCGCTGACCAGGTTGCCAAGAGGGGACATCCCGTGATTGTGGTCACGCCGAAGATCTTCCATGATTCTGAAAAATATGAATCCTCAGGTGATGTTCAGGTATTCAGATTTTTTTTCCCTTCTGGAGGGAAAACACTGGTGGCCTTTAAACGGATTCCTGTCTTCCGTATGCTTGTTTATATGTTCTCCTCCCTTTTAAAATCCGTTGGAATTATGAAAAGGCAGGGTTGCGAGATAATCCATGTTCACTGGATTCACCCGAATGGCATTATTGGCGTAGTATTGAAATGGCTGTATCATGTTCCCCTCGTGGTTCACGTGCGGGGGACGGATTTTCATACATTCGCGAAAAGGAACAGGTTTTTCGCTTTTCTGACTTCCTTTGTTTTGTCTCACACCGATCGAATATTATGCACCAGCGGGATCCTTAGGGACGGAATCTTGATGTCCTTTCCAGAAATTGACAGGGAAAATGTTATCGTTGTCTACAATGAAGTCGACACGTCCCTATTTCATCCCATACCAGAGGAAGAGGCCCGAAAAAACTTGGGGATTCAGGAAAAAGGGATACACCTTCTCTTTATTGGTAACCTTGTTAAGGAAAAAGGGATTCTCGACCTTCTGGAAGTTGCCAGGAAAATTTACGCGGGGGAACCGGAAAAAGATGTTTTCCTCCATGTCATTGGCAAGGGCCCCCTTTACTCGAAATTAAAAGAACGGGTAAAGGACGGATACGAGGATAAGATTTTCATTCATGGAGCCGTTCCCCCTCGGGAGATCCCCGTGTGGCTGAATGCCGCGAATCTCTTGATTCTTCCCAGTGATCATGAGGGGATGCCAAACGTTGTCCTTGAAGCGTTTTGTTGCGGAATCCCGGTCCTTGCGACCAACGTGGGAGACATTCACAAGTTTATCAGAGAAAACGTGAACGGTTTCCTGATCAATCCTGAAAAGAAGACGGAAGAGTTAGAAAAATACCTGGAGACACTTCTGAATAATCCCGAAAGGTTAGGGGTCATGAAACGGGAAATGCAGCGAAAGATTTCTGAAGGATTCTCTTTTCCCCCCGCGAGCCGCGAGGTCGTTGAGATTTATCAAACCCTTTTGAGGTCCAGAAAGGTCAAGACCCATGCGTAAGATATTGACGGGGCTTTCGGAGATCCGTAGAGGGGGATCTTACATGAGATTCCTGAGGATGGTCCGGGCACTGGGGGATGCCGGAATAAAGGTAACCGTTATCAGCGCTTCACCCGATCCCGTTTCCCATCCTAATGTCCAGTGGAGGCGTGTCTGCTCCATTTTCCCGCTCCTCTGAGACCATGGGCATTTTTTACGAGTTTCCCCGCGCGTGTTCTGGCTCGTATCATATTTGATGATTTCCGTGAGATTATCGTTTTTGGACCGATTTATGCTTTCCTGTTATTCCCGGTAAAACTATGTAAAAAATGCAGGATTTATTGTATGGTCAGGGGGATGCTTTCTGAAGAATATGGCTACCAGAGCAGGCGAAGAGGTTTGAAGTTGATCCTCCGTTTTGTTGAGCGACTGGGGTTTAAAGTCTCCGACCAGATTGTGGTCGTGTCAAGGACACTTGGTGAGAGAATTCAAAGGCATTTTGCCGTTGATAAACGGAAAATTGTTCATCTTCCCAACGAAATTCCCAGCCTGTCCGGGCAGGTTGTCGATGTCCCATATGGGGAGCGTTTGTGGGAAGAGAAATTACCGGGGGGAGGTGTAAGGCTGTTTTCGGGAGGGGTGATAACAGCTGTAAAAAACTTCGAGATGCTGTTTGAGGCAATAAAGGCTCTTTCTATCCCCTGTCATCTCTGCATCGCGGGAATGCCCGCTTCCAAACCCGATCATGAATATTTCATCGCATTGAAAGCGCGTGCAAAGAGGCTTGGCATCGAGGACAGGGTTACATGGCTTGGATGGCTGTCCCGCGATAAACTGTTAGGAGTGATCAAGTCTTCCCATCTGTACATTGGATCTTCTCACCGAGAAGGAATGTCCAATATCCTTCTCGAGGCTTTGGCCGTGGGGACCCCCTGCGTGGCCAAGGATACCCGTGAATCCAGGGAATTACTCGGTTCAGACCTTCTCCTTTTTGAGACCCCATCGGAATTGGTTGAAATAATTGAGCGCTATTATCATGATGAGAGATATGCTGAAGACATCGTTGAGCGGGCGAAGGCCGCCAGGGACTCCTGGACCTTCGACTGGGACCAGAAACTGCTTGAACTTTTCACGAAAGGATTGGGATATTGCTAAAAAAACTGATTCTCGTCGTTGGGGCAAGACCCAATTTTATGAAAGTGGCCCCCCTGATCAGGGAGAGTTCAAGGGCATATAAAGACAGCTTTCAGCCCGTCCTTGTGCATACGGGACAACATTACGACCCTGAAATGTCCGAAACCTTTTTCAGAGATCTGGAAATTCCCACACCCGATTATAACCTCGAAGTAGGGTCTGCGACACACAGCGTTCAGACCGCCAGGATCATGGAGAGATTTGAGCCTGTGTGCGAGAAGGAAAACCCCGATTGCGTTGTTGTATTTGGTGATGTCAATTCAACGCTTGCCTGTACCCTTGTCGCCGTGAAGAACCATATCCCCGTGGCGCACGTGGAGGCAGGGCTCCGAAGCTTCGACCGCTCCATGCCCGAAGAGGTCAACCGTGTGGTTACGGATGTCTTGTCGGAATACCTCTTTACGCCAGACAAGGGTTCTGACCAGAACCTCCTAAATGAGGGAATCTCTCCCGAGAGGATATACAGGGTAGGGGATATCATGGTCGATGCCCTTTTCTGGGAAAGGAAACGGGCCGTTCATTCTCAAATTCTTGCCTCACTGGGATTAGGGGAAAACGTTTCTTACGGTGTTGTCACGCTCCACAGGGCTGGAAACGTGGATGACTCTGAAATTCTCAAACGACTGGTCGATATCCTTGTCGCTGCTTCTGAAAAATGCCTTTTGATTTTCCCCGTGCACCCGAGAACCCGGGACCGTCTAAAATCTTTCCATCTATTGAACAAGCTTTTAAATACTTCAAGGAATGACGGAAAGGGTATTATCTTAACAAAACCCGTTGGTTATAGAGATTTCTTGAAGCTTATTATCGATTCGGAGTTCGTCATGACCGATTCCGGGGGAATCCAGAAGGAAACTACTGTCTTGGGGATTCCCTGCTTTACCTTGAGAAGCGTGACAGAGTGGCCTGTAACCGTGTCTCATGGAACCAATCGGCTCCTCGGGAATTTTCCTTCAGTTGAAGGTGTTGTGAAAAACATTTCAGATTTATTAGAAAAAAAGGTAAAGAATGATGTTGTCCTCCCGGAACTTTGGGACGGGAAAACATCCGAGAGAATCCTAAACGTCCTCTCGGAAAAATTGTGAGGGAATTCTCGGAAATTGTGGTGTCACATGAAAACAAGGGCGGGAGTAAAAATTAAGTAATGTGCGGCATCCTTGGAATCTACGACCAGTCACCCCCTGAAGATTTCAGGGAAACCTGCCATTCGCTTCTTCAGCGAATCCATTACCGTGGCCCGGATGATGAAGGATTGAAATACATGCGCCCCGATGGCACGGCCTGGGAGGGTAGGGGGCCTGGCCTGTTTATGGGACACAAGCGTCTCTCCATCATCGACCTGTCCCCGTCCGGCCGCCAACCCATGTCAAATGAGGACAAGTCCCTTTGGATTATTTTTAACGGGGAAATTTATAACTACGTTGAAATAAGAAAACAGCTTACGGCCCTGGGGCACAAGTTTTCCTCCCGTACCGACACAGAGGTTATCTTACACGGTTACGAGACGTGGGGATATGAGGTTCTCGAAAGGCTTAGAGGGATGTTTGCCTTTTGCATTTACGACTGCGCCCATCGACGATTTTTTCTCGCGAGAGACAGGATGGGGCAAAAGCCTCTCCTGTATACCCGGGGCAGTGATTTCTTCGCTTTTTCTTCTGAGCTCAAGGCCTTTTATACCTATCCAAAGGTAAAGCGTGAGGTTTCATCCCAGTCTATTCACTATTTTTTGACATATCAGTACATCCCCCACAGGGATACGATCTTCAAGGAAATACGTAAAATTCTTCCGGGGCATTACGCCTTTTTCGACTTGACAACGGGTAAATTCAGACAGAGATGCTACTGGCGGCCCCACTCCCACTCATCTGATTCCAGGCCTGTTAGCCATAGAAAATATATTGAAGAACTCCAGGGCTTACTCGAAGAGTCCATCCGGTTGAGACTGAGAAGTGATGTGCCCCTGGGGGTTTTTCTGAGCGGAGGGCTTGACTCGAGCACCATCGCGTACTTTACCACAAAGCTCCTCTCAACGCCTCCCAATACCTTTTCTATTTCTTTTGAGGAACAGGGATTCGATGAATCCCGATACGCGCGTCTTGTTTCGGAGAAACTGCAAACGAATCACCACGCCATGACCGTTCGGTCCGAAGGGATTAAAATTCTTCCGAAGCTTGTCTGGCTCTACAACGAACCTTTCGGGGATTCTTCGATGATTCCCACGTATTACGTTTCCCAGGTAACTGCGGAAAAGGTTACGGTCGCCCTTTCGGGGGACGGCGGGGACGAGGTCTTTCTGGGGTATAACCGATATCTTTTATACATGACGTTAAAGTCACTGCAGAATCTCTTTAAAATTTTACCGATCCGTGTTTTCAAGATAGTTTCAAAATTTTTATCCTATATCCCATTCCTGGGGAGATACCCGGGGATGTTATACAATTTTTTTTCACGGATTCAGTCCAGGGAATATCTCGACTATGCCCATTACGTGGTCATCGCCAATGACCGGCTCAAGGACGACCTTTATACGCCGTCATTCAGAGCCCAGACACACCCGACCCATGCCATGGATCTGGTTGGCCGATTGTTCAAGGCCGCCTCTAAGAGGGATATCCGGCAGGCCTTTTCGAGTGTTGATTTCAAGACCTATCTTCCTGGCGACATTTTGACAAAAGTCGATATCGCCTCCATGGCCCATTCCCTGGAATGCCGTTCTCCCTTTCTGGATCACAAGGTCGTCGAGTTTGCCTGCAGCCTCCCGCCGGATGAGAAACTCAGTCTCTTTAAGGGGAAGAAAATCCTGAAACAGTGCATGAGGGGAAAGCTGCCCAACAAAATCTTAACAAGAAGAAAAATGGGATTTGGTGTTCCCATCAATCGCTGGTTTAGAGAGGAAAAATGGTCCGGTTTTCTTAGGGATACGTTATTGTCCAAGACACACTTGGAGCGGGGCTATTTCACGCGGGAGGGGATAGAAGGATTGATTGACGAACACGTTAACGGGGTTAGGGACAGGTCGGCTGTTTTATGGCAACTTCTCGTCCTGGAGCTTTGGCACGAGACTTTTTTGCAAGAAACACCGGGTCCCCTGGAAATTGGGTGACAGGGAGAAACTTATGAAAAAAGGAAAAAATGCCGTGAAACCAGCTGATTCAAATGGAAAATCCAACCGCTCCAACAGGATAACAGTCATTTCGGTCCTTATCCTTGCCATTCTGGTTTTTGGCGTATTTGCCAATACCTTTAAAAATGAATTTACGACATGGGATGATATTGCCGTCTACGGGGATCGGGTCATACGCACACCGAGCCTTGAAA
>CAZPTH010000110.1:0-7773 GCA_964589315.1 uncultured Thermodesulfobacteriota bacterium
AGTGGAATAAGTGCGTTACCCACAGTAACCGCACCGATGATGTAAGGTAATAATTATCCTGAGGTATGAAATTACATTCAAAAGCAGATAAGAGACCAAAATGTAACAATACTTGGCGGAGGGAGTAGGATTCGAACCCACGGTGGGCGTAAACCCACAACGGCTTTCAAGGCCGCCGCCTTAAACCACTCGGCCATCCCTCCGCATGACGTCCAGGCCGCCCATGTAGGGGCGTAACGCCTCAGGGATTATAACAGATCCGTCTTCCTGTTGGTAGTTTTCCAGGATCGCGGCGGTCGTGCGTCCCACGGCCAGGCCGGAGCCGTTGAGCGTGTGCACCAGTTCCGCCTTGGCGCCGGGCTTGCGTCGAAAGCGGATGCCCGCGCGCCGGGCCTGGAAGTCCTCAAAGTTGCTGCACGAGGAGATCTCCCGGTAAACACCCTGATGGGGCATCCAGACCTCGATGTCATAGGTCTTCGTGGCGGAAAAACCCAGGTCTCCCGTGCAGAGCACAACGACGTGATAGGGCAATTCAAGTTTCTGAAGCACCTCTTCCGCGTTGTTAAGGAGCTTTTCTAATTCATCATAGGAGGTTTCCGGCGTGGTGAACTTGACCAGCTCCACCTTGTTGAACTGGTGCTGGCGGATCAGCCCCCGGGTGTCCTTCCCCGCCGCGCCCGCCTCTTTTCGAAAGCAGGGGGTGTAGGCGGTGTAATAAACGGGAAGCAGGCTGCCGTCGATGATTTCGTCGGCGAAGATGTTGGTGACGGGGACCTCCGCCGTGGGGATGAGGAAGTGATCCCACCCGTCGATCTTGAAGAGGTCGTCCTCGAACTTGGGGAGCTGTCCCGTGCCGGTCATGGTCTTGCGGTTGACCATGAAGGGGGGAAGGATCTCCGTGTAGCCGTGCTCGGTGGTATGCAGGTCGAGCATGAAATTGATGAGCGCCCGTTCCAGGCGCGCCCCCAGGCCCTTGTAGAGGGCGAAGCGCGCCCCGGCCAGCTTGGCCGCGCGCCCGAAGTCGAGAATATCCAGCCCCTCGCCGATGTCCCAGTGGGCCTTCGGTTCGAAGGGGAAATCCCTCGGTTCACCCCAGCGCCTGACCTCCACGTTGTCCTCGTCGCTTTCACCGATAGGGACACTTTCGTGGGGGACGTTGGGGAGGGTCATGAGGATTTCCGTGACCCCCGTCTCGATTTCCTTCAGCTCCTTGTCCAGGGTCTTGATGCGGCTGGAGACCTCCCGCATTTCCAGGACCTTGTCTTCCGCGTCTTTTCCTTCCCGCTTGAGTTTCCCAATCTCTTCAGACACGGTATTGCGCCGGTTTTTCAGCCCCTCCACTTCCCGGATGATCGCCCGGCGCTTCTCGTCCAGTTCTTTGAAGCGGGCGAGGGAGAGGTTGGGATCCCGGGTCTTGAGGCGTTTCTCGATAGCGTCCGCGTTGTCACGCAGTATCTTCAGGTCTAACATAGGCGTTTCTCCTTAACGTGACTGAATTATAGGCATCCGCCCCCTTTTCGTCAACCGGCGATGGGGCGGAAAGAGGGATAAATTTGCTACGCCCACTGAACCGAGATTCCCTCCTTGATGAGCTGGCTGATGAGAATATCGGTCGCCATGGTGACGGGTTCGTAGGCCATACTCAAGGGGGGGCTGAAGATGTTTTCGTACTGGGAGATCTTGCCGAGAATCACCCTTTCTCCCAGCAGGATGATGACCTTTTCCGCCATTCGGCTGACCTCTTTCGGGCCGATGAATTGCGCGCCCAGGAGGATCTGCCGGGATTTGTCCGCGACGAGCTTGAGCCAGAGAGGAGCCCCGCCGAACATGGCTTTTCGGGTGACACCCTTGCGAACGGCAGAGACCACGGGAAGTCCAGCCTTGGTGGCTTCCCGCTCGGTCATTCCCACGGAGGCGATGGTTTGTCCGAAGACCTCGGTGCCGAGGGTGCCCATGGCCCCCATGAAAGGAATGGTATTATTGAAATGGATGTTACGCCCGATCGTCCGTCCCGTCCGGTTGGAGAAGGTCGCCAGGGCCGTGAGGGTCTTTTGCCCCGTGAGCATGTTCCAGCTCTCCATGCAGTCCCCCGCCGCGTAGATAGCCGGGTCACTGGTCTGAAGGTACTGGTTGACCTCGATGCCCCCCGTTTCCCCAATTTTCAGCCCCGCTTCCTTCGCCAGGGCCACGTTGGGACGGACACCCTTCGCCACCAGGACGAAATCGACTTCCACGGAGTTTCCGTCCGAAAGCGACAGCGTCAGACCATTGTCATGGTGTTTGACTTCCGTGACGGAGGTGGAGGTCCGAAGGTCCACGCCGCCGTCTGTCAGGAAGGGATGGATCTTTTCCGCCATCTCGGCGTCCAGAAAACGCGACATGATATGGGGGGAGGAGACGATGAGATAAACCTTATCGTAGCCTTTTTTGACCAGGGTTTCCGCCATTTCCAAACCGATGGCACCCGCCCCGAGGATGGCCGCCCGTCTGTATTTGGGGATGATGGCTTCCAGGGCACGGGCGTGTTTCAGCTCCGTGGTGAGGGTAAAGACGCGGTCTCCTTCCAGACCCGGGATATCCGGGATCTTCGGGAGGGCCCCCGTGTTGATGAGCAGGATGTCATAAGGGACGTCTTTCCCATCCGCGATGATGACCTTTTTCTCCCGGTCGATGGCCGTGACCTCCGTCTCCAGGTGGAGGCCGATCCCCTTTTTCTCGAACCAGGGGAGGGTGGCGTAGAACATCTCATCGAAGGATAAAACATCTCTCAGGACGAAGGGCTGCTCGCAGGGGGTGTAGGCGGTTTTATCCCTCCGCGTGTAGATATCGATCTGGGCCTTGTTGCCGAGGATCCGCAGCGTGTTTCCGCAGACAATGCATGCGCCACCGCCTCCGATCATGACAATCTTCATGGTTTGCCTCCTTTACAGCTTCGTAAAAGTCCAAAGCTTTTTACTTTGCCTTTTAATTCTAATTTTTTACGAGGGCTTCCTGCCCGAATATAAAATATTTTCATGGCCGTTTTCGCCATTTCTTGTGCCAGATGACATAGAGAGCCGTCAGGATGACAACGGCGATGAGGATATAGGTCAGGCTCTTGTGGGAATAGGCCTGAATCAGGGCCTGGTTGTTCCCTACCAGGTAACCGATGTAGGCGAGGATGACAACCCAGATCCCGGCGCCCAGCCCCGTGAAGAGGAGAAAACGGAAGAGGTTCATCCGCGCCAGCCCCGCCGGGAAGGAGATGTATTGGCGGATGACCGGCAACAGGCGGCAGACGAAGGTGCTGATCTCGCCGTGGGTTCGAAACATCTCTTCCGCGCGGGAGAACTTTTCCTCCGTGAGGCCGAAGGGCCTCCCGATCTTGAGAACCACCGGCCGCCCCAGCCACAGGGCCAGGTAATAGTTGAAGAGGGCGCCGAGCAGGCTGCCGATGATACCGCAGGCGATCACCCAGGGAAAACTCATGCGTCCCTGGCTGGCGAGGTATCCGGCAGGCGGGATAACCACCTCGCTGGGAAAGGGGAAGAACGAGGATTCCAGGAACATCATGGCGATGATGCCCCAATATCCCAGGGCGGAAACGGTATTGACGATCCAGGTAATGATGCTTCCCAAGACAGACGCGTGCATTTATCTCCTCTGCTTCTACGGGGTAAACGGGGAATCGAAGGGGGATTGGCGCTTGATCTTCATGATCTTCCGGCGGTCCTTCTTCGTGGGGCGTCCCCCCTGCTGGTATTTGGTGGTTCGGGCGGCCATGCGGATGGCCTGGATCCGCAGATTTTCAGCCTCTTCCTCCGGCGTCAGGGGGAGCTCCTTGTAGAAAATAACGGGCGCCAGCTTGGCCGAGACCGATTTCTTCGTGGTATCGAGGGCCTGGACCTTTTTAATCCCGTGGGGATAGCGGATCGTGATGACATCGCCGTCCCTGACCGGGCGGTCCGGCCCCGCGGGGCGGTCGTTCAGGGTCACCCGTCCTTTTTCGCAGGCCTCCTTGGCCGCGGAGCGTTTTTTGTAAAGGCATCCCACCTTCAGCCACTTGTCCAGTCGCATAAAAATATCATACCTTTCCCCGTGTTTTGAGTCAAACAGATTTATGGTCCGGCCCGGTAACCTTGCGGTTTTAAGCGCGTCTTGGGCTATCCGGGGAGTGAAGGCATGATAAGGGCGAAAACGTTGACGACTCGGGGAGAAAGAATTAGATTATAGAAGACTTAAGCAAAATAAACATACGAGGTATTTCATGACAAAAAAAGACTACTACAAAATCCTGGGGGTTAAAAAGGATGCCTCTCAGGATGACATAAAAAAGGCATTCAGAAAGCTGGCAAGAAAATATCATCCGGATGTCAATCCCGGGGACAAGGAGGCCGAGGCGAGGTTCAAGGAGATATCCGAGGCCTATGAGGTCTTGAGCGATCCCAAGGCGAGGGAGGAATACGACACCCAGGACTCCTTTGATTTCAGCGACTTTTTCAAGCAGCGGGGGGCAGGTCCCGGTGGTTTTGGAACGGGGACATACGGTCGGGGCTTCCGATCCGGATTTACCCATGTGGATCTGAACGATATCTTTGGAGATATCTTTGGTGAAGGAGCTTCCATGGGGGGAGCCGAGACGGCCTATCGCGGTGGCCCCATGCCCCGGAAGGGGAGGGATGTTTATTACAAGATGTGGGTCGATTTCATGGATGCGATCCGGGGAACCCGAACGGAGATCAGCCTGGATCATGAAGTTCCCTGCGCGGTCTGCGGGGGAACCGGTGTCAGCCCGTCGGGAAAGTGGGAGACGTGTCCCGATTGTGGCGGCAGCGGCCGAATCCAGATGGCGGGCCTCGGAATCCCCGTTCAGCAGACCTGTCCCACCTGTCACGGGACGGGCCGCATCAATACGACACCCTGTGCCGTTTGCGGAGGGACGGGTCATCAGAGGAAGGTGGAAAGGATTTCCGTTAAAATCCCTCCAGGGGTGGATAACGGGTCGAAGATTCGCCTGGCGGGGAAGGGGGAACCGGGACTCAACGGAGGTCCCCCAGGCGACCTGTATATCGAGGTTCAATTGCGTCCCCATCCCGTTTTTACAAGGAAGGGCTCCGATCTTTACTGCAAGGTTCCCATCTCTATTCCGGAGGCGGTCTTGGGGGCGAAAATAGAGGTTCCTACCATCGATGGTTCCGTGAAGATGCGAATTCCCCCGGGAACCCCCAACGGGAAAAAGTTTCGCCTGGCGGGAAAGGGCGTCAAGCCCCTGAAGGGGAACAAAAAGGGTGATCAGTACGTGGAGGTGGAAGTAGTGATTCCCAAAAAGGTCGATGAACGCGCGAAGAAACTCTTTGAGGAACTTTCAACCCTCTTACCTAAGGTGAGATGATGAAAGCGGAAAGAAGAGACCGTCGAACAGGAGAGACCTTTACCATCGGGTTCGTGGCGAGGGAACTGGGAATCAGTCCCTCGACGATTCGATATTACGAGCGAGAGGGTTTCCTGGAGCCCCTCTTTACGGAGGGGGGAATTCGGCGATATACACGGGAAGATATTGAGAAGCTGTTGATGCTTCGGCGTTTGAGAGAAGATCTGGGAGTAAACCTGGCGGGGGCCGAAGTGATCCTGGAGATGCGCAGGAAGATGGAGGTCATGCAGGAAGAGATGAACCAATTCGTGGAGGAACTGATACGTGGCGTCCGGCAGCATCTGCGGAGAATGGAGGAACAGTTCCAGAAACCCCTGGTTCCGTCCGGGGAGCGGAAGATTATTCCCGTAGATGACTCGGAACCCACATAGAATTTTCAATCTTCCCCTTCTGCCATTCGTTCTTAGCCTGATCGCGGGGGCCATGGCCGGGGGAATGGAAACCTGGCCCTGTGCCGCGGCCGTTTCCCTCGTTTACGTTTCCCTCATCCTGGCGGGATACTTCCTGAAGTGGATCGGGTTGCCGAAGAAGGCGGCGATTGCCCTCTTCGGGTGCTTTCTCGTTGCGTTCTTTTCCGTTTATACCCTTATCCACCCCATGCTTCCCGCGAATCACGTGGCGAATTTCGCGGGGAGGAAGACGTGGATTGTCGAGGGACAGGTTCTCCCGCCCCTCGATCCAGGACTGAGCCGGTCGCAAGTCACCGTCAGGGTTCGGGCCCTGCTAACCCATGACCAGCGCCGCATCCCGGCCTGCGGGCGGTTGCGGGTATCCGTGTATGGCCCCTATACGCGCACGGTTTACGTGGGAGATATCATTCGCCTTGTGAGCCCTATCTCCCGGGCGCGTCCCCCGGCAAATCCCTACGGGTTCAATTACCGGCGTTTTCTCGCCCTGCGTGGGATCTACGCACTTGCCCGAGTGCATGATTTTTCCCAGCTTGTCGTCCTGCAGGGTGACAGGAGGGGTTCCTGGCGGGGGGCAATCAACCGGCTTCGGCAATACCTGAACCGCTGGATCACCGCTTCGATTCCCGCTCCCTACAATGCCCTGGCTTCAGCCTTTCTCATCGGCTATCGGGGGCAGGTTTCACCCGCCATGAGGGATATTTTCATCCGGTGCGGTGCCTCGCACCTCATTGCCATTTCCGGGCTTCACCTGGGGATTGTTTCCATCCTCCTTTTTCTTTTCATCCGGAGGCTGCTGACCTTTTTCCCGAAGATTTTCCTTTACATGGACATTCACAGAATCACGGCTATCTTGACGGTTGTGTGCCTCCTGTTCTACCTGGTCCTGACGGGGGAACGGATCTCCACGATTCGTGCCTTCGTCATGGCCGCGGCGTTTCTCGCCGTTCTCTTTTTTCGACGGACCTCCAGGCTCGCGGACATCCTGTTGCTCGCCGCTTTCGTGATTCTTTTATTCCAGCCCCAGGCCGTTTTCTTCGCCTCATTTCAGTTGACGTTTGCCGCGGTCGCGGGAATTCTGATGGGCGTGAGCCGAAGGGAGTTTGGAAACCCGGATGAGGGGGAAGAAAAAGAAAGAGGGGGCCTCAAAAAGGTGGCCTGGTGGCTCGGCGCAACACTCCTGATAACGCTCCTTGCCATGGCGGTGACCTTTCCCATTGCCACGTATCATTTCCATCGGTCAAGCCCCATGGCCATTCTCGCCAACCTTTTTGGGATACCCTATGTGGGATTCGTCCTGCTTCCCCTCGGTCTGATCAGCCTGGCCCTGTATCCCGTCTCGGTAACCCTTGCCACGTTCATGCTCAAATTGGACGGGTTTTTTATCGAGGGGCTCGTCAAGGTTTTTCGGTTCCTCGCGAGCTTTCCTTATTCCCGGGTCGACATCTATCCCCCCCGTTGGTATGAGATCATCCTTTATTACGGTGTGTTTGTTTTCACGGTCTTTGCCTTCAGGGCGAGGAGCTCTGGCTCTCGAAAGCGAAACGCCGCCCTTGCGGGAGGGTTTGCGGGCCTGCTCCTGATTTCATTTTTTGTCCCGCGTTTTTTTGTGAAACCGTCCGTCACGGTTTTCAGCGTGAAAAAAGGAACCTACGTTGTCGCATCCCGGGGAAACGGCCATGCCGTCGTGATTTGCCAGGGGTTGGGGGATTCCCCCCTTCGAGACGATTCCCGGTGGGTTCTCCTCCCTTACCTGCTGCATGAAAGAATCCGAGCGATTGACGCCCTGGTGGTGGGGAATAACTCCCCGGTCAACCTTCGGACCGCTGCGAATCTTGTATCCTTCAAACGTCCGTTATATCTCGTGGGGACGCGACCGATCCTGCACAGCCTGCGAATGGTCCTCCCATTTGAGACCCCCCGGATCGGATGGACGGAAATTCCCTGGTCGTTAAA
>CAZPTH010000111.1:0-7722 GCA_964589315.1 uncultured Thermodesulfobacteriota bacterium
GGCGCTGAAGTCTCAGGGAATAACGTGTGACGTGGTTGCCGGTAATGTGGCAACGAAAGAAGGGGCAAAAAGCCTGGTTGAAGCGGGAGTGGATGCCGTCAAGGTTGGCGTAGGACCAGGATCCATTTGCACGACCCGCGTTGTTGCCGGGATTGGGGTTCCGCAGATAACGGCAATCCTGGAAACCCATACCGTCTGTTCCCAGGCAGGTGTTCCCCTGATTGCGGATGGGGGGATCAAGTTTTCCGGGGACATTACAAAGGCACTGGCAGCGGGTGCGGATTGCGTCATGATCGGGAATCTCTTTGCGGGGACAGATGAATCTCCCGGAGAGATCGTGCTGTTTCAGGGCCGCAGCTACAAGGTTTACCGCGGAATGGGCTCTCTTGAGGCCATGAAGGCGGGCAGTAAGGACAGGTATTTCCAGGAGGCGGTTGAGACGGAGACCAAACTGGTCCCGGAAGGGATCGAGGGACGTGTCCCATATAAGGGGATGCTCTCCATGGTCATTCAGCAGCTCGTTGGAGGATTGAAGGCCGGGATGGGATATGTCGGCGCGAAAACGATTCCGGAGCTGAAGGAAAAGGCTGAGTTTGTCCAGATTACCCAGGCGGGGTTGCGCGAAAGCCATGTGCACGACGTAATCATTACCAAAGAGGCACCAAACTACCGGTTAGAATGAGTTTATGCGGGATAATAAAGTAACATTACTCAGGTTCATTCTTCTCATTCCCCTCTTTTGCGTTTTCCTTTTGCCAGGGACAGCGGTTCCCAAGACAAATATCCAGGTGAAATTATCAGATAATTCCCTCCATTCCCTTTTCCATGATTTTAAGGAAGCCTGTCAATCGGGACAGCTTGTCAAGGCACAGGACGCGCTTAAAAAAATGGAGAATTGGAAGCTGGATCGAGGGTACAGAAATGTCCCCTTTCTTTCGGACGTGGTGATTAAGGCTTTTGACCGGTCTCAACTCCGGCATGAAAATACATGGGAACAACGTCTCTCGATTTACAGGGATATTGCTAAACTATCCCCCGATGAACCCCACTTCCGCTGGCAATCGTTTAAGAGTTATTTTTATGCCCATCCTCTGGATCTTTATCATCATTTCATAAATTTCCGCAGCGTCTTTACTCCTGTGAAAACGAATATAGTCTGGACTATAGACTTGGGAGGGGAGTTGATTCTCGCCTTTCTTGCCACCCTGTTTCTGACGACCTTCGGGATGGCGGTGAATTTCATCATCAAGTATGCCTATCACCTCGTTTTCTACCTGAAGCAGTTTGTTCGGGTTCCCATCAGTAATCTACTTGCGAACTTACTTCTTTTCGTCATCTTCTTTCTGCCAATCTTTTTCAATATCGGTTTTGCGTGGCTTCCGCTTTTCTGGATGGTCTTACTGTGGATGATTCTGACTAAACGGGAAAAGGGGGTTGTCCTGTTCCTTGTCATCATATTTGCATTAGCGAGTTTCGGAGCCAAACATATCGGAAGATTTTACATGGCAGGTGCGAACAATGGAACTTTCCTTTTATATCAGGCGAATTACAACCAGTTGGAGCCCACGGGATATGAGAGCCTCAAGAAACAGGAGATAACCTCAGAGGGAGATGCGGATATTCTCTTTACCCTGGGATTGCTGGCGAAACGTCGTGGGGATTATCGGGAAGCGCTCACCTATTACCAGCGTGCCCTCAATATAGACCCAAACTTTCATGAATGTATGAACAACCTGGGGAATGTCTATCTTCTTATGAAACAAAGCGGTAAAGATGCCGTAGCTAAGGCAAGGCTTTGGTATAACAAGGCGATTAAGATAGATCCTACCCGCGCGGAATATTTCTATAACCTGAGTAAGAGTTATCCACTCTTAGATGTTGAGGGAATGGAGTATGTGGTCAGGGCAAGGGATTTGGATCCTGAACAAATCGACCAGTTGACGCGGCGTAATTCGCACGAACCGAATCAGATGTTGGTCGATAGCCTGCTGCCGGGAGAGAGGCTGTGGCACCGGGCGTTTTTACCAGGAAAGTTATCAAATACCCTGAGCACTCTTTTCTGGCGCTTTTTTCTGAACACACCCATGGAAAATGTCTATGTAATGCCCGTGGTTTTGTTTCTTATCATTATCCTGTTCTCCTTGATGCAGAAAAGGGTTGGGACGGCTGCCTCCTGCGCCAAGTGCGGACAGCTTTTTTTCAGGCGTATCCCCGTCCATTTTCGCCAGCGTCTTTGCCATCAATGCGCCATGATACAGAGCCGATCATCCAAGGCGGATCCAGACATCGTCAAACAGAAAGAGGTAGAGGCTGTCAGGTATCGGAAAAGAAGAAAGGTTCTGGGGTTCCTGATGGGAATTTTACCTTTTGGGGGTGGGTTTGTTCTGAAAAATCGTCCATTTATAGGTTTGTTAATTTCCTTTCTCTTCTTTTCTTTTCTGAGCTATTTTCTGGTATGCAGACAGGTTTTCCCCGGATTGGCCACACTTTTCTTTGGGTACGCGGGCTGCAGCTATTTTTCCCTTGTGATTGCTATCCTCATCTACCTGTCTGGACTGACCCAAATGATTGTAACCTACGTTAGAGAAGGGTTTTGATGGGACTGAAAGGAAAAATTGAAGATTTTAGTATCGCTGAAATCATTCAACTCATCGGCCAGCAGACGAAGACCGGGATGCTGACCGTGCGAAGGGATAACAAAGAGATCAGGGTCTTCTTTGTGAACGGGAACGTGGTTCGGGTTGAGCCCGACCGAAGTCAATACAAGATGCTCATGGGAGAAATGCTTATAACGTCGGGGAAACTTACCCGCGAGCAACTTGACAGCGCCCTTGAAGAGCAGAAGGGGACCATCCAATATCTCGGAGAGATCCTTCTGAAGAGAAAACTTGTCACAAAGGACGATATTCAGAAGGTTGTTCAGACGCAGATTTACGAAACGCTCTATGAACTCTTTCGGTGGAAGGAGGGGAGTTTTGAATTCGAGACCAGGGAGAAATCAGAGTATCTCAGGATCTTGCCCTCGCTGAGCCCCGAACAGCTTTTGCTGAATGTCAGTTGGATGGTAGACGAATGGCGGGAGATAGAGAGAACGATTCCCACCATGAATATGGTATTTGAAAAACTTTCCAATCCCCCTGTCGTGGATTCGGAAGACGATGAGAAAGGGCTCACGTATAACCAGAAAATCGTTTACGACCTTGTGGACGGGGACCGAACTGTCCAGGAAATCATCAACAAAAGCCTGATGGGGCGTTTTGACACGTGCAAGATTCTTTCGGACCTTCAGCAGATGGGGTATGTTCGGAAGATAAGGGTTGAAAAGACGCCATTCTACCAGAGGATAGAAATTAAGAGTTCAAAATTTTTATTCCATGTCTTGTCGTACGTATTGATCCTCCTGGCCTTTTACTCGGGATATCGCTACTATCATTCCCTTGTAACCTTCAAAAAGAGCCATGCCACCGAGATAAATCTTCTGGAGAGTTCTTACAAAAAGGGCGTGGTCATTCCGATTTTATATGAAAAATACTTGAGTTATAAGCTGGATCTAAAGACGGATCCAAGGTGCCTGTCCGATCTGGCCCTGGCGGAACTTATTCGAGATGAGGAAGCGGAGATATTGCAGCCCTCCGTCCTCAAGGCCTATGAAGTCCGTTGGAACAAGGATTGCCCCTTTTAGATTTTTCTCCGTTGTGATACCATTTCGACATGAAAAAAGGTGTCGTGTCTGAGCCGTCTGATAAGATTCTGGTCCTCGATTTCGGATCTCAATATACGCAGTTAATTGCAAGGCGTATCCGTGAAGAGCAGGTTTACTCGGAGATTCAACCCTACGATTATCCACTTGAAATGATAAGGGAATTTAATCCTAAAGGGATCATCCTGTCCGGGGGGCCTTCAAGTGTTTACGCCCAGGGGGCGCCTATTTCTCCGCAAGAACTTTTGGGCCTTGGCATCCCCATCCTTGGGATTTGTTACGGACTGCAACTGATTGCCATGCAGATGGGGGGAAAGGTTGCGCACTCAAACAGACGGGAATATGGCCCCGCCGTCGTAAAGATTCTGAGTTACACCGACCTGTTCCGGGGATTCGAGGAATCTTCCGATGATGAAAGAAGGGTATGGATGAGTCATGGTGATCGGGTCGAGACCCTCCCGGAGGGATTCGAGGTTATAGCAGAAACGGACAACTCTCCCGTCTGTGCCGTCAGGCACCGTCAAAAACCCATCTGGGGGCTCCAGTTTCACCCTGAGGTTCATCATACGGTTCTGGGAAAGGATATTATTCGGAATTTTCTTTTCAATATCTGCGGGTGCGTGCCCTCCTGGACGATGCAGTCTTTTGTCAGAGAATCCGTCGAAGCGATAAGACGCCAGGTTGGAGAGGGGAAGGTCATTGGAGCGGTCAGCGGTGGGGTCGATTCGACGGTAATGGCGGCCCTGGTCGGTAAAGCCGTCGGAGACAAATTCTATCCCATCTTTGTCAATAATGGCGTTTTGAGAAAGGGAGAAGCCGAGGAGGTCGTCCACCTTTATCGGGACAAGCTCCATTTGAACCTGATCTATCATGACGCCACGGAGCGTTTTCTGACCGCCTTAAAGGGGGTAACCGATCCGGAAGAAAAGCGTAAGATTATCGGGAAGACCTTCATCGACGTGTTCGTCCACGAGGCGGAAAAGATTGAAGGGGTTTCCTTCCTGGCGCAGGGGACCCTTTATCCCGATGTGATTGAGAGCGTGTCTTTCAAAGGACCTTCCGCGACGATCAAAAGCCACCATAACGTGGGGGGGCTTCCTGACGTGATGCCCCTGAAGCTTGTCGAGCCCCTGCGTGAACTCTTCAAAGATGAGGTTCGGGAAGTAGGGAAGGTGTTGGGATTGCCGGATTCTCTGATCGGTCGACATCCGTTTCCCGGGCCGGGATTGGCGATTCGCATGCTTGACGATGTGACACCGGAGAAGCTTGAAACCTTGCGTGAGGCAGATGCCATCGTGATAGAAGAGATTCGAAAGGCGGGATGGTATGACAGGATCTGGCAGGTCTTTCCCGTGTTGTTGCCCATCAAGACCGTGGGGGTTATGGGGGACGAGCGGACCTACGAACAGGTTATCGTTATCCGGGCTGTCCACAGCGTGGACGGCATGACGGCCGACTGGGTTCGGCTTCCTTATGACCTGATGGCGCGGCTTTCCAATCGTATCATCAACGAGGTCAAAGGGGTCAACCGGGTGGTTTATGACATCAGTTCCAAACCTCCAAGCACAATAGAGTGGGAGTAACATGCCAGCGATACAGGGTGATTTTGTTCATTTGCATCTACACAGCCAATACAGTCTCCTGGATGGAGCGATTCGCTTCCCAAAACTTTTCGATAAGCTTTCCGCTAATGGTGTTAACGCCGTTGCCCTGACGGATCACGGAAACATGTTTGGCGTGTATGATTTCTATCGTCAGGCGAAGGCCTACGGTATCCATCCCATTATCGGGTGCGAGGTCTATGTGGCGCCGGAAAGCCGTCACAAAAAGAAAAGGGACTCGAAAGGAGATACTTCGAATCACCTGATTCTCCTGGCGAAAGACAACGTGGGCTACCGGAATTTAGCGCGTCTCGTTTCCCTGGCCTACATGGAGGGATTCTATTACAAACCAAGAATCGATCACGAGCTCCTCGAAAAATACCACGAAGGACTGATTGCCCTTTCCGCCTGCCTGAAGGGGGAAATCCCCTCGCTGTTTCTGTCCAATAACAAGGATCAGGCGCTGGAACGGATACGATATTACCGCTCTCTTTTTGGAGACGGGAACTTTTACCTCGAGATTCAGAGCAATGGTATCAGGGAACAGGATGTGGTCAATGATTTCCTCAAGCAACTCTCTCGTGATGAGGGAATTCCTCTCATAGCGACCAACGACTGTCACTACCTGGAGAGAGAGGATGCCCAGGCTCATGAAGTCCTCCTGTGCCTTCAGACGGGCAAGACCCTGCTTGACAAGCACCGCATGAGGTTTCAGACAGACGAGTTCTTTCTTAAAACTCCAGATGAAATGATGAAACAATTTCAGGATGTTCCAGAGGCAATCGAGAATACACTTGAAATTGCGAAGAGGTGTGAAGTTGACCTTTCCTTCAAGGGGTATCATTTCCCCACGTATGAGCTTCCCGAGGGGCAGGATCACGATTCCTATCTGGAAGAAAAGGCGGCGCGTGGACTGGAAGCCTATCTGAAATCCATGCGTGAAAAGGGCGAGAACCTGGATGAAGATCTTTACCGTGAACGCTTGTCCTATGAGCTGGAAACGATCAAGCAGATGGGCTTTTCGGATTATTTCCTCATCGTGAGTGATTTTGTGGGTTACGCGAAAGAGAATCAAATCCCTGTGGGACCCGGTCGTGGATCCGCTGCCGGAAGCCTTGTCTCCTTTGCCTTGGGAATTACGGAGATTGACCCCATCCCCTATAATCTGATGTTCGAACGGTTTCTGGCGCCGGGACGGGTCAGCATGCCGGATATCGACTGCGATTTCTCAGAGGAAAAGCGAGACAGGGTGATTCAGTACGTGGCCGATAAGTATGGGCATGACCGCGTGGCTCAGATTATCACGTTTTCTTCCATGAGCGCGAAGGCCGTGGTTCGTGACGTGGGAAGAGTCCTTGGGATGCCCTATGGGGATGTGGACAGGGTGGCAAAAGCTATTCCCTCTGTCACGAAGATTACTCTGGACGAGGCGATCCGCCTCAATCCTAAGCTCAAAGAAATGATAGAAAGTGATGCCAAGGTCGCGCGATTGATAAAAATCGCTCGAACCCTGGAGGGGTTGAATCGACACAGCTCCACACACGCGGCGGGCGTTGTTGTCTCGAGTAAACCTCTAATGGAGCTCTTACCGGTCTATGTGGGGCAAAAGGAAGAATTCCTGACACAATACGATATGTCTTGCGTGGAATCCGTCGGCCTGGTCAAGTTCGATTTCCTGGGTCTCAAGACCTTATCCATTATGGATCGGGCCTCGACGTTGATCCGTGAAGGACGGGATCCCGAGTTCGATTTGAAGGCAGTACCCCTCGACGACAAGAAGACCTTCGCCCTGTTGCGAAAGGGGGATGTCCCCGGTGTGTTCCAGCTTGAAAGTTCGTCCGGAATGCGTGACCTGCTTGTTCGAATGAAGCCTAAGGCCTTTGAGGACCTGATCGACCTTTTGGCCCTCTACCGTCCGGGTCCCCTTGAGAGTGGCATGGTGGACGATTACATCAAGCGGAGGAGAAACAAAAAGCTGATTACCTATGACATCCCCGAGCTGAAGGAGATCCTGGATGATACCTATGGCGTGATTCTCTATCAGGAGCAGGTGATGCAGATCGCCATGAAACTGGCGGGATTCACCCCGTCAGACGCGGACCGGCTGCGCAAGGCCATGGGAAAGAAAAAAGCAGACGAGATGGCAAAGCTCCGCGAAAAATTTGTCGAGGGGGCCGTCCAGCGAGGGATTGATCAGGAAAAAGCAGAAAAGCTCTACGACCAGATGGCCAAGTTTGCCAGTTACGGGTTCAATAAATCCCACAGCACGGCCTATGCCATGATTGCCTACCAGACGGCTTACCTGAAGGCGCATTATCCCACAGAGTTCATGGCGGCAATCCTCAGCAGCGAAATTGGAAAGGCGGAGAAGCTCGCGCATTACATCGATCGTTGTCGAGGAATGAACATCGAGGTCCTGCC
>CAZPTH010000112.1:0-7666 GCA_964589315.1 uncultured Thermodesulfobacteriota bacterium
TTGAAGCCGACGAGACGCAGAAAGAATTTCAACTATAACCGATCGGGTAATTCCGGGAACCACGAGAGGAATTCCCGAAACGGACGCTCCAACTCCTACCGCAATGAGCGCCAGAGGATAGAAAAGAAAAACCGCCTGGGGTATACCACGGGAACCTGCGCGGCGGGCGCGGCCAAGGCAGCCGCCATTTGCCTCCTGACGGGGGATTCTCCGGAAACCATTTCCCTGCTCCTTCCAAGCGGCAAACGGTTCTGGTTTCCCATCAAGGGATTTATAAGAGAAAATGGCCGGGTTACCGCCCGGGCCTCCACCGTGGCCGCGGATCCCAACTCCCCGGAGGTGCTGGTGCATCTCAGCTACGAGGAAGAGGCGAGCTACTTGAGCGGCAACCTTTCATTCAACATCCGGGGTGGCACCGGGGTCGGCAAGGTCATCAAGCCAGGGCTGCCTGTTCCCGTCGGAGAGGACGCCATCTTTCCGGAATCCCAGAACCTGATCCGCGAAAACCTCCGTGAGCTGACCAAGTATATGCACTTCGGGAGCATCTGCCAGCTTTCCGTAACCATCGAGGTCCCGGAAGGAGAGAGGCTCGCCCGGCAGTCCCTGACCGAAAGGCTGGGCATCGAGGGAGGCGTGGCCATCCAGGAAACCCCCGCCCTGAATCGCATGGCCACACCGGAGGCCTGGCAGCGCTGGATCACTCAGGCCCTGACCATCGCCAAGGAAACGGGCGCCAACGAGGTCATCCTGACCCCCGGGGCAAGAAGCGAGCGCTTCTCCCGGGCCATTTTCCCCGATACCCCCCCTGAATCCTTCGTCCTGACCGCGGACCATATCGAGCACGCCCTGACCCAGGCAAAGGCCCTCGGTTTCAGCAAGGTCTTTTACGTCACACACTTTGGCAAGATGCTCAAATCGATGACGGGGAAGATGAAAATGAGCCCCAAGGCCTTCATTACATCGCTCATTCCCGTGTATCACGTGGCGCTGGTAGAAAAGGCCCCGGAGGAAATCCTGACCGGTTTGAACCAATGCAAGACACCGCGGGAAGGCCTCGAACTCCTCATCCGGGAAGGAATGGGCAATATCTTTTTCCGCATCTGCCAGCGGGCCCACCGAAACCTCTCCCGGCTGGTCGGTAACGAGTTCCCCCTCGAGGTCATCCTCCTCTCTTACGACGGGGAAATCCTTTCCCGTTTCAAGACCGAGGAGAAATACGGGTTTTTAAACGTCCTGGACCAGCCCTTTTCTTCCACCCTTCAACCTGTTCAAAACGAAAGCAAATAGGCACCTTGGGACGCGTTTCACCTTCCATAAGGGGAACCCTGATGATCCAGGGCACGGGCTCCCACGTGGGAAAGAGTATCCTGGTGGCCGCCCTCTGCCGCCACTTTGCCGAGCAGGGGATCCGTGTGGCCCCCTTCAAGGCCCAGAACATGGCCCTCAATTCCTTCATTACCCGGGAAGGGGGTGAAATCGGACGGGCCCAGGCCTTCCAGGCCTTTGCCGCGGGGATTGCCCCCAGCATCCACATGAACCCCATCCTGCTGAAACCGTCGTCCGATACCGGGTCACAGGTTATCGTCCATGGGAAGGTCCAGGGAAACATGGACGCGAGGGCCTACCACCGCCACAAGGAAACCCTCAGGGGAAGGGTTCTCGAAAGCCTTGAAATCCTGAAAGAGACCTATGATCTCATTCTGATAGAGGGCGCGGGAAGCCCGGCGGAAATCAACCTGAAGGAACACGACCTCGTCAACATGGGAGCGGCAAGAATGGCCAAATCCCCGGTCCTTCTGGTAGGCGATATCGACCGGGGCGGGGTCTTCGCCTCGCTGTATGGGACCATCGCCCTTCTCGACGGGGATGAACGCCCCTATTTCAAGGGAATGATCATCAACAAGTTCCGGGGAGACGTGTCGTTGCTCGAACCCGGGTTGCGTATGATAGAAGAAAAGACCGACCTCCCCGTTCTGGGGGTGGTTCCCTACTTTCACGATCTCTACCTCCCCGAGGAAGACAGCGTGGGGCTCCGAAAAATCATGGGAACCCCCGACGGGGCCATCAGGCTGGGTATTATCCGCCTCTCCCATATCTCGAACTTCACCGATTTCGATATCCTGGCCATGGAACCCGGTGTCTCCGTGGAGTATATCGGGGCCGGGGACTCCATCAAGGATTTCGACGCCCTCATCATTCCGGGGAGCAAGAATACCCTGTCTGACCTGAGTTATCTCAGGGAAAGCGGGTTGGACCGGGAAATCGTCGATTTTGCCGCGAGGGGAGGGACCGTGGTCGGCCTCTGCGGCGGTTACCAGATCCTCGGGAAAATCATCCGGGACCCCCACCACGTGGAATCGAACCTGGAAACCCTCGAGGGGTTGGCCCTCCTCGATACCGAAACCACCCTGGCCACCGAAAAAACGACGACCCTGGACGTGGTCAGCCCCCTCGGGAAAGACACTGCTGAACGGCTCGAAGGCTACGAGATTCACATGGGGGTCACCCGGCTTGGGAAAAACGCCCGGCCCCTCTTTGAAATCGTTGAGCGGAACGGACAGCCCTGCGCCGTGCCGGACGGCGCCGTCAACGAAA
Organism: uncultured Thermodesulfobacteriota bacterium; assembly: GCA_964589315.1. Lineage (GTDB taxonomy): Bacteria > Desulfobacterota > S145-22 > S145-22 > S145-22 > JAOZMY01. The sequence continues at coordinate 2,596 of CAZPTH010000112.1, forward strand.
CGGGGAACGTCTGGGGGACGTATCTTCACGGCATCTTCGACAACGATGGATTCCGCCACGACTTTTTAAACACCCTTCGAAAGGGGAAGGGATTACAGCCCCTCTCCCGCTCCGGCGTCTTCTATCGAGAGCGGCTCATGGAGAGCGTGGCAAAGCTGTCTCAAACCGTCACCGATGCTCTCAATATGGAACGAATCGTTCAAATCATCCAGGAAGGTGTCGACTGATGTCGAAAAAGGCCAAAACCCCTCCCATTCATCCCCCGAGACACGGCGGGATCGACGAGGCAACGGAGATCCTGCCCAGGGGAATTCCGGAAGGGGAAATCCTCGATTTCAGCATCAGCATCAATCCGATGGGGCCACCTCCGGGACTTCGCGAGGCGCTGGTCAAGGCCCTCGAAACGATCCCCCGTTACCCCGAAATTACCTCTGAAACCCTCACCGGACGGCTGGCCGAAACCCATGGTCTCTCACCGGAACATGTCATCGTCGGGAATGGAAGTTCCGATCTCCTCTTTTCCCTGATCCCTCAGATCCCGACACGAAAGGCGGTCATCCCGTATCCCACCTTTATCGAGTACGAGCGGGCCTGCGCCCTCTACGGCTGGGAGATTCTCCACGTCCCCCCGGAAAACACGCGGGATTTCAGTTTCGATGTTCCAAAGATCGAAGAAGGCCTGACCGGGGGATCAAACCTATTCCTCTGCCAGCCCAACAACCCGACCGGCAGGTGTATCGCCCCCTCTCTCCTGGAGAGGCTCGTGAAACGGGCGGATAAGACCGGGGGACTGGTCATCCTCGATGAGGCCTTTCTCCCCTTTACGGAGACGCCCTCCGCCATTCCATGGGTCACCCGATTCGATAACCTGATCATCCTCCGCTCCATGACCAAGACCTACGGCATCCCCGGCCTGCGCCTGGGATACGCCGTGGCCTCTCCGGGAATCATCTCCCAATGGAAGGCCTTCCTCCCCCCCTGGAACGTCAACACGCTGGCCCAGGCCGCGGGTCTTTTCTGCCTGGCCCGGGGAAGGGACTATCTCGCCGAAAGCAAGCGGTATATCCGCAAAGAACGGGAATGGATAACCGAAGAGATCCGCCGGACCGGGCTCCTTGCCCCCCTCCCCTCCGAGGCGAACTATTTCCTCGCGACCATCTCAGACAAAACCCTCACCGCCGATTCCCTGACCCTCGCCCTTGCCAAGCGGGGGCTCCTCGTCCGCCACTGCGGCTCGTTTCGGGGAATGGGCAACCGGCACGTCCGAATTGGCCTGAAGAAACGCGGGCAGAACCGGGTCCTTGTTGACGCCCTCAAGGAAATCGCCGTGGAATCTTCAAACCGTCAGACGACGGCCTTGAAAAACCCCGTTGCCATCTCCCCGTGATGCCCGGCGAAACCGACATCCTGACCTCCTTCCTTGAACGGGCAGGGGCCTATGCCCCGGCAAAGGTCCTGATGGCGGCCGCAAAACTGGGACTCTTATCACCCCCCTTCATGTCCCTTACCCCTGACTCCTTCGCGCGGGATCACGGTATTTCTTCAAGGGGCACCAGGCTCCTCTTGAACGCCCTCGTCGCGCTTGGAATTTACGAAAAGAAAAGAGACGTTTATACCCTCCGCGAGAACATTCAGACCCTCCTTGAAAGGTTCCCGGGCCTGGTCCAGGACCTCGTCCACAATGACCACCTCTACGACGTGTGGGGACGGCTGGAGGAAGGCCTCCGTTCGGGAAAGAGTCTCCCCCCAACGGAGGAGGAGAAAAAGCGGTATCCCGCCTCCCTTGCCGTTTTTCTCCGGGCCATGAAGGCCCATGCCGAATACATTGTTTCGGAACTCCTCTCGGAGGTTTCGTGGCCAGGGATTCGTTCCCTGCTCGATATCGGGGGAGGCGGCGGCGGGTTTGCCCTCGCGCTGACGAAAGACCTCCCGGGCCTGAAGGTGGTCATCGCGGATCTTCCGGACGCCGTTCGACTCACGGAGGAAATACTTTCCGAAGAGGAAACGGGCGACAGGATCACCTGTGTCTCCTGCAACGCTTACCGGGACCCCCTTCCCGAGGGCCCGTTCGATCGGGTCCTGATTTCGCACCTGATCCACACCTATCCGGAGGAAGAAAACCGCCAGCTCCTGCGAAAGGCGGCAAGCCGCCTGCGGCCGGGCGGAGACCTTCTGCTTCTCGACTATTTTCTCAATGACGATGAAACAGGCCCCCGTGAGGCGGTTTTGTTCCGCCTCCTCATGATGATCGGCACCCCCGAGGGGGATTGTTATCCCCTTTCGGCCGCGCTCGAATGGGTCAAACAGGCGGGCCTGGTCCCGGCGAAGACCCTCCCTCTTCCCAGGGGGAATTCCCTTCTCATCGCCAGGAAACCCTCGGAATAAACACAAAATGAAACTCGGCGCCGCCCTTTTTTACATTTTTCTGAGTATTCTCGGCCTGATTCTTGCGCGAATCTTCCACGTCAATTTCTGGCATGTTTCCCCTTTCATTCCCCATTTTCCATCCCTCGCGGTCATCCCATCCGGCCTGGCCCTTGGGGTCCTCGTGGTCATCCTCAGCCACATCCTCGACAGGTTTCCCCGGTTCGCCAGGCTCAACGCCCTCATTGCCCGCCACCTCCCCCAACTGAGTTTCGGGGATATCGTCTTTCTTGCCGTCCTCTCCTCCTTTTCCGAGGAACTCCTCTTTCGCGGGGTCCTGCTTCAACTGGTTGGGATCAACCTGAGTTCCCTCATTTTCGGCCTTCTGCACTACGGGGGGAAACGGGACTTTGTCCTCTGGGGCATCATGGGATGGGTCATGGGCTATCTCCTTGCCGGGATCTTTCTCATGACCGGCTCCCTCCTTGCCCCCATCCTGGCCCATTTCACCATCAATTACTTCAACCTGATTCATCTCATTCACAATTACAGGCAACCAGCGGGCGGGATCGAACCGGAAGAGTAAAATCCTTTCCGGAAAAAGCGAACTTCCGCGCTTGACATTCACAGATTTGTGAAATAGGATTTAAGGAAATACTACACATTAGTATTTTTGTGCAGGAAAAATTACACTAACAGGAGAAAGGTAAATGGATACATCCCTTGAAAAGATCTTCAACCCGGCATCCATCGCGATTGTCGGGGCATCGGAAACACCGGGGAAGGCGGCCGAACGTCGAACCCGAAGCCTTCTGGAAGGCGGCTATGCGGGAAAGGTTTTCCTTATCAACCCCAAGCGTGAAAAGCTCTTCGGACGGAAGGCCTATCCCTCCCTGGAGGCGGTTCCCGAACCGGTAGACCTGGTGATGATCGTGATTCCCGCCCCGTTCATCCCCGATGTCATCGACCAGTGCGTGGAAAAAAAGGCCAGGGGCGCCATCATCATCACGGCCGGGTTAGGGGAGACGGGAAAGGAAGGTAAGGAAATCGAGGCCCATATCCTCGAGAACGCCAGGAAAGGGGACTTGAGAATCATCGGCCCCAACTGCAGCGGGATGTTCAGTCGTTCCGCCCGCATGAACCTCCTGGGCGTTCCACCCATCGACCCGGGCCCCGTGGCCATCATCGCCCAGAGCGGAAATATTATCGATTCCCTCACCCATTACGCCAAGGTTCAGGGAATCGGGTTCAGCAAGATCATCAGCGCCGGCAATGCCATCGGGGTCAAGTTTCACGAATACATCGAGTACCTGGGAGACGACCCGGACACCAGGGTCATCTGCATGTATATGGAAGGGATCAAGGACGGCGATCAGCTGGTAAAAGTGGCCCGGAAAGTCACGCGGAAAAAGCCTGTCGTGGCCCTCAAAGTGGGACGTTCCGGAGCGGGAGCCCGGGCCGCCGCTTCACACACCGGTTCCCTGGCCGGGGACGACCAGGTGGTTCAGGCCGCCTTTGAGCAGGCTGGCATCATCCGTGTCACCAACGTGGACGAGATGTTCGACCTGGCCGAATGCTTCAGTAAGCTGCCCCTGCCCAGGGGGAGGCGCGTCGCCATCATGTCGGAGGGCGGCGGAGACAACTCCGTGGCGGCGGACAATGCCGAGGCCCACGGCCTTGAGGTTCCCGTCCTTTCGAAAGAAACACAGGAAAAGATCCGCCCCTTTCTCCTGAAGGGGATGCCCGCCCAGAATCCCATCGACTACGGTGGCACGGCGGAGGAAAATCCCCACATGATCACGGAATGCTGCAGGGTCTGCATGGAAACGGACGAGGTAGATGCCATCTACATCACGGGGTTTTTCGGCGGCTTCAAAGAGATCATTGCCCCCCACGTGGAGGCCCTGGAAATTCAGACCGCCAGGGACCTCACTCAATTTGTAAGGAAATACCAGAAGCCCCTCATCATGCACACCAGCTTTGCCCATGAGCCCTTTGAATCCCTCCGCGTCCTGCGGGACAACGGGATTCCGGTCTTCGCCTCTTCTGAGCGAACGGCCTTCTGCCTCGGCGCCATGGCCAAGGCGGCGGAACGGATTCATGAGAAACAGGGAGAGCCCACCGGGAGAATCAGCGGGGAACGGAATCCCACCGTCGCCGAAATGCTTGCCGGCCTGAAGGGCCGGGGGATTGAAACCCTCCTGGAGACCGAGGCCAGGTCAGTCCTCTCCGCCTACGGGATCGATGTGCCCAGGGCGGACCTCGCAAGGGACGCGGATGAGGCCGTTTCCTTCGCGAAAAAAATCGGCTTTCCCGTGGCGATGAAGATCGTATCGAGGAAGATCGTCCATAAATCGGATGTGGGAGGCGTCAGGATCGGGCTGACCTCCCCGGATGATGTCCGGAAGGCCTTCGAGGAAATTATTCAAAACGCCCTGAAGGTTGCCGGGCGGGATGAGATCGAGGGCATCCTCGTCTCCCCCATGGCTGAAAAAGGGCAGGAATGCATCATCGGCATGACCCGCGACCACCAGTTCGGCCCTGTCATCATGTTCGGACTGGGGGGAATCTTCGTGGAGGTGTTGAAGGATGTCACGTTCCGCGTGGCTCCCCTGACCCCTGCCGACGCGGAGACCATGATCCGCGAAATCAAGGGGTATCCCCTCCTGAAAGGTATCCGGGGACAGGCCCCGAAAGATACGGAGGC
>CAZPTH010000113.1:0-7437 GCA_964589315.1 uncultured Thermodesulfobacteriota bacterium
AATTTACAGCATTTCCTTTATCAATTGAAGGCAGGATTCAGTGGTTGAAATGGACAAAAGTGATGGTATCATTCTTACGGCAAAAAAAGGAGGTGACAGCCAGCAAGAACCTCAAAAAAGTCGTGATTGGGTGAAAATAGGGTACAAAAAACGAAAAGGTTAGGCAGCGTGAACCACCTAACCCCTTGAAATCATTGGTGCGCCCAGGAGGATTCGAACCCCCGGCCTACGGATCCGTAGTCCGTCGCTCTATCCAGCTGAGCCATGGGCGCACTTGATCATACGGCCTATTTTTACCACAATCCATTTTCAACTTCAAGAATAGATTCGTGACGTGCCGGTTTAGAAGTCCGTCGTCGTGCGTTTGCCGGCAAGGGCTTCCAGATGGCACTGGCTGTTTATAACCTCACAGATCCACTGATCCCTTTTGGCCGAGTAGCGGAACCGGTTGAGGCAGGCGGTGGATTGCTCGATCTGCCAGAAATGGTCCAGTCCCAGTCCCAGAAGGTGGCAGATGAGGACCTTGCAGACCACCCGGTGGCTGAAGACGGCCACGGTGCCTTCGGGGTGCTTTTTAAGGAGCCTGGTGATGAGGGATGTGACCCGGTTCAGGACGTCGTTTAGAGATTCCCCTTCCGGGAAATGCGCCTGGTCCGGTGTTGTGACCCATGTTTTGTAAAGGTCTGGGAATTCTTTTTTGACCTTTTCGTGAGAGACTCCCTGCCAGGTTCCAAAGTTCAGGTCGATGAGATCGGGCTCGGTGATGGGGGCCAACCCGGCTACGTCGCCCACGGCCTGGGCTGTCTCCACGGCTCGGGAGAGGGGGCTCGTGTAGAGGGCGTCAAACGCGACATCCTTGAGGTAGGCCCCCAGCGCGGCGGCCTCTTCCTGCCCAACCTCGTTGAGGGGGATGTCCTTGGTGCCGCGAAAGACCTCTTCCTTATTCCAGGCCGTCTGGCCGTGACGGACGATGTAGAGTTTCATGAACTGCTCCTTTATTTCCCTTTCAGCCACGCCGGGTCTTCATAGGCGGGGTGGGGGTAGGTGTAGAATCCCTTTCCTGTCTTGACACCTAACTCTCCCCTTTCGATTTTGTCAAGGAGAAGTTTGGGCGGGGCATCCGACGGGTTGCCGGATTCCCTGTAATAGGTCATCTCGATGTCCCGGACCACGTCGAGCCCGATCCGATCCATAATGCCGAACGGCCCCATGGGGAGGCCGAAGGCGATCATCCAGGCGCGATCCACGTCCTCGAAGGAGGCCACGCCCTCATCCACCAGATGCAGGCATTCCCTCTTGATGGCGCGCCAGACCCGGTTGAAAAGGAAGCCGGTGCTTTCCTTCTGGACAATGAGGGGGGTTACGCCGATGGAACGGGCGAAGCTGCGGGCGGTCGTGATCGTTTCGTCGGAGGTGGCGCTTCCACGCATCAGCTCCACGACGGGGCGCTGCCAGACAGGGTTGTAGAAGTGGAGGTTCAAGACCCGGTCGGGACGCCGGGTGGCGGATTCGATAGCGGAGATTTTAATGGAAGAACTGTTCGTCGCGAGAATGGTCGGGGCCGGACAGCGCTCGTCCAGGCGTCTGAATATCTCCCGTTTGACTTCGAGGTCTTCCACCGCCGCCTCGATCACGAGGTCGGGCGCGGGAAGGCCCCGCATGGCGGTGGAGAAGCGGAGCCGGTCCATGATCTTCGCCGCGTCGTCGTCCGAAAGCTCTTTTCTTTGAACCCGGGCGCGCAATTCCTCTATCTGGCGCTCGGAGGCCCCTTCCAGGATTTCTCTGTCGAGATCAATCATGTAAACGGTATACCCGTGCACGGCACTCTGCAGGGCGATCTGGGCCCCCATGGTGCCCGCGCCGACGACCCAGAGGGTATTGAAAAACTTGGATGCCATCCTTCTCTCCTTTTCGACCTTTTTACCAGTGGAACAATGAGAGGTCAAACGAATTTCCCCGAGGGAATGATGGGCCGGAAATGCTCTGGCTTTTGGGAAGCCTGGGGCCTGGTCTCGTGGGGTGAGACGACTGGTTGGAATCTTGATTCTGGCTCAAAGCAGGTATAGCGCGAAACCAAAGCTCACGAGGATTAGGACGACAAACCCTGAAATGACCCTTTTCCGGATGGAAGGGCTTCCCAGGACCAGGGCGTAGATCATTTTCATGAGGTTGTTGCTGGCCGTGGCGACGATGGTAGCCATCACGATGGTATTGACGCCAATTTTTGTGGTGTCTCCCTGAAAAAGGTTGAGGATGTAAGGGTCGATATCGGTAACGCCGACGATCAGCGAGAGGACGCCGGCACCCAGGTTGCCGTATCGCGTAATGACAAGGTTTGTAACGACGGCGAAGAACCCGAAGAGCCCACCAAAGATCAAGGCGGTTTTGAATTCGAGGGGGTTCCGGTGAGATGGGGTGGCGTCATCGTTTTTGGCAGGTGTCCTGTCTTTCATGAAGAGAAATCCCATCAGGGCGCTCAGCAATATCAGGACAAGAAAGGGAGGCAAGAGTTTCCATGCCACGGCCGTGTTAAAGAGCAGGGCGAGAAGGAGGATCCGTATATACATGACCCCCGTCGCGCTGATGATAGCCGCGGGGGTTTTCCCTGTTTTTCTTTCCTCTTTGCTCTTTTTGGCAAGGATGATGGTTGTGGCGGTGCTGCTGTAGAGCCCCCCCAGCAGGGAGGTGATGATGGTCCCGGACTTGGGGAAGAAGAATTTTTTCAGCAGATAACTGAAATAGGAAATGCCGGAAACGGCCACGATAGCCAGCCAGAACTGGTAGGGCGAGATGTGAATCTGCTTTGAGATGGGATGGTGCGGGAGGAGGGGGAGAATGACGCCCGCGATAATGATGAACTTCGCCAGGGTGGTAAATTCGTCCCGGCCGAATTTCATCGAGATACTGAAGAGGCTTTCCTTAATCTCGACGAAGATGAGCACGGTTACCACGATGAGCATGACCAGCCAGTGGTGCGTAAGATAGATAAGCGGGGTCAGGCAGTAGGTGATGAGGGCAATAATGATGGAGGTTAAACCGAACTGCTTCCGCATTTGAATTTTGTTCACGTAATAAATGCCAAGAAGCACGGAGAGAATAACGATACCGATCAGAAAGGGGATGAGCGATTTCGGGGATATGATGTAAAGGATAAACCCAAGAATACCAATAAGAGTGAAGGTGCGATCCGTCCCAAAGAGGAACTCGACTTTCTCTTCTTCGCTTGTGTCGATATGGTGGCGTCGCTGCTCCATCCCGATCAGCAGGGAGAAAAGGGTAACGATGAGAAAATTGGCGAGATCCAGTGGGAGAAGCTTGGTCATTGTCATTGATAAAGGTCCTCGCGGGTGTTCATGTTTGTCTGACCGCTTTGTTCAATTTACCAAGATTATATATCCACATGGCAGGGAAATGTCAAAAAGGGGCCGGGAAATTTGACATATTTTTATCCGGGGGTATGCTGTGAATAGGAGACAGCACGGTCAAAAAAGCAACCTATTTCCGCAAACGTTTACCTGGGGAGGGGGAAGATGTTTGATCGAATCGTTTTTGCTACAGACGGGTCGGAGCACGCGTTGAAGGCACAGGTGTATGCCCGGAACCTGGCAAAGTTGCACAAGGCCCGGTTGTTTGTCGTTCACGCCTACCCGAGCATGTCGGACCTGCTGGGTTTCAAGGATTACAGCAGCATCGCGACCCATCGGATCGCCCGGGCGCAGAAGGTCCTGGACGAGGCCCTTCAGTCCTTGCAGGGGGAGGGGGTCGACGTGGAGTCGGAGCTTCTCGAAGGGCCGACCGCGGAAGCCATTCTCAGGGTCGCCGCGGCCCGAAAGGCCGATCTCATCATCCTTGGGGCCCGAGGCCTGGGGACCTTTACGGGGCTTGTATTGGGGAGTGTGACCCAAAAGGTCCTCCATAACGCTACGTGTCCTGTGCTCATCGTTCGGTAATCCTTCCTTGTGGGGGTTCACAGCTTAGCCATATCAAGGGCCAATCGGTGTCGCGTGTCTCCGTATCATTTTTGGTGAAATCTTCTTGAACATATCTCATGCGGGGTTTTCACTTGACGTCCGGGATTTTTTCTATTATTCCATTATGGAATATTTTATAATGGAGTAATCGTGAAGAATCTGTCCCCCCAGAGCTATCTCATCCTTGGTCTTCTCCTGGAAGGGGAGAAACACGGGTACGAGATCCACCAGTCCCGGCTCCTCGGGATCTGGGGGATTCCCATGAGCCAGCTCTACAGCCTCCTCAAGCGCCTGGAGAAGGAAGGGATGATTCGTGCCACGATGGCATTTCAGGAAAACCGGCCGGGGAAAAAGGTGTATGCCCTCACGGAGGAGGGCCGAAAGGCCTTTCTGGGATGGGTGCAGCGCCCCTCGGAGAAGATCAGGAATGTCCGAACGGAGTTTCTGGCGAAACTCTATATCATTTACCGGTTGCGCCTCGGCATCGGGAAGCGGCTGGTGGAGGAACAGGTCGAGGTATGCAAGAAACGCCGGGAGATGTTTCGCAAGGATAACCGGGACACGGAGCCCTTTGAGGCGCTGGTTCAACAGTATCGCCTGACGATGATCGATGCGACGATACGGTGGCTTGAAACATGTAAAGTTTTATTCGAGGGGATGAAAGATGCGTAAGCGAACGATGGCGGGTCTCTTGATGACGGTGTTCCTCTTTGTGGGGCTGGCGGGAACCGCGCGCGCCGGCCGGAAGATCTCCATGGCCGTGGAATTCGTGGATCATGCCGCCGCGGCCCATATCGCCCTGAAAAAGGGGTGGTTTGCCAAAAAAGGGCTTCAGATCAGTTCCTTCGACAACTACATCACGGGGATTGCCCTGGCGGCGGCCATGTCTCACAAGGGGATCGACGTGGCCTACATGTGCCTGTGTCCCGCGATTCTTGCCTACGCCAATGGCCATGTCCCCATTAAGATCGTCTGCGGGACCCACAAGTACGGGTATGGGTGCCTGGTGGATCCCAAGAAGATCAAAGTTCCCAGGGACCTTCTCGAACCGGGAATTCGCATCGGGTGCCCAAGGGAGGGGTCCGCCTCGGACGTGGTCATGAACCGGTTCATCGACCATTTTCACCTTGACCGGGGGGATGTCTTGAGACAGGTGCGGCGAATGCCACCTCCCAATATCATGATGGCCATGAAACTGGGGCAACTGGACGCGGGATTTCTCCCGGAGCAGTTTCCCACCCTCGGGGAGAAGCTCGGTTACAGGCGCCTGGCGGATGCCTCGGAACTCTGGCCCGGGATGCAGGGGAGCGTGGTGGTCGTCCGCCGGGACCTCATTGACGAGGACCCGGAAGAGGTCAAGGCGATCGTGGAGGTGACGAAAAAGGGGATCGGGTTTATAAAGGCCCACCCAAAAGAGGCCTCGGAAATCGTTTCCGCGGCCCTGCAGGCGGAGGGGAGCCGGATCTTTCCCGTCAAGATGACCTCGGTTCTCAAGATCTTCCAGGTGACCCCCGCGGTGATTTTTGACTCGTTGACCCGCCACATGTCGTGTGATGTGGGGATAGACCCCGCAGGTGTCCAGGCGGTCATCGATTATATGGCGAAGCTGGGGTACATCCGGCGATTCAAGGCGGAAAAGATCCTCGACTTGAGGTGGCTCCATGAGTGAGACCCCGGGAGATATGCGACACTCGATCCTCGGCTTCCTGCCGGTCCTGGTCTTTCTCGGTGTCTGGGAGGCGGTTACCCGCGTGGGCCTCGTGCCTGAATCGATGCTTCCCCCCTTTACCCGCGTGGTGGCGGAGGCCTTTGCCCTTATCAAGAGCGGGGTCCTGATTCGGCACTTTTCCCTGAGTTTCATGCGGGTTATGATCGGGTTTGTGACGGGGAGCATCGCCGGCCTTTTCTGCGGCCTCATCATGGGATGGAAGGAGACGGCGCACAAAACCTTTTCTCCCATCGTCAGCTTTCTCTACCCCATCCCCGCCCTCGGGTGGCTGCCCATCTTCATGATCTGGTTCGGCATCAATGAGCTGCTGCCCATCGCCATCATCTTTACCTGCTCCTTTTTTCCCGTCCTCTACAACACGGCCAGCGGGGTTCGCGAGGTGGATCAAAACTATGTCCAGGTAGCGCGAACCCTGGGACAGGGGGAAGGGCGAATCCTCATGACGGTCCTCTTTCCATTGGCCCTGCCGAGCATCTTCACGGGGCTGCGGCTGGAGGCGGGAATGGCCTGGCGGGTCATCATCGCGGCGGAGATGGTGGCGATTCCCACGGGGATCGGGGCGTTGCTCATGCGGGCGGAAAGCCTCATCCGCATGGATATCATCATCGTCTGCCTGATGGTCCTGGCGGTCATGTGCTTTTCGTTCGAGCGATTTTTCTACTTCCTGGAGAAAAGGGTGACGGGCAGGTGGCGCCTTGGCTGAGATCGTCCTGGCGTCGGTGCGCAACTATGCCTTGAACGGTGTGGATCTTACGATCCATGACGGGGAAACCTTGTCCATCGTGGGGATGACCGGGGCCGGGAAGACGACCCTGATCAAGGCGATCGCGGGGCTGGTGCCGTACGAGGGGAAAATCCTGCTGGACGGAGGGGACATCCGCGCCATCCCCATCCGGAAACGCCGGATCGGCTACCTTCCCCAGGACCTCTTCCTTTTCCCGCACATGACGGTGTTTTCCAATATCGTTTACGGGTTGAGGGGACGGGACAAGAGCCAGGTCCGACGACGGGGCGAGGAGATGATGCGCCTCATGGGGATTTCCCACCTTGCCGACCGTTATCCTGTTACCTTGAGCGGCGGGGAGAAACAGCGCGCCGCCCTGGCGCGGGCCATTGCCCCTTCTCCCGGAATTCTCCTGCTCGACGAGCCTTTCAGCAGCCTGGACGTCAAGACGGCCAAATACCTCCGTCTCGAGTTCAAGCGCATCGTCCATGATTTGAAGCTGACGACCCTGTTCATCACCCACAATCTCACGGAGGCGGAGGAGATGGGGGACAGGCTCGCCATCATGGACAGGGGCCGAATCCTGAGGACGGGGAGTTTCTCCGAGATCTTCATAGCCCCGGACCATCCCCTGGTCTCGGAGTTCATGGGGTCCTACACGATTCTCGACTGCCTGAGCTGGCAGGCCATCGGCAATGGCCTGGCGCGGGTGGAAACGGGCCGACTGTCCCTGATCGTGCCCGATGAGAAAAAGGAGATTCGAAAGGTGGCCATCGCCTCGCGGCACGTTTACCTGTCACGGGAAAAGCCGCCGGGGCCCGACGTCAACCGGTTCAAGGGGAATGTGGAGGAAATAAAGGACGAAGGGGTTTTGAACCGCCTCGTCGTCAACGTCTCCGGGGAACGGGTTCTGGCGGAAGTCTCTCCGGAAGACGATGCCTTGTGCGGCCTGACAGAGGGGATGACCGTTTACGTCATCTTCCGCCTGCGACACTTGAGGGTCTTATGAATGA
>CAZPTH010000114.1:0-7389 GCA_964589315.1 uncultured Thermodesulfobacteriota bacterium
CCCCCCCCCCCCCCCCCCCCCCCCCCCCCCCCCCCCCCCCCCCCCCCCAGTGTATAATATTTCTGCCGTCAGGTTTGCTGAGGCCGGCCCACTTAATCAGCCCCTGGTTTGTTTTGGTGAACGATACCAGGAGGGGCTTAATATCACGGAGCCTCCAGTGGGGTTTGTGTTCAAGGTAAGAGGTGATGAAATGCTGGCCGTTGCGAATCTCGTCAAACGCGTAGGCGATCGTTGTCGAGCCGAGGTGGGCGATGAGCTGGGCCTGGAGAAGATGCTGCTGGATGACATTCTTTTTCTCTGCCATGAAAATAGAGTTGCCCAGGTATCCCAGGACCGCCAGGCTGATCCCCAGTGTGAAAAAATACTTGAGGGACCTGGGCCATCTTCTTGGTTTATTTCGTTCTCTCGGACTTGAAGTCGATTGAGCCGAAGGGGCCTTCCCTGAAGGGTTACTCAAAATACCTCCTCGTTTCGAAGGGGCCTGATGATAATGATATCTCCCTTCTTATTTTTAAAGGGGTCAGCGTAAGGTGTCAAGCGCTATTTTTTTGGGAATCCTTTTGTGTTAAAACGAGCCCATGCTCCCAAGCAAGATCAGGCGCCTTCTACCCACAGGGTTTATGATTGTTGTATCGGGTGGGCTGCTGACGCTCTCCTTCCCTCCTTTTCTCTATTATTTCTTCGTGTGGGTGGCCCTGGTCCCCCTGTTCTTTGCCCTTGAAAGGGAGACAGGCTTCAAAAACGGTTTCGTTATCGGGTTCCTGTTTGGGGTTGTCCATGTTGCGACCACCATGTACTGGATTTATGTCTCCGTGCACCGTTACGGGGGGCTTCCCGTTTGGGGAAGTGGTGCTTTGACCCTTTCCCTGATTTTCTACCTATCCATCTATTGGGGGCTTGCCGGGTTATCGTTCTCATTTCTAAAAAACGTGAAAAGGCTCTGGCTGTTCCCGTTTGTGATGGTTCTGATCGAATACGTGAAGGGGATCCCGTTGATCCGCTTCCCCTGGGGAGGGGTGGAGATGGCCCTGCCGCCCACACTTCCCATCTCTCAGATCGTGGATGTGTTTGGGGTTTACGGATTGGGCTTCATGATAACCCTCGTTAATTTTCTCATTTTCCAGGCCATTCGAGACCTGCAGGAGAAACGGACGCTTCTCGTTTTTCGGGAGGTTTTTCTGCTCGTCCTTATTTTTGTAGGATGCCAGGCCTATGGAACCCTGCGGATCAAGCAGGTGGCAAGGGAGATGCAGGGCTGGAAAAAACTCAGAGTCTGTGTTGTCCAGCCGGATATAAACCAGTCTGATAAATGGAAACCTGCCTGGCGTGCCAAGGGATTGGAGCGTTACCTTAAGATGTCGCGTAGGGCCGCGATGGGATTCCACCCAAATCTCGTTGTCTGGCCCGAGGCGTCCGTGACGTTCTATCTCAACGAGGAGCCGAAGCTGACGGATAAGATTCGTGAGCTGACCAAAGAAGGGAAATTCAGTCTGATTTTCGGGGCCACATCGTACATGTTAGGGGTGGGGAAAACGGTTTATCATAACAGCGCCTTTCTCATGTCCCCGGAGGGGAAGATTGTCGACCGCTACGACAAGACACGGCTCGTTCCCTTTGGTGAGTATGTCCCCCTGCGAAACCTTTTCCCCTTTATCAAAAACATCGTAGGCGCCGAGGAGGATTTTTCTCCCGGAAAAACCTTGAGGCCGCTCGCGTCGCGCGTGGGATTGGTGGGGGCCACCATTTGTTTTGAAGGGATTTTCCCCGAGATATCCCGGGAACTCGTCCGGAAAGGGGCGGTGCTTTTGGTCAACCTGACAAACGATGGATGGTTCGGACGTTCCGCCGGTCCTTATCAGCATCTCCGTCTCAGCGCGTACCGTGCGGTGGAGGAGCGAACCTACCTTGTTCGCTCAACGGGAACCGGGATTTCGGCCATTGTCTCACCGTTGGGAAGGGTCCTTGTCCGGATCCCCCTGCAGGCGGAGGGCTTCATGCGGGCTGTTGTGCGCCTGCGATCGGGAGCCCTGACAATTTATGCGAGGTATGGTGATATCTTCGTCGTCTTTTGCCTGGTTTTATCTCTTATCCTTGGGGGGTGGGCTTTTGCAGGAAATTTGAAACAAAGGGGGAAACGGGAGTGAAGGGAAAGCGTGTTTCCGAATCGAGCGTTGAGATGGCCCAGATCATGTTGCCGGAAGACGCCAATGTGGCGGGAAATGTCCATGGGGGAACGATTATGAAGCTCATCGACAACGCGGCCGGCGTGGTGGCCCGTCGTCACGCGCGGACGAATGTGGTCACGGCGTCCATGGACCAAATGTCTTTTCATGCACCGGCCTACATCGGAAATGTCGTGTTTTTTAAGGCCAGTGTCAACTACGTGGGACGCACTTCCATGGAGGTTGGTGTCCGGGTGGAAGCGGAGGACCTCGATACGGGGAAGAGGGTTCACACGGGATCGGCATACCTTTCTTTTGTGGCGTTGGATGATAATGGAAAGCCCACGGAGGTTCCTCCCCTGATCGTAGAGACTGAGACGGAAAGACGCCGTTACGAAGAGGGTAAAAAAAGACACCTTGAACGCGCGTCCAGGCGTTCAAGGTGACAGGGCTGCTACCTTTTGAAGGGGGTGGGGTATCAGGCGGTTTTCGATTTTGATTCAGTCTTTTCCTTTTTCTCCGTCTTGGGCTCGGATTCCTTGTGATGACTCTTCTTGGATGTATGGGAAGATGAGCTTTTGTTCGCGTAATCTGTGGCATACCAGCCCGTCCCCTTCAGATGAAATGTGCACTGGGAGATCAGTTTTTTAAGTTCTCCCCCACAATCGGGACAAACCGTTTTGGGAGGATCGGAAAACTTCTGCATGAATTCGAAATCTTTTCCGCATTGCGCGCAGTGATACTCATAAATCGGCATGACACCCTCCTTTTACAACCTCTCGGCCTGATTAATATAATTTCTTTGAAGAAAATGTCAAGTGTCTGGATGGCCTGGTGTTATGGAGCTGCCTGCTGACGAGATTGACCCGTTACGTTGGCTTTGATACCTTGTCCTCATGGTACGCAACCCCATCCCATCGCCGAATCTGTTGAAGGGAGACATGGGGCTCCCCCCGGGTTATACAAGACTCCTTTTCCCGGATATGAAGCTCGTGCTCAGGGGGGAGGTTGAGCCTTTTGCCGGGGATTTGCGGGGAATTATCCGGGCCATTCTTGACGGAAATCCGGGATTCCAAGGGCTGAAACCGGTGAAGGCGGGGCGCGGGATTGTCTATTTTGGGCGCCTTAAGGGGGTTGGGGAGATCGCGATTCGTGCTTACAGACATGGCGGGATGCTGGAACGGGTCACGGGCGGGCGTTTTTTTTCACCGAAGCGGTTTTTCAGGGAACTTGCCGTGACGGAAATGGCAAGGACCGCGGGAGTGACACGCCTCGAACCAGTCGGCGTGGCCTATTTAGAAACCTTTCTGGGCGTCACAGGGTTCTGGGTCAGCCAACGTATTACAGGCGCCGAAAACCTTCACGCCTACATGTTGAAATTTCCCCCCACCCACACGGTTATCAAAAAAGTGGCGCGAACGATTGCCGAGATGCACCGGCGTGGCATCGGCCACGCGGATCTGACGATTCAGAACATCCTGGTTATTCGCGGGCCGGGCAGTCCCCTTTCCGTCTCCATCATAGATTTCGACAAGGCAGTCAGCGGGCCCCTGTCCTTGAAGGAGCGCATGCGCCAGCTCCGACGGCTGGATCGATCCCTCCTCAAGTGGCTGCCAAAGGACTCGGCGTGGCGAAGGCCGGCCACTCGCCTGAGTTTCGCCGCCGCATATTGCGAGAGGATTCCCGAGGCTCGACCGTTGATCCGGGAATATATTCGTCGATTCGAGGGGTACGAACGGCGATATCGATGGGGATGGTCTCTGCAGAACCTGCTGAAGGGATCTACTTCCCGGCGTTAATCCTTGCCACTAACCAATCTCGGACATTTTCAGACAGGCTGCCTTCCTTCCCGATCCAGAAGTGATCCGTTTCGGGAATGACTGTGAGGGTTATATCATCCTTCAAGGTGTGAACGAGTTTTCTGATAGACCCAAGTTCACAGAAAAGGTCCCTGTCACCGGAGATGATGAGGGTGGGGCAGGCCTTGAAACGTTTTGCCTCAAACGTGCTCATGGAGACAGGCGGAGAGATCATGACGATTCCCTTAACGGGGGAGGGAAGGGTGTCCAGAAGATAAATGACGTAAGCGCCGAAGGAATACCCTACCAGGAAGCACGGGATAGAGCCGTATCCCGAATCCCCAAGGAACTGGACGGCCCCTCTAACGTCGTGTGTTTCCCCGATCCCGTCCTCGAACTGTCCTTCACTGGAACCGACGCCGCGAAAGTTGAATCGAAAGGTCAGGAAACCGTCTTCCGGCAAAAAGCGCCAGAGACCCTCGACCACATTGTTGTGCATGTTTCCACCGTAAAGAGGATGGGGATGGCAGAGGATCACGGTCGCGAGGGGCGGGCCTTGAGGGTGGAAAATCTCGCCTGATATGGAAAGCCCGTCAGTACTCTTGAAAATAAGTTTATCCGTTCGTTGTGTCGTCATTCTTCTAAAATTGCCTTCACGTAAGGCACGTTACTCCTTCTCCTCCAGAAGCATGTAGACTGTTTCCAGGAGTTTGTGCAGGCCGTAGGGTTTGTGAACAAAGGCATAGTTGGGCTTGGAAAATCCCTTATCGAAAATCTGGCCCTCCGAATACCCGGACGAGAAGAGGATCTTGAGCCCCGGAAACTTCTGCTCAAGCCTTTCCGCCAGTTCTTTCCCATTCATTCTCGGCATGATGGCATCTGTGAAAAGGAGGTCGGGTTTCAGGTTTTTCTTTTCCACGAGTTCCAGGGCCCGCTGCCCGTCTTCCGCGTTATAGACCCGGTATCCCACCGTCTTTAATGCCTGGGTCACGAAATCGCGGATTCCCTCGTTATCTTCGGCAATCAGAATGGTTTTATCCGTGGTATCCGCGGGGGAATGATACGGAACGGCGGGTTTTGTCTTGATGTCGGGCAGGGATTTTTCGGAAGCGGGCCAGTAAATTTTAATGGTTGTTCCATCTCCCGGTTCGCTGTAGGCAAGGACGTTTCCCTTGTTTTGCTTGACGATACCAAAGACCGTCGCGCACCCCAGGCCTGTTCCCAGCCCCTCCGGCTTGGTTGTAAAAAAGGGGTCGAAGATTTTTTTCAACGTCTCCTTATCCATTCCGACCCCGGTATCGCTGACAGAAAGGAGGAGATAATCCCCCCTTGAAATATCCATATGTTTTTCCATATAGGTGTCGTCAATAGTTACGCGGCTCGTTTCAATGGTGATGAGGCGGGGCTGCTGGCTCTCTTTTACTCCTCGAATGGCATCCCGGGCGTTTACGACGAGATTGAGGATGCACTGTTCTATTTGCCCTCTGTCGGCCATGATGACGTCTGGTTCGTCCGTTAACCTGATAGCCAGTTCTATATCTTCGCCGATATAGCGGTCCAGGAGGGGGATCATCTCATTTATGATACGGTTGAGAGAGTATGGACGGGGTGAAATAAGCTGTTTGCGGCTGAATTCCAGGAGCTGCCGGGTGATCCTCGTGGCCTGCTCAGCCGCCTTTCGAATGCTGGAGAGTTCCTCGTAGATGGAATGATTATTTGAGAGTTTTGAAAGGCCGAGCTCTGCAAATCCCTGGATTGAGGTCAACACGTTGTTAAAATCGTGGGCAATTCCCCCGACAAGCTGCCCGATGGCCTCTAACTTGGCCATCTGCTGGGCATGACTTTCAAGCTCGACCTCATGGGTCACATCCCGCTTGATGGCGGCGAAGCTGATTATATTTTCCCTTTCATCCAGGATAGGGAAGATGTAGGCGTCTTCGTGATAAAAGGTCCCGTTTTTCCTTTTGTTATAAAACCGTCCATGCCAGGTCCTGCCACTGGTAATGGTTTCCCAAAGCTCTTTGTAAAAGGCGTCATCGTGAAAGCCGCTTTTAAGGATTCTCGGGTTTTTCCCGATGACCTCATCAAAACTATAGCCGGTGATTTCCTCGAAGGGCCTGTTGACGAAGACTATGTTTCCCTTGCTATCCGTGATCATGACGGTGGCATCCGTTTTAGCCAGGAGCATCTCGAAGAGATTCGATTTCCTTTTCAGATGTTCCTCTTTGGTGACATCCCTGATAAATCCCTGATATCCAATGATATTCCCTTGCTGGCTTCGAAGCACCGTCGCGGTTACACGGCAGGGAACAGGATTCCCCGCTTTATTTTTTAAGGTAAGGGGATATTCCTTTGTATAGCCTTCCTTTTCGATGGTTTTGGCAAAAAGTTTCCTGTCTTCGGGGTAATAGTAGCAGTCGGAGACCATTTTTTTAAGAAGCTCCTCCTTGGTATACCCGAGGAGCTTGGCCCCTGATGTATTAACATCTATGAACCTCCCGTCTTTTGTGGTGATATAGCTGAAGATAGGGGCGTTTTCGAAGAATTGCCTGAAGAGTTTTTCTTTTTCGGCGAGCTTTTTCTCCAACTCTACCTTTTGGGTTACATCCCTGACGTATTCCACAACGCCCATCACGTGCCCATTGGAATCCTTGATGGGATAGGTAAAGAGATCGAGCCACCCTTTTTGGCTTCCATGAATGTATTGGGGGAC
The DNA here is from genome assembly GCA_964589315.1 of uncultured Thermodesulfobacteriota bacterium. Taxonomy (GTDB): domain Bacteria; phylum Desulfobacterota; class S145-22; order S145-22; family S145-22; genus JAOZMY01. The sequence goes on from CAZPTH010000114.1 coordinate 6,675, forward strand.
GAGGGCGTAATGAGACTTACCGGTCTTAATACTGGTAACACTGGGGCAATTGGGACAGGGAGAGCTCCGGTCCTGATAGGCCTCATAGCATTTTTTACCGATGAGGGGCATCTTGTCCCGATGTGTTTTCTCCATCCACGAGTTCGTCTGGACAATGGTCATGTCCCTGTCGAGAATGGAGATACCGTCCTCTATGGCCCTGAAGACATCGGAAAGGAGCTTCTCGGTTTTTTCCTTTTCAAGGGTAAGCTGGTGATGAAGGCTCGCGTCCCGAACGAAAACGGTACCGAGCCGGTACTCTCCTTCCCTGATATTTACAAACGAGACATCGGCATGAAAAACGGTTCCATCTCCCCTTTTCAGGGCGATGTTGGAAAGGGAGAGGTTTGTGGGATCACCCTCCAAAAAACCTTTAAACCACGATTTCTCCCTTTTCCCTATGAGGAATTTCTGAAAATCCGCTCCAATCAGGGCCTCGCCTGGATGGTTTAACATGCGTTCCGCGGTCCGATTTACATGGAGAATAGTCCCCCGGAGGTCAAAAACAATCACGCTGTCCGGTGAGTGATCACAAATCGTATGGTAAATCCAGGCGACCTGTTTAGGGATCTCTCTCGCCATTTTCTACAATGTAATAAGAAGAATAGTTATTATATTGTTAGATATTCCAAACATAATCTGAATTAACAACACTTTTTGGCTGTGTCAATAGAAA
>CAZPTH010000115.1:0-7248 GCA_964589315.1 uncultured Thermodesulfobacteriota bacterium
CACTCCCCCTCCCCCGGACACAAGAAATACGATTTTGAAAAGGAGAGAAGGCAAAGAACGGCAGCAATAAGATCATTGAAAGTTTTCATTTTTTATTTTACAAATGTTGCCAGTTAACGTAAAGTGTCATGGGTGAAGACAGACATTATCAGATAGGTGAGTTGGCCAGTATTCTGGACATGAGCCCCCGGACGATTCGGTATTACGAAGAGGTCGGGTTGCTCAATTCCATCAAGCGGATCGAGGGGGCCAAACGGGTCTACACGGATCAGGACCTGCGGCGTCTCCGTTTTATCAAGCGGCTGAAACTCCTGGGCCTGACGCTGGTGGAGATGAAAGAGCTGGAGGATATATACCGGATTCATAAAACGAATAAAAAGGTTTTGCCAAAACTCCTTGAGCTCCTGGACCGGCGAATGGAGGAGATTGATGAGCGCATCAGAAATCTCAAGAAGCTTAAAACGGAAATCATGAGCTACCGGGAGAAGATTGAGGAGAAATTAAGCGAGGGGACATAAACCCCGTTCCGGGAGGGAAAAATGGAAGAGGTTGTCATTGTCAGCGCGGTGCGTACCCCCATCGGGAATTTTTTAGGGGGGTTGTCGCCCTTTACGGCAACCCAGTTGGGGGCCATGGTCATTACCGAGGCGGTCAAACGGGCGGGTATCGCGAAGGCCGACGTGGATGAGGTCATCATGGGGAACGTACTTCCCTGCGGCCTGGGGCAGAACCCTGGTCGTCAGGCCATGCTTCAGGCAGGGATCCCGGTGGAAGCGGGAGCCATCACCGTCAACAAGGTCTGTGGTTCCGGTCTGAAGGCCGTCATGCTGGCGACCCAGGCCATCCAGGTCGGGGACGCCGAAATCGTCGTGGCCGGGGGCATGGAGAGCATGTCCAACGCCCCCTATTACCTGGACAAGGCGCGAAACGGGTATCGTCTGTGGGACGGAAAGCTTGTGGACGGCATGGTTCACGACGGGTTGTGGGACGTCATCAACGACTATCACATGGGCTATACCGCTGAGCTTGTTTCCGAGAAGTTCAAGATTACCAAGGAAGATCAGGATACCTTCGCCCTGAACTCCAACCGGAAGGCCATTGACGCCATGTCAAATGGGCTTTTCGAAGAGGAAATCATGCCGGTCGAGGTCAAAACCCGGAAAGGGGCAACCGTGATTGAAAAGGATGAAGGGCCCCGTGAACCGGATCCGGAAAAGATAAAGAAGCTGGCCCCCGTTTTCAAAGAGGGGGGGCTGGTAACGGCGGGGAACTCGTCCAAGCTGAGCGACGGGGCCTCGGCCCTGGTGGTCATGTCCGCCTCGAAAGCGAAGGCCATGGGGCTGAAGCCCATGGCACGTGTCATCTCCCAGGCCTCAGCGGGGGTGCCTCTTGAGGATGTCCTCGTGGCGCCCATTCAGTGTATTCCCAAGGTCCTGAAAAAGGCGGGCTGGTCGCAGGACGAAGTAGAGCTTTTCGAGATCAATGAGGCGTTTGCTGCCTCGACCGTGGCCATTTTTCGAACCCTCGGTATTCCCGAGGAGAAAGTCAACGTCCATGGTGGCGCTGTGGCCCTGGGTCATCCCATCGGGTGCAGCGGGGCGCGGGTGTTGACGACCCTGCTTTACGCCATGAAACAGCGGAACGCGAAGAAGGGACTGGCGACCCTGTGCCTCGGTGGTGGCGAGGCCGTGGGATTAACGGTCGAGAAGATTTAATTAAATTTTTGAACCCCGGGATTCGGGGTTAAGGAGGATTCTGCGATGGATATCAAGAAGTTTGGTGTGGTCGGTGCGGGACAGATGGGTGGCGGGATCGCCCAGGTCGCGGCCGTATCTGGGTTTGATGTGATTATGTCCGATATCAAGGACGAGTTTGTTCAGCGCGGCCTGAACACCATTTCCAGGAGCTTGGACAGGTTTGTCAAGAAAGGCAAGATGACCCAGGAAGACAAGGACGCGGCCATGGGGCGGATCAAGGGAACCGTCGAACTTTCCGACATGAAAGATGCCGATTTCGTGGTGGAGGCCGCCACTGAGAATGAGGGTTTGAAGCTGGGAATCTTTCGGGACCTGGATTCCATCTGCCGGGAGGATGTCATTCTCGCATCTAACACAAGCTCCATCTCCATCACCCGTATTGCCGCGGCAACGAAACGTCCTGAGAAGGTTATCGGCATGCACTTTATGAATCCCGTTCCCATGATGGTTCTCGTGGAGGTCATCCGGGGGCTGGAAACCAGTGACGAGACGTATAACGTGGTAGAGGAACTGGCGAAGAAACTGGGGAAGACCCCTGTGCCGGCCAACGACTTCCCCGGATTCATCTCGAACCGTATCCTCATGCCCATGATCAACGAGGCGATTTATGCCTTGTTTGAAGGGGTGGGCACGCCGGAATCGATCGACGCCATCATGAAGCTGGGGATGAATCATCCCATGGGTCCCCTGACCCTGGCCGATTTAATCGGGCTGGATACCTGTCTTGCTATCATGAATGTCCTGTATGAAGGGTTTGGCGACCCCAAATATCGTCCCTGTCCCCTGCTCAAGAAGTACGTGGACGCGGGTTTTCTGGGAAGGAAAACGGGAAGAGGTTTTTATACCTACGAGTCTTAGTGAGAGGGGATGAAAATGTTTGAGCTGACGTCCGAGCAGGAGATGATCCAGCAGATGACGCGGGATTTTGCCGAGAGGCATCTGAAACCCGTGGCGGAGGAGCTGGATAGAACCAAGGCCTTTCCCTTCGAGAACCTGAAAAGACTTGCCCAGTTGGGATTGATGGGGATGAATATCTCCATCGATTACGGGGGATCAGAGGTGGGGGTCATTGCCTACAGCCTGGCCATCACTGAGATCGGGAAGGCGTGCGCCGCCACGGGGGTGACCACCTCGGTGACCAACATGGTGGCAGAGGTCATCCAGGAGTTCGCCACGGAAGAAATCAAGAAGGAACACCTTCCCAAGATCTGTGACGGGACTTATCCTGCCGGATCATTCGCCTTGACGGAACCATCCGCGGGGTCTGACGCGGCCAGCATCCGTGCCACGGCCGTCCGGGACGGCAACGGGTACCGCATCAACGGGACCAAGACCATGATCACCAGCGGGGAGCATTCCGGGATCACCGTGGTCTGGGCCGTGACAGACAAGTCCGCCCGCAAGGGAAAGGGGATTAGTGCCTTCGTGGTGGAGAAAGGCCGCGAGGGATTCCAGGTGGGGAAAAACGAGGAGAAACTGGGACAGCGTGCCTCCACCACCAACGAGCTGATTTTCGAGGACTGCTGGGTCCCGGATGAAAACCTCCTGGGAAGCGAAGGTGACGGGTTCAAGATTGCCATGATGGAACTGGACGGAGGGCGCATCGGAATCGGTTCCCTTGCCCTCGGGATCGGGTTCGCCGCCATCGAATACGCGACGGATTACGCGAAGAACCGGGAGCAGTTTGGAAAACCTATTTCCAGTTTCCAGGCAATCCAGTGGATGATCGCGGATTCCTATACGGAGCTGGAGGCGGCGCGCTTTCTCATCTTGCGGGCCGCGTATCTCAAGGAAAACGGTAGGAAATTTACCAAGGAGGCCTCCATGGCGAAGGTCTTTGCCAGCGAGGCGGCGCGGAGGGTGGCTATCCGTTCGATCCAGATGCTCGGGGGGTATGGGTATACAAAGGACTATCCTGTCGAACGGTTTTTGAGGGACGTGATCGTGACAACCTTGTATGAGGGAACCTCAGAGGTCCAGCGAATGGTCATCGCGCGCGAAATCCTTCGGGGAGGTTAAAGGTGGAAGAACTTCAGCAACCGCTGCCGGAGCGGTTGGACCTATACGCGTGTATTCAATGTGGCAAATGCACCGGCGGATGTCCGATCTCGATTAAATCTCCCCTGAATATCCGGAGGGTGGTCAGGGAATCGGCGGTCCGTGAAGACCTGCACATCTTTTTCGACCGCCTGGAGATATGGGATTGCACGACCTGTTCCACCTGCGCCATCCGGTGCCCCCGGGGGCTCAGGCCGGTGGATGCCATCATCGGGCTCCGGGAAATGATGGTGGAAGAGGGGCAGATCGAAAAGACCATCATCGACGCCCTGGAGGGGGCCTACAAATATGGCAACCCCTGGGGGCGTGCCAAGAACAAGCGGGCCGAGTGGGCCCAGGATCTGGAGATCCCAAACGCCCTGGAGATGGACCCGGATCAGGTCCTCTACTTCGTCTGCTGTGCTGCGTCCTATGACCCGCGGGTGCAGTCTGTTGCCAGATCCCTGGTGACGGTCCTCAGGGCGGCGGAGGTCCCCTTCGGGATCCTCGGGAACAAAGAGGTCTGCTGCGGCAGCGAGATACGACGCATGGGAGAGGTGGGGCTCTTCGAAGAACTCATGGAAGAAAACATGAAGAATTTTGAAAAGGTGCATCCCGGAACCATCGTGACCACCTCCCCCCACTGTATGAACGCCCTGAAAAACGAATACGAGGGGCTGGGAAGCGAGGTCATGCATTACAGCCAGTTCGTCTGGGACCTGATCCGGGAGGAAAAACTCTCCTTCAGCACCGAGGTCCCCATGAAGGTGACCTACCACGACCCGTGTTACCTGGGAAAGCAGAACGGGGTTTTTGATGAGCCGCGAAACATTCTCAAGAGTATTCCCGGGATAGAATTCGTTGAATTTGGCCGCTGCCGCGAGAACAGCCTCTGTTGTGAGGGGGGCGGGGGCCGTATGTGGATGGAAGGCACCGGCGTGGGGAAGCGTCTCTCGGAAGTTCGGGTGGAGGATGCCCTCGAGATGGGGGTTGAGGCCATCATCACGGCCTGTCCCTTCTGCCTGCTGACCCTGGAAGACGCGGTCAAGACCACGGGGAACGAAGAAAAGATCAAGGTCATCGACCTCATGGAACTGGCCTCCATGGGATTGGGGGTCACACCGGAGGGGGAAAGTTAGAGGTAAAAACATAGGACTGAGGACTGAGTAAAGAGCATGGAATGGTTTAAAGCTCAAAGTTCGAGTGAATGAGATTATTTAACCTTCAGGCTTCGGACTTCAGCCTTCAGCCGAATAAATTGAACGATTCTGAAGGAGGAAAATGGATATGGATATTGTCGTATGTATCAAACGGGTACCGGAGACGGCAGAGGCCGATCTTGTTATCGACAGCAGCAAAAAAGAGATCGACACCGATGGTCTCGTCTTCTCCATCAACGAGTGGGATAACTATGCCGTCGAGGCGGCCATCCAGTTAAAGGAGGCCCAGGGAGGGACCATTACCGTCATCTCCGTGGGCCCCGAAGAGAACAACGAGGTCCTGCGCCGGGCCCTGGCCATGGGGGCGGACGAGGCCATCCGGCTGACCGATCCCGCCTTCGAGGGATCCGACGCCTACGCCATGGCGAAGATCCTGGCCGCGGCCGTCAAGGACATCCCACACGACCTGATTCTGACCGGGGTCCAGGCGGACGATGACGGGTTTGGAGCCACGGGTGTAGCCCTGGCCCAGATGCTCGGCCTTCCCTATGCCGCCCTTGTGACGGATATTCAGTTGGATGGGGAGACCCTTACCGTCCACAGGGAGCTGGAAGGCGGACTGGAGGAGGTAGACACCCTCAAACTCCCGGCCCTGCTCACCATCCAGACCGGGATCAACGAGCCCCGTTACGTCTCCATCATGGGGATTCGCAGGGTGGCCAAGAAGGAGATTGGCGCCAAGGGCGTGGCGGATATCGGCCTGTCTGAGGAAGAAGTCGGCCTGAATGGCTCTTTAAGCCAGGTCGAGGAGCTCTTTTTCCCGCCTGTCGGGGAAGGGGCGGAGATTCTCGAAGGCACCATGGACGAAAAGACTGAAGCACTTGTCAAGATACTCAAAGAGCGGGGAGGGATCGCGTAAATGGAAAAGATAGCCGTATTGGTGGAACATCGACAGAACGAGGTGAGGGATATCACCTTTGAAATGCTGGGCAAGGCCCATCAGTTGGCGGGAAACGACGGACAGGTCATCGCCCTTTTCCTGGGGGATGTGTCTCAAAAGGGGCTTCTCGACAAGATTACGCCCCACGCCCACCGGACTGTGGCCTATCTCGACTCTAATCTGAAGGATTTTGAGCCCCTGAGATATCAGGCGGCCTTTGCCAACATCTTTGAAAACGTGGACTGCCAGCTCATCCTCATGGGGCAGACCGCCTTTGGTATGGACCTGGCGCCGGCCGTAGCGGCCAAATGGGAGATTCCTTTCACGACTGATGTGGTGGACATCGAGGTGGACGGGGGGCTTGTCGCCATCCGGCAGATGTACAGCGGCAAGGTCAACGCCAAGGTCTCCCTGAAACCCGCGGACAAGATGCTCTGCACCGTTCGGGCCGGGGCCTTTCCCGCGGAAGACGTCCCGACCGTCTCCGGGGAGGTCCAGGAGATCACCGGGGCGATCGAAGGGGATTTCTCCGCGCGGACCTTCGTGGAATACCTGGAGGCGGCCGTGGGGGATGTGGATATCACCCAGGCGGACATCATCGTCTCCGTGGGACGCGGCATCAAAGACGCGGACAACATCCCCATCGCCGAGGAACTGGCCAAGACCCTGGGAGGGGTGGTGGCCTGCTCCCGCCCGGTGGCGGACAAGAAGTGGTTGCCCAAGGAACGTCAGGTGGGTACCTCCGGGAAGACCGTCAAGCCCAAGGTCTATATCGCCCTGGGGATCAGCGGGGCCTTTCAGCACCAGGCGGGGATGAAAAATGCCGGCACCATCATCGCCGTCAACAAGGATCCGAAGGCGCCCATCTTTGGCATCGCCCATTACGGGATCGTGGACGACCTCTTCAAGGTGGTCCCCGCCCTGACGGAAAAGGTGAAGGAGATGAGGGGATAGACAAGGAGTTTTAAGTTTTAGGTTGTAAGTTTTAGGCGCAGAACTTAACACTTAATAACTTAATCACCTAAAACTTAATGAACCAAATAAACGAGATAAACGAAATAAACGAGACCAACGGGAGAATATATGGATTTTGAACTGAACCTGGAACAGAGGGAAATTGTCAAGGCGGCCCGTGAGTTCGCGGAAGGGGAATTCGATCCCCAGCTCGCCATGGAACTGGAAAAGTCCCACCAGTTCCCCTTCGATATTCGGAAGAAGGCCTGCCAGTTGGGATTTGTCGGTATCCATTTTCCGGAGGAATACGGCGGGCAGGGCTATGGAATCTTCGAGAACGCCCTGATCGTGGAGGAGTTCTGCCGCAGGGACTCGGGCCTGGGAAGCGCCGTCGTCCTGT
>CAZPTH010000116.1:0-7248 GCA_964589315.1 uncultured Thermodesulfobacteriota bacterium
CGGCATGAGTGTCCTCGGAATCTTCCTTTACGAAATCGTCGAAATCATGGAAAGAAGGCTCTGCAAATGGGCCCAACTTTAGACCACGCCTCGCGGGTCACCATTGTCGGGGGTGGCCTGGCGGGATCAGAAGCCGCCTGGCAACTCGCGGAACATGGGTTCCAGGTGACCCTCCTGGAGATGAAACCCAAGGCCTTTTCTCCCGCGCACAAATCCCCCCTGTTCGGGGAGCTGGTCTGCAGCAACTCCCTTAAATCTCTCCAGATCACAACGGCCACAGGGGTCTTGAAAAAAGAACTTACTCTCCTTGACTCGCTTATCATGGCTTCGGCACGTCGCCACGCCGTTCCGGCGGGAAACGCGCTCAGTGTGGACAGGGAACGTTTTGCCGAGGAAATTACCCGCCACATTGAATCTCACCCAAAAATTCAGATCGAGCACCGAATCATCCACTCCCTGGAAGAAATTGAAGAAAGACCCGCCATCCTTGCCACCGGTCCTTTAACCCATCCCGATCTCATCGAAAATCTGAAACAGGTCACGGGGAGTAATGCCCTTTATTTTTACGATGCCACTTCACCCATTATCTACGCGGACAGCATCGACACCTCTATCGTCTTTCGAGGATCCCGATACAACAAAGGCGGAGACGACTACCTGAACATCCCCCTCGATCAAGAACAGTATGAACACTTTGTAGAGGCTATTCTCCACGCAGAAAAGGTGCCCCTTCACCCCTTTGAATCGGAGACCTATTACGAGGGGTGCATGCCTATCGAGATTCTCGCGGAACGCGGAAGGGACACCCTCGCCTTTGGCCCCATGAAGCCGGTGGGGCTCACGGACCCCAGGACCGGAAAGCGCCCTTACGCTGTGATTCAGCTTCGCCAGGAAGACCTTTCAGGCGAGCTCTACAGCATGGTGGGGTTCCAGACCAAGATGACCTTTCCCGAACAGGAACGGATATTTCGCACACTGCCTGGCCTCGAAAGGGCCGAATTCGCCCGCTTCGGAACCATCCACCGAAACTTCTATCTTCGTTCCCCAGAAATTTTGACGCCAAAGCTGGAGCTGAAAAAAGCCCCTGGAATCTATCTTGCCGGCCAGATCACCGGCGTTGAGGGTTATCTCGAATCGACAGCCATCGGTTTATTGTGCGCCCTTTTTCTTTGCATCCCCACCATGGTTCCTCCACCCGCCACCACAGTTCTCGGGGGACTTTATCGCCATATTATAACCCCTCAGAAAAGGTTTTCTCCCATGGGGGCCAACTGGGGCCTGGTCAGTCCCCTTCCGACACGGGTAAAGCGAAAAGAGAAAAAGGAGGCTTTGGCACAAAGGGCGCTTCATGATATAAAACTGTGGGCAGAAGAAATCTTCGGAGAAAGGGAAAGACATGATAACGTGTGACCGATGCGGGAAATCCTTGCCTCCAGGCAGCACGAAATACCTCATTATCATCCAGGCCACGGCTGATTTCGACGGGTTTCTCCGGATTGGAGACTACCAATACAGTTCCGACACGCAGATCGAAAACCTGATAAAAAACCTCAAAAACGAGCCCCCGGGCAAGGCCATGGACGACGTTTACGAGAAAAGGGCCTTCATCCTTTGCCCATCGTGCAAAAAGGCCTTCATGGAAAATCCTTTTAAATTAGTTGATGAAAAAAGCGATCTCCCCGACGGCCACTTCCTCCAATAGGGGATTTTTGAAGAAACCCTTATGACTTACCCCATCGTTCTCGTGCACGGCATCGCCCGATTTGATGTCCTCTGGGACAACCTTCTCGGGATTGACCGGACCAGCTCCGTGTTCCTGGACCGATTTCACTACTTCAAAGGCATCCGGACCATGCTGATTCAAAAAGGTTTCTCTGCTTTCTGCGCCAACCTGCCATGGGCGAAAGGGGTAGACAAACGCGCGGAATGCCTTAAACACACGGTTATTCACGTCCTGCAGGAAACACACGCCCCAAAGGTAAACCTCATCGCGCACAGCATGGGGGGATTAGACGCCCGCCACATGCTTTTCAACGACCGGCACAAAGACCAGATTCACGAAAAAATCGCCTCCCTGACAACCATCTCCACGCCTCACGAGGGATCCCCTCTCGCAGACCGGATCATGCAACGGATGGAACCCCTACTTCGATTATCTGGGGGCGTTCGCATGTATATCAAAGGACTTGAAGACGTGGGGACACGGGCCTGCATCGCCTACAACAATCGTGAAGACGTCAAGGAATTTGAGGCCTCATGCGAAGGCGACATCCTTTTCCAGACCTATGCCGGACGGCATCCCCTCCCTGGCATCTCCGCATTCCATAAACGTTCCCATATCCTCATCTATCGGTTGGAGGGAGATAACGACGGCATGGTATCCGTCAAATCAGCCAAATGGCGTGAACGCTACTTCAAAGGGATTCTGGAGGGCATGGACCACCTGGGTGAGGTGGGATGGGTCAGCCCCGATCAGGTGCTAAGGGGGAAAAGCCCCAAAAAACATCTCAGAAAAACTCATGAATTCTATGCCGAACTTGCCAAAGATCTCCCCTGAGCACAAGGCTCAACCCAGGCAATCCCTGAGCGTTTTTCCTTTGACTTCTTTCGCAAACATCTCATATACCTTCCCCACCCCCTCTCGGGGAGCAAAGATCTGGTAGAGCCTCTCGACAGAAATCATGCCGGATGGTTTTGTCAAGAGGTAGCCTTCGTCTGCCTCAACCAAGATTCCAAGGTCAATGAGTTTTCTGAGAACACCATTCGATCCCGGCCACCTTTTCACGATCTCATCCTCTTCCACGCACCCGCTGCCCTGTTCATATTCCGAGGCCACAAAAATCAGAATAGCCAAAACCGTAAAGAAATCACCCTCTCCGGTCTCACGGGAATTAAATTTCGGAAACTGATGATAAAAGGCTACTTCCGCTCCAAAAAATGTTACGACCCAGCAAAAGTATATCCAGATGAGGAAAATTGGAATGATAACCAGGGAACCATACAGTTTACTCAAGGTCTGCATGGACTGGGTATATTTCACATAGAGATCAAACCCATGTAAAATAAGATACCAGAAAACCGTGGCCACAATCCCCCCCAGGGCCGCCGACTTCAATCGCACCTTCGCGACGGGGATAATCAGATATGCCGCTGTAAATCCCACCCATGGCAATAGGAAAGCAACAGTCGAAATGCCATACTCGGTAAAAACATTGGCGTGGTAGACGAACTCCAAACGAGTCCTCAGATAAACGGACATTCCCATCAGCAGGGGGGTCCAGAAGAGGACATTTGTGAAAATCAGAATCTTTTGTATCAGGGATCGATCGCCTTTAACACTCCAGATGGCCTGAAACACCCCTTCCACGGCGTTAAACAAAGAATAAGAAAGAATAATCAGGGCAACCATCCCGGAAATCCCGATTGTTCTTGAATTCGAGATAAAACTATCGATATAGTCCCCGACATTCTCAGCCGTTGAGGGGAGTAAATGCCTTAAAAACATTTCCACCACTGATGACTTCATTTCTTGTGAAAGCCCATAGGCGGAAAATAGCGACGCCCCGACCACAAGCAGCGGAACAAGGGAAAGGATACATATATAGGCAAGATTTCCCGCGTGCGTGAGGCATTTATCCTCCATAAATTTCCCTATGATCCTTTTAAGGACCGGAACCCCACGTCTGATACCACGTGAAAAAATCTTACCTGGCAAACCACCCTCCTTTTTGAAACAATAACACGTTTATACGAATTATTACAAGGAATTGGGAAAGGGCCTCAGAAGGAGAAAAAAGAAGGGCGAACCACCCGGATCAAGTTTGACAATTTTTGTGACGGCTGCTAAGAAAATAAAGTAAAAAAGGAGATGAAGATGAAACGTTTTAGGTTAATAACGGGAGTTATTCTTTCCATGATCTTAGTGGCAACGTTTGCCTACGCCGTCGTTCCACAGAAGGTCATTGATGACATGGCAAACAATTACCTGAAAAAGGAACCGGTCCCGGGCTTCCCCGGTAATCTGACGCTGCAGGAAGCCATGTTGATCCAGGAGGCCTTCGTCTCGAGGATCGAGGCGGTCTATGGCCCTCCGGTGGGCTACAAGGCCGGCCTCACAAGCCCACCCGCCCAGAAAAAATTCGGTGTATCCCACCCGCTTCTGGGTGTCCTGCTTGAAAAAATGCTTATCAGGAAAACGAGCGTGCTGATGGATGCAAAGTTCGGTGTTCTTCCCCTGACCGAGGGAGATCTCGTTGTTCGTGTGGGAGACGAAAAGATCAATGAGGCAAAAACAAACATGGAAATTCTCGCCGGGCTGGATGCCGTCTTTCCTTTCATCGAGCTTCCGGACCTTTTTTACAAGAAGGGCACGAAACTTAACGGGCCCGCCCTGGCAGCCATCAACGTAGCGGCACGCTACGGCCTTTTGGGAAACCCCATCTCCCTCAGCCCCACGGCGGACTGGATGAATCGCCTCAAGAACTTCAAGCTGGAGATCCTCGACAAAAACGGAAAGGTCCTGGCAACCGGCAAGGGGGCCAATCTCCTCGGAGACCCTCTGAATGTCGTCAAATGGATACGGGATGCCCTGAAAAAACAGGGCAAGAAACTGAAAAAGGGAGATCTCCTTTCATTGGGAACGATCACGAAACTCATGCCGGCCAAGCCAGGCATGACCATCCGTGCCCGTTACACGGGCCTCGACCCGAAGGGCCCGGTAGAAATCTCGGCCAGCTTCAAGTAACATCAAAGAGGGCGGGAAATTTTCCCGCCCTCCCCTCTCAAAAACATCTATTTCTCAAGATCCTTAACATATTGCTCGTAGCCTTTTCGCCCCATCAGGCCGTAGGTGAGCTTTTTACCCAGCTCGACCCCCGGTTGGTCGAAGGGGTTGATGCCGTAAAGCTGCCCCTGGAAAGCCACCTGAAGCTCATAGAAATAGAGAAGCTGCCCTAAACTAAATTCGTCGATTTTATCGATGGAAAGAACAACGGTGGGACGTTGGTTGTGTCTCAAGGCATGGGCCGTGGCAAATTGCTCAAAACCGATAAGCTGGCCCAGGGTGTGGTTCTGGAGGTAATCCAAAGGGGTTTCGTAAGAGAGCGGATAGGGGATTGTTACGTCCTTTCGGCAAGCCTCAACGCGGATAAAGGTAACGATCTTGTCGAAGGGTCCTTCCATGTAAAGCTGCAGCTGGGAATGCTGATCCGTCGCCCCCAAGGCGCGAATGGGCGTGGGACCGCTGAAAACTTCCTCCCCTTTTTGGTTCACGCGTTTCCCCAGACTTTCCGCATACAGTTGCCGATACCAGTCCGCAAGGGAGAGGAGGCTGTCGGCATAGGGCATGAGAACCGACAGGGGTTTCTTTTTTTTGACGTCGTAAAGGTAGTGGATCACGGCGTTGAGATAGGCAGGGTTTTCTTTCAGCTCCGGCGACGCGCACCGTTTCGCCATGGCCGCCGCGCCTTTAAGAAGCGCCACGATATCGATTCCGATCATCGCCGCGGGAAACAGACCCACCGGCGTTAAAACGGAAAAGCGTCCCCCCACGTTCGGCGGAATCGAAAAGGTCTCAAACCCCTCTTTAACCGCAATCTCCCGCAACGCCCCCTTTGCCGGGTCCGTGATGGCCACGATATGGTTGCTGTAAGAATTCCCCAGGTTTCCCTTGAGCCAGTCCATCACGATAAGGAACTGGCTCATGGTCTCCGCCGTTCCCCCGGATTTACTGATGACCACCACGAGCGTCCGGGCGGGGTTCAGCACCCCCAGCAACTGCGTGAAGGTTTCCGGATCGATATTTTCCGCGAAATAGAGACGGGGAAATCCATCCCGTTTTTCCCCGGGTAATTCGTTGTATAAAGGCGTCTTGATGGCGTCCCTCAAGGCCCTGCCACCCAGGGAGGACCCCCCGATCCCCAGGACGAGGCAGGCTTCTACCCCCTGACGGAGTTCTCCCGCTTTTTCGGTAATCGCCCGCGCCTCCTCGACCTTTTCAGGAAGGTCCATGAACCCGATCTCCCCCGTTTCCTTCAGGTCTTTCAATGCCTGATGCGCCGTATCCGCCTGGGACTGGTAAGAGAATATTTCCTCCTCTGAAAGCCCCTGTTCTTTCCCGATGACCTCTGCCAGAATTCCTTGATACTCGTATTCCAACTCACGCAACATTGCCGACCTCCATGAACGGGGATTCAAGCTCTACCCACGCCCTCTCCCCAAATAATTTCTGGACCACCTCCGAGAAGGCATCGTATTCCTTGTCATCCCCCCCCAGTGACTCTGGAAGGCTGATGACGGCTTCTTCTCCCGATTTACCGTCTTGCACGTGAAGCATAATTGGGCAGTCATCGATAATCTGTTTTTCCAAAAAGCTTAGAAGGCCAAAGAGGGCTTGTGTCGTTACATGATCGGCGGGAAGGTAGACATGAAAAGTTTTAGGAGGCGTATCCACTCTATCGAGGGAAACAACCGATTCGGCCTTGACCTTTACGACTTCGTTCGCCTTATCCAGAGTCCCCTCGACCAGGACAGGGGCATCCGGGAAGATTTCAAATTCGACCTCCTTGTAAACACTCGGAAACACCAGGACCTCCACGGAGCTTGCCTGATCTTCCAGCGTTATGAATGCCATCTTTTCCTTGTTCTTTTTCGTGGTTATTTCCTTTATGTGAGCCACTGTTCCGGCAATCTTAACCGATTTTCGCGATGAGAGCTTTGAGAGCTCAGAAATCGGTGTCACCCCGGCGGCCGCAATCTTTTCTTCATAATTCTTGAGGGGGTGGCCCGTCAAAAATATTCCCAGAAGTTCCTTTTCGTAGGAGAGGAGTTTGTTCTGTGACCACTCGGGAACATCCGGATAAGTAAAGGATTGGTTCAGGCTATCTTCCAGCCCCGAAGAGGTTGAAAACAGGGATTTCTGCTGGCTTTTTTTCTGCTTTTGCATGGACTGGGCAATCGCAAGCACCTCATCCAGTGCCTCGAATAACTGGGCCCGTGAGATTCCCATAGGATCAAAGGCACCACATTTGATAAGGCTTTCAAGAACCCGTTTATTCACCTTTCGAAGATCCAGGCGGGTGCAAAAATCAAGAAAAGAAGTGAAATCTCCCCCCTCCTTTCTCTCCCGGACAATCATTTCAGCAGCGCCCTCCCCCACATTCTTGATCCCCGCCAAACCAAAACGTATCTTCCCATCTTCCACGGTAAAATCGATATCACTCCGGTTGACATCCGGCGGCAGGACCTCGA
>CAZPTH010000117.1:0-2175 GCA_964589315.1 uncultured Thermodesulfobacteriota bacterium
GGAGGAAACAACGACATGATCATTCGCGAAGTCAAAGATGTCCCGGCCGTGGAGGCAAAGGAAGTCACCTACAACGGAAAGAAGGTTCCTGTTACAGGATGCAAGATCTGCTGGCTGGTAGACCCGAAAACGGGGGGAGACGAGTATAACCACAACTTTTCCTTAAGGTATTTTATCCTGGAGCCGGGGGGAGAAATCCCCATGCACGAGCATGCCTACGAAGAAGCGGTCTTCATGCTTCAGGGCGCACTTCTTTTCTCCAGCGAGGAAGAAACCGTGGAGGTCCATCCCGGTCAGGTCATCTACACCTATACCTTCGAGCCCCATGCCCTGAAAAACCACACCGACAAGCCAGCCATTTTTACCTGTTCCATCGATAACGTTTGAGGTAAAAGACGGGGTTCAGGACGATGGATGGAATCAGGATTATAAGCGCGAAGGATATTCCGGAGTTTTCTCCGCCGTCAACCTGTGACCTTGGGGACCCGTTTTACGGTGAGGTGGCGGCGCCCCAGCTTTTTGCCGCCTATCCGGAATGGAAAGAGGCCAGGGAAGAGTACCAGCCGCGTCCCGAGATAATCGAGAAACTGAGGACGATAAAAGCCGCGCGTGTCCAGGTGTTTCTGGGAACCTGGTGTCCCGACAGCGGGAGGGAGATCCCCAGGTTTTACAGAATTATCGACCAGGCTGGGCTGGAAAACCGCCTCGAGATCCGCCTGTGGGCCGCGGACCGGAAAAAGACCCTTCCCAATAATCTGATGCGGGAGTATGACATCAAATACGTTCCCACGTTCGTTTTTGAACGGGATGGGAAAGAGATCGGACGGATTGTTGAGAAACCTGCTGCTTCCAGCTTCGAGGAGGACATGTGGAGAATCCTGGGTCGCTGAAGAGATAAATGTGTCACCCCCTCCATGGACGACATAGGCAAAAAGGGCGTGTAAAACAATCAGTTTTACACGCCCTTTCCAGTGAGCAAATTCGGTTATTGCTGCTTGCTACTTCAGAAATTTCTTGCTGACCTTGTGCCAGGTCACCTTGTCTGGATCGTAGGTTACCTCTTTACGGATGATTTCAGCCGTCTTGGGGCCGAGGTCCGCTTCGTAGATAATTCCCTTCTGGTTGACCACAAAGGTCATGATGCCCGAGACGCCGTACTTCGCGGGATAGGCGATCATCCCAAAACCGAGAACCATGTTACCGTTCACGACGTAATCGTAAGCGCCTCCCGGGGCGTTCTTTCCCTGGCGGGTGAGGATCTTGAAATAATACCCATGAAAGGGAACCGGTTTTTCGGAGGTTTTCCGGTAACCTTCCGCGGCCGCGGCGGCGAGCAGCGGGCCGAAGGGGCTTTGTTCCTCGCCGGGTTTGGCGGGCCAGTAAAGGCCGTTTTTCTTCCCCTTGTCACTCTCGATTTTCTGGGCGAACTCGAGAATGCCATCCCCATCCCGATCCTTGCTGGCATATTCCAGCTGGGCTTCAACATAAGCCTCCAGGACCTTGATGGCCATGAGTTCGTTGGCGCCGATTCTCCGGTTGATAATCTCTTCCCGCCCCGTTTTCGTGTCGAAATACCACTTGTTTCCCACCTTAACGATGGGGATAGGATAGGGCCATTCTTCCTTGCCGAGATAGAGGATGGCCTTGTCCGGTTTTTCAAGCTCAACCTTGTGTTTTTCGTCGTATTTTTCGAGGAATTTCCGGACCCCTTTCCTGGCCTGGACCTTATCACCCTGGAAGATGATATCTTTCGCGTCCGGCCCGAGAATCTTCAAGGTTTGTTTAGCATCGAGCTTTCGCACGGCGGAGATCAGGGCAGAAACCGCGGCCTGGGGAGAATCGAAGGCCTCTCCCTTGAGGGAGTGATGGGTTTTCGCGGTCACTTGACTTACGGGCGCGACCAGGATGAAAACTCCCAGGATCAGGGTTAATAAAAGTCCGCGCGCCACGCCCCTTGTTTTGCATTTTTTGAAAAATTCAATCATCGTGTTTCTCCATCCTATAAGATTCTGGTTTGGCTCATCTTCTCTATCTTCGACGCCCGCCTCCCCGGCGAGCCCCGCCACTTGGGCGGCTGTAACTGCGGCTGTAGCTCCCCCGGCTGCTTGAACGATAGGCCTGCGACCGGGATCCGGAAACGTTGAAAGAGCTGGGCCGTGACGTCTGCGAACGTTG
>CAZPTH010000117.1:2275-7217 GCA_964589315.1 uncultured Thermodesulfobacteriota bacterium
TTGTTGTGGCGTCATCTGCTGTGCCTGCTGACGGACCTGCTGGTTTCTCTGTTGCCTCTGCTGGGGTGTCATCTGAGCGCGTTGCTGTTTGACCTTCTGGCGGGTCTGCTGGTCCATTTTCGGTGTATACCCGCGGCTTTCGAGATTCTTTTTCATGGTGGCCCTGTCTGCCTGCCCGTAACGTTCTCGAACCTCCGGGTTATTGTAGGCGACGCCACGCCGATGCTCAGGATTATGCTTCCACTCCTGGCGATTGGTGTTACGGGGGGTCCGGTTGACATTGATATTTCGGTTTACATTAACATCCACTTGACCGCGAGCCCAGTTGGCATGGTACCAGCCGTGTGAGATGGCCGCCCCAATCGCCACGCCCGCAACAAAAGTGAACGCGGGGGGCGGGGGATACCAGACGTAAGGAGGATAGCTCGGGTACCACCAGGGACCATAAACATAGCTGCAACTGTAGGAAGGCACGTAGATGACATCCGGCTTGGCAGGCTCAATAATGATTGTTTTGCCTTCTTCCACCACCTTTTGTTCTTCCGTGCTTTTCAGGTTGCCCTTTTCCTTCGCCTTGGCACGGAGTTTCTGAACCATATCCATCACGGCCTTCTGGTTTTGGAGAAAGTAGTCGCCAAGTTCCTTTGTGGCGTCCAGGTTTTTGTTCATGGCCTCCAGGACCGTGGGAAAATGACAGAGAGACTTCACGCTCACATCCCATTTTTCTTTTTCGAGGGCCTTATCCAGTGCCTCGTCTTTAAGATCTTTGTGCTTCTTCATAAAACGCGCGGCCTCCACAATTTCGAGGGGATAGGTAGAAGCAACGAACATTTGCATGAGCAAGGGATCCGGATAGAGGGCAATAGGGGCAAGGAGTTGAGCAAGCCTTGCCTCGTTAATGGGGGTGTTTGCCTGCTTCCCAGCCTGGGCGGGCTGATTTTGCCCGCCAGGTGTCTGATTGTCCTGAGCGAATGACGGATGAAAGGATAGGGTAACCATAAACAGGGCCAGGATTCCCCATAACAAAAATTGTCTGCTTTTCATATTTTTAAGCCTCCGTATTAAAATTCATGATAGAAATTATTCTTAATAATAAACTATACTTGATTTTCCTGGGTTTGTCCAGTCGCCGAGGCGAAGGTCTCTGTGTTGATGAATCGACTCAAATCGTGTAGGTAACAAGTGAATCATCAAAAGGGGAACAAAATGAAAAAATCTGCCTTATTCATCCTGTTGTTTTTTGCGCTGAGTGTGGCATCTGCCTCGGCGTGCACCACGATCCTTGTGACAAAGGGGGCATCGAAAGACGGCTCGGTCTTCGTGGCGCATTCCGACGACAGCGAGCTGTTCGATCAGCGTATCGTTTTCGTCCCGGCGGCGGACCACAAGCCTGGATCCATGCGGCCCGTCTATTACGACGCCTCGGCCCTGGGTGATAAACCTGAGTATCATTCTTATGTCAGGTATCGTTACGTGGGAACGCATCGGGGCCCCACGTATGACATGCCGGACCAACCCCAGAGTATCCCCATCGGCGAGATTCCCCAGGTGAAACATACCTATGCCTATTTCGACGGTAGCTACGCCATGATGAACGAGCACCAGCTCATGTTCGGGGAATGCACGGACGGGGCGAAGGTAACGGCCCAGCCCGTTCCAGGAAAGCTGATTTTCTACAGCTCCGAGTTGAGCCGCGTGGCGGCGGAGCGCTGCAGAACGGCGCGGGAGGCCGTCAAACTGATCGGGCATCTGATCGAAACCTACGGTTATTATGGTACCGGGGAGACGCTGCCCATCGGGGATCCCAACGAGGGTTGGGTGATTGAAATGGCCCCCAGCCCTGAAGGGAAGGGCGGCCTCTGGGTGGCGAAAAAGGTCCCGGACGGCGAGGTCTTCGTGGCGGCGAACGAGTTTCGCATCCGGGAAGTCGACCCCGACGATCCCGACATGCTCTATTCCAAAAATCTCTTCCGCGTGGCGAAGAAGTATGGCTGGTGGAAGCCGGAAGATGGCAAACTGGACTGGCTCAAAACGGTAAGCCAGGGGGAATACAGCCACCCCTATTACTCCTTGAGGCGGGTCTGGCGCCTCCAGTCCCGAATGGCGCCTTCCAGGCACCTGTCCCCATGGGTTAAAAACGGCTTCACGAAGGTGTATCCGTTTTCTATCAAGCCGGACAAGAAACTTGGCGTCCGAGACGTGATGAACCTGTATCGGGATCACTACCAGGGCACGGAGTTCGATCTTTCCAAAGGACCAACGGCCGGCCCGTTCGGGTGCCCTTACCGGTATCCCGGACCCATGGATTCGAAGGGCGACACGGGGAATCCCAACCGGAAGCTGAAAGGGGCATGGGAACGACCGATTTCCATCTTCCGGGCCGGGTTCAGTTACGTCTGCCAGGGACGAAGCTCTCTGCCCGACCCTATCGGCGGAATCGTCTGGTTTGGGCCGGATGAGCCGATGAGCACGTGTTACGTCCCGTTCTATGTGGGTGTTTCACGTATTGCCGCGCCCTATTACACGTGCGATATCACGCGGTTCAGCCAGAAAAGCGCCTGGTGGGCCTTCAACTTCGTCGCCAACTGGGCGGCCATCAAATACAGCTACATCATCAAGGACATCAAGCGCAAGCAGGATGAAATCGAGTGGGCGGAAATCAACGGAATCAGGGATTTGGATAAAGAGGCGTTGGCCCTTTATAAAAAGGACCCGCAAAAGGCCCGGGATTTCCTGACCACCTCCTGCGAAACGCAGGCAAATCAGGTCGTCCGGGACTGGTGGAAACTGGCGTGGCTGCTGGTGGCAAAATATGATGATGGCTATGTCAACGCCCCGGGCAAGATGTCTCAAGAGGTGGGGTATCCAAAATCGTGGTATAAAAAATCGAAATGGCCCCAAGGCCCGATAAGCTATAAAAGACCCGGTAAGCGGGGAAAATAGGGTAGAAGCGGGGCGTGTCAAATCATATGAAAACGGTTTTGCATAAGTATAAACCGGGGATTGAGAGACATTACCTGCTGGCTTTGGCGGGGGGAATGTGGCTGGGCGTGGGGTGTCTGCTCCTCGCTTTTTCCTATACCTGGCTTCACGCCCGGGCCGGGGTGGAAATCCTCGTGTTCGCGGGGACAGGGATCCTCGCGGCCCTGGCTATCAGCCGGTTTGGCTTTTTGAAAATCGTGGACAAAAACGTGAGACGCATTCTCCCCATGGAAGGGAAACGATGCGCCTTCGCCTTCATGTCGTGGAAGAGTTACATCCTCGTGGCGGTCATGGTAACCATGGGAATCGTCATTCGCCATTCCCCGTTCCCGAAGACCTACCTCTCCATTCTCTATACCGGGATCGGCGGGGCGCTCATCCTTTCAAGTATTCGATATTGGAAGGTTTTCCTCGCGCATGCCCGGTAGAATCCTCGTCTTTGACCTGGACGGTACCCTGAGTGACCCCCGGGAGGGGATTATAAAGTCACTCAACTACGCCCTTGAGACCCTCGGCAGGGCTCCCATGCCTGAGTCCGCGCTGACTCGCTACATCGGCCCGCCCCTGACGGACATCTTTAGGGAATTGTTGAATACAGACGACGAAACCCGCGTCGCCAGAGGGATTGCCCTGTTCCGCCAGCGGTATCTCGCCGTTGGTTACAGGGAAAATCGGGTCTACCCTGGGATTCGCGGGCTTTTGAAGGATTTGAAAAGGCGAGGGGATCGTCTCTATATCGTTACCGCCAAGCGGGAGGATACGGCCAACAACGTGGCCCGGCATTTCAGGCTCTCGGAATTTTTCGAAAAGATTTATGGCACCAGCCCCAACCGGACAAAGGTTGAGGCGCTGAAGCAGATTCTTGACAGAGATGGGCAAGGGGCCAATGAGGCCTGGATGATTGGAGACCGTCGCACCGATATCGAGGCGGGCATCCAGGCGGGGATGCGAACCATCGGCGTTCAGTGGGGGTTTGGGGAACCGTCGGAGCTGGCGGAGGCGGATATCGTTGTGTCAAGCCCGGGTGAATTGATGGAAATTCTGACAGGGTAAGAATTTAATGCTTCATCCCGGGATCCCCGCCCTTTCTCAGCCCTTAGTTTTTGAACCTTTCCCTTTTCAGACATGCTGAGTTCAAGGTATTACTCCCCCACTTTTGGGGTGCAATTTAATTAGGGTCTGTTTTGTTCTCTGGTTTATATTCCTGCACTAACTCTTTCAATGCTGCCCGAATCTTCTCACCGTCACGCGCCAGTGCCGCTTCTTTGAGCCTGTATATTCCCTCCTTCAGCCAGGAACTGAATTTTTCCCGGCTTGTGTGGCCATTCCAAAGGCCTTCTTCGTGCCTCAACACCATGATCTTTTCATGGGTAGTTTCAACGATGCCTTCCCCTACCGTGATAAGTTCCTCATACAGTTTCTCGCCGGGACGCAACCCCGTAAAAACGATTTCGATATCCTTGTTGGGTTCTTTGCCCGAAAGACGAATCAGGTCCCTTGCCATCTCTACAATCTTCACGGGTTTTCCCATCTTCAGGATAAAAATCTCACCGCCCTTCCCCAAGGCGCCCGCCTGGAGGATGAGTTGTGTCGCCTCTGGAATCGTCATAAAATACCTTGTAACGTCGGGATGTGTTACTGTTACAGGCCCGCCATAGGCAATCTGTTCTCGGAACAGAGGGATCACGGAGCCTGCTGATCCGACCACATTTCCAAACCGGACACTCATAAATGTAGTTTTTGAATGTCCATCATACATATGCATCAATAGTTCACATACCCGTTTAGAGGCCCCCATGACATTCGTGGGACGCACTGCCTTATCCGTGGACACCATGACAAACTTTTCAACCCCGTTCTCAACAGCCGCATTCATCACATTCATGGTCCCGATGACATTGTTGAACACAGCCTCCCACGGGTTTTCCTCCATAAGGGGGACATGCTTCTTGGCGGCGGC
>CAZPTH010000118.1:0-7165 GCA_964589315.1 uncultured Thermodesulfobacteriota bacterium
CCACGAGCTGGGCGATATCGAAGGCCTGCATCTCGCCGGTCTTTCCCAGTTCCTTGATCCCGTCCGTGAGCATGGTGTAACAGAACGGACAGGCCGTGCAGAGGGTTTTGACGCCGGTATCGATCGCCTCCTGGGTCCGCTTCTGATTGATGCGGGTCCCCAGGGTCTCCTCCATCCACATCCTGCCACCCCCCGCGCCACAGCAGAAACTCTTTTCGTGGTGGCTCGGCAGTTCCACAAGGGAACCGGACTTCAATCCATTCAGGATGTTTCTCGGCTGTTCGTAGATCTTGTTGTAACGGCCGAGATAACAGGAATCGTGATACGCCATGGTCCCGAGCCCCTCGACGGGATTCTTCAGCGTTATCTTCCCGCTCTTGATGAGGTCCGCCAGGATCTCGGTGTAGTGGTACACTTCGTATTCCCCGCCCAATTCTTTGTAATCGTACTTGAGGGTGTTATACCCGTGCGGACAGAGGGTAATAATCTTTTTCACCTTGTAGCCATTGAAGACCTCGATGTTGGTCATGGCAAGCATCTGGTAGAGGTATTCGTTTCCGATTTTTCGCGCTGAATCGCCGCAACATCCCTCTTCCGTCCCCAGGACGGCGTAATCGAGTCCCGCCGCGTTGAATATCTTGGCGAGGGCGACGGCCACTTTCTTGTTGAGATCGTCGAACGCCCCGGCGCACCCCACATAGAAGAGGTATTCCGCCTCGCCCTTCTTGGACATGAGGGGCACATCGAGATCCTTCATCCAGTCCGCGCGCATATGGCTGCCGATATTCCACGGATTGGAGTTGTTCTCCATCCCCCGGAAGACATCCTGGACCTCGGTGGGAAAATCGGATTCCATCATGGAGAGGTAACGCCTCAGGTCAACAAGCTTGGGGAACTGAGAGATGTAGGCGGGACACGCCTCGATACAGGCCATGCAGGTTGTGCATGACCAGATGGTATCTTTGTCGATGACCTCCCCGATCAGCGCCGGCCCCTCGTACTCCTCGTCGGGAATCACCTGCACCTTGCCATTCTTGTCGAGGGACAGTTTAACCTTGGCCTCCAGGTGTTGCCGGAGGTTCTGAATGACGTCTCTCGGGAGGAGCGGCTTATCCGTCAGGAAGGAAGGGCAGACCGCCACGCATCGCCCGCACCGCATGCAGACCTCCGAATCGAACAGGTCTTTCCAGGAATATTCTTCAAGCTGGTGGATGCCAAAGGTCTCGGCGGTCTCGAACATCTCAGGGGGCATCTCTTTGAGTGGCGCCGGATTTTCCGTCATGTTACGCATGTAGATGTTGACCGGCACCGTGAAGATATGGAGCAGTTTTGAATACGCCACGTAGATGATAAATCCCAGGACGATAAAGAGATGAAGCCACCAGATAAACTTGTGGGCCGCCTTCACGGCCTTGGCGCTCATGCCCGAGAAGGGCAGGGCAAACAGGTGGCCGCCAAAGGAATACCACGCGTAGGGGTGCATGGGGTGTCCCGGCTGGAGTTCCGTCGCCTGCATGCGAAGGCCCTCGATGAGAAATCCCGTAACGGCGATAACCAGGATCAGCCACAGGATGATCCGGTCTTCCGGTTTGTCGTCGAGCCAGCTCGGCCGGTTTCCGTACCGGCGGATGAGAAACATGATAACCCCGACGATGACGAGGATGCCGCCCAGGTCGGTTACAAGGGAGTAGAAAAGGTAAAACCCGCCCGACAGAACGTTCACGTGGAGAAGGGGTTCGAACACATCGCCCTGCAGGAAGTCCATGAAGGTCCCGAAAAAGAGGGCAACAAATCCCCAGAAGATGAAAAGATGGGCAACGCCCTGATAGGGTTCCCTAAGGATTTTCCGATGACCAAAGACCTCGGCAAGGGTATATTTCAGCCGCTCGCCCGCCTTATCCGTCCGCGGAACCTCGGGACCGGTGGCCAGCTTCATCATCCTGACACGGTCAAAGAAGCCTCCCTTCCTCATGAGGCCCCGAACAAAGAGGATAATCGCCACAAGGGCGAGGACATAGCTCAAAACCCTCGCGACGGGAAACCCTGTTCCCACCACGTTCCAATATAACTGCCTGGTTATCTCAGCTCCGGGCATGTTCACCCCCCGAATTGTAAAGAAAGGTTGCGGGATGGGGAATCCCCCATCCCGCCGTCACGTTTATGCGCCTTTAATCTTCTTGATCTCTTCCGTGAGCTTTGGAAGAAACTCGAAGAGATCTTCCACGACGCCGTAATCCGCCTTTGAAAAGATAGGCGCTTCCGGGTCATTGTTGATGGCAACAATCACCTTGGATGTGTTCATACCGGCCAGGTGCTGAATGGCACCGGAGATGCCGGCCGCGATGTAGAGATTCGGGCTGACCGTTTTCCCCGTCTGCCCAATCTGGTATCCATGCTCGATCCATCCGGCATCGACCGCGGCACGAGACGCGCCGATGGTCGCGGTGGGGCCGAACGCCTCCGCGAGTTCCTCGAGAAGCTTGAAGTTTTCCGGGCCTTCCATACCGCGGCCACCCGCCACGATGATTTCGGCCTCGGTCTGATCCGGCCTTTCGGAGGCTACCACCTCGACCGACTTCACGACCGCCTTGATCTTTGAGGTGTCGAGAGGGACATCGACCTTTTCCACGGCTCCCGCCCCCGCGATCTCTTCCACGGGGAAAGAGTTGGGACGAATGGAGAGGACCTGCGGGGTCCCCATGGCTTCGACCATGGCATAGGCCTTCCCGGCATACATGGGCCGTTTCGCCTTAACCTTTTCTCCCTCCAGCGTCAGGTCCACGCAATCGGAGAGGGCACCGACTTTCAGGCGCGCCGCCAGGGCCGGGGTCAGATCCTTTCCCTGGGCGGAGGCACTGGTAAAGATAATGGCAGGATTGACCATGCCCGCCACGTGGGCCAGCGCCTGAACGTAGGGTTCCGTCAGGTAGTTTTCGAATTCCGGGCCATCCACCACGTAGATCTTGTCCGCACCGTACTTGCCCAGTTCGGCCGCGAGTCCTTCCACGTCTTTTCCAATGATACACGCGGAGACCTGGCCGCCAAGGGACTTGGCCTTGCACGTGATCTCGAACGCGCTTTTCTTTATTTCACCTTTCTGTACTTCGGCATATACGAGAATTTCCGGCATTTTATCACCTCCTTATCGCTTAGATAACCTCTGCTTCTTCATGAAGTGCCTTGGCAAGCGCCGCGGCCTTGGCCGCCGCATCCGCGCCCTCTATAATCTTCCCGGCTTCACGGGCCGGCGGCAGCTCCATCCCGCTGACAACGGTCATGGGTTCCGCGCTGACGCCGAGGTCGGCAACCGTCTTCACATCCACGGGTTTCCTCTTCGCCTTCATGATGCTCGGAAGAGACGCATACCTTGGCTCGTTAAGCCCTTTATGTGCCGTAAACACGGCCGGGAGAGGAACCTCGATGACGGCATGGCCCCCTTCGATCTCCCTGGTGACAATGGCCGTTTTCCCGTCATCGGAAAGCTCGAATTTAACGACAATCGTCACGACCGGCAAGCCAAGAAATTCACCGAGGAAAGAGGCAACCTGACCCGAGTCATCGTCTGTCGCCTGTTTTCCGCAGAAGATGGCATCATATTCCAGATCCTTGATCGCCGCGGCAAGGGCCATGGCCGTGGCATAGGGGTCGGCCTTCTCCGCGAACTCGGCGTCATTGATATGAACAGCCGTATCCGCCCCCATGGCAAGTCCGGACCGGATGGCATCGATGGCCCTGTCAGGGCCCAGGCAAACCAGGGTTACGTTTCCGCCCCCCTTTTCCTTCTGACGCACGGCTTCCTCCACCGCGTACTCATCAAAGGGGGACATAATCCACTTTATTCCTTCCGTTTCGATTCCCGTTCCATCCGCGTTAAGCTTGATTAACGTCTCTGTGTCGGGTACCTGTTTCAAACATACAACTGTGTTCATTCCTTACCCTCCTTTCACTTTTTTGACCTAAAACCAGAACTCAAAATTTTATTTTTTAACACCCGTTTAGTAAGACTATCTTAACCCGGCGGAAAATGTCAAGAAATTTTTTCGTTCTTCCCTGCCAATCGTCCACCTCGGCCGGCCCGTCCGTCCAGGCTGAACTGTCCCCCTGTTCTCTTAAACCTTCCGCCGGATTCTGTCCCGGTTTCATTTCCAGGAAACAGGCCCCCACAAAGGCGTTTCCTGAAACGTGAAATCTTTCACTTATTTAACAAGTCCCTGTTCCCCTGTCAATCAAGGGAATCTCACCCCCTGCGAGGGTTAGGGATGGAAAGAAAAAAAGGGTCAGAAAGTAAAAGGGAATGTCTCACGAAAATAAAGGGCACGTGTTCTCAGAGGGGATCCTCTTCCGCCTCGCTGTGCAGAAAGCAGCGCACGAAATGCTCCGGCTCTATCTCCGTCAGGGCGGGACGCCTCTTACCACAAATCTCCTTCCTGTAAGGGCACCTGGGATGGAACAGACAGCCAGCGGGCAGGAGGGTCGGGTCGGGCATTTCCCCCTCTAACAGGATGACGGACCGTTTCTTGTCAGGGTCCGGCACGGGAGAGGCCGAAAGGAGCGCCTTCGTGTAAGGGGAAAGGGGGCGATGATAGAGGGCTTCCTTTGGGGCCAGCTCGACGATCTTCCCCAGGTACATGACAGCCACGCGGTCACTGATGAACTGAACCACATGGAGATCGTGGGAAATGAAGAGATAGGTGAGACTAAACTTCTCCTGAAGTTCCAGGAAGAGATTCAGGACCTGGGCCTGAATCGAGACGTCCAGGGCGGAAACGGGTTCGTCGCATACAATCAGGTCCGGGTTCAGGGCAAGGGCCCGGGCCAACCCGACCCTTTGGCGCTGCCCCCCGCTGAACTCGTGGGGATACCGACGGGCATGCTCCGGCTGAAGTCCCACCAGTTGCATCAATTCACCCAAACGCTCCCTTCTCTCCTCCTGGGTCCCTATCCCGTGAACGTCCAGGGGCTCCCGGATAATGGCCCCGACCTTCATGCGTGGATTCAGGGAGGAAAACGGGTCCTGGAAGACGACCTGAACCTTTCTGTGAAACGCGCGAAGGGCCTCCCCACGCAGGGACGTGACATCGGTCCCTTCGAAAAGGACCTGTCCCCTGTAGCCATCTTCCAGACGGGCCAGGATGCGTCCGAAGGTCGATTTCCCACATCCCGACTCCCCCACCAGACCCAGTGTTTCCCCTCTTCTGATGGTCAGGTCGATACCGTTCAAGGCATGGATTGCCCTTTTTTCTCCCCCGAGAAACCCCTGGCTGATACGGTAATCCTTGAAAATCTTCCTTGTTTCTACCAGGTTCTCCCTTTCCGTGGGGGTCATGTTACCGTCCCTCCCGCGCGTGGTGCCAGCATCGGACAAGATGCCCGGTGCCGTTGGATGAAACGAGTGGTGGCATGGCCTCTTCACATTTTCCAAAGGCCTGGTCGCACCGTTCCCGGAAGGTACATCCCCTTGGGAGGTCGATCAGGGTGGGAACCATCCCAGGGATTGAGGGGAGGGGCCGCTTTCCCTTGATCTCCACATATCTCCCGGGAAGGGAACGCAACAGGCCCTGCGTGTAGGGATGAAAGGGTGATTTGAAAAGTTCATATGTTTCAGCCATCTCCACAACTTTGCCCGCATACATGACCACCACCCGCTGGGTCGTCTGGGCAACGATTCCCAGGTCGTGGGTGATTAAAAGGACGGACATGCCGAGCGTTTTCTGGAGCTCCTGGATAAGGGTCAAAATCTGTGCCTGAATGGTAACGTCCAGGGCCGTGGTTGGCTCATCCGCGATCATCAGTTCGGGATTGCACGCCAGGGCCATGGCGATCATCACCCGCTGGCGCAGTCCCCCGGAAAGCTCGTGCGGATAGGACGCCATGCGGTGCTCCGGGGAAGGAATCTTCACCATGCGCAAAAGCTCGACAGCCCGTTTCTCAACGGCCTCCCTGTCCATTTCGGGGAAATGGGTCTGGATCATCTCACGGATCTGAAATCCCACTTTGAAAACAGGGTTCAGGGAGGTCATGGGATCCTGGAAAACCATGGAGATGGCACGCCCCCGAAGGGCCCGCATCTCGTCTTCCGGCAGGGTCAGGAGGTTTGTCCCCTTGAAAAGAATTCTCCCGCCGTCAATCCGGGCCGGTGGGATGGGGAGAAGCCTCAGAATTGAAAGGGCCGTGACACTCTTGCCGCAGCCAGACTCCCCTACCAGGCCAACGATTTCCCCCTTCTTTATCTCCAGGCTTACATCGTTGACGGCATGGACCACGCCCTCTGAGGTATCGAAGGATACCGATAAATTCTCCATGCTCAATAGAATTTCGCCCGTCTGCATGTCCCTTTCAGCTCGAAAACAGAATCTGAATTCCTCGTGCCTGTTTATCAATCCCCCCCCTCAAAGTCAACAAACGTGCCCGCCATTTGCCTTTTCTCCATCATTCATGATAGTTTATCCGACAAGGTGAATAAAAAATGCGTACGAATCTAAAATCAGCTTTTCTGCTGTGTGTTGCCCTCCTTCTCCTTTTCGGCTGCGGGGGATCCTCCGGAGACAATGACACCCCTTCCGGCCAGATGAATCTCACATACGAGTTTTCGGCAAATCCCGAGGGATGGGCCGGAGACTTCGCCGACTATCCCGTAGGAAAGGAGGGGGCCTACCAACTGCGCTACGCCTACGCGAAATTGCCCAAGCCCCTCGACCCGAGCCAAGGCGCCCTGATGCTTTCAGGCAACAACCACAGCGATGACCTCTTCATGTTCGTGAAAAGGGAAATCACGGACCTTTCCCCCAGTTCGACCTATGCCATCACCTTCATCGTTGAGTTTGCCTCCAACGTGGCCGACGGGATGACGGGTATTGGTGGCAGCCCCGGAGAGGGGGTTCTCATCAAGGCAGGCGCTACGGCTGTGGAACCCATCAAGGTCCCGGATGCCACCGGGCGTTACAGAATGAACATCGACAAGGGAAATCAGAACAACGGCGGGCGTGACATGATCGTTATCGGAGACTTTTCCAACGACACGAACCAGAACGTTTACACCTTGAAGACCGTCACCAACCCGACCCCCTTCCAGGCCCGGACGGACGACAGCGGAAGGCTGTGGCTGATCGTGGGAACGGATTCCGGTTTCGAGGGAATCACGACGATCTATTACAACCGGATCGAG
>CAZPTH010000119.1:0-7148 GCA_964589315.1 uncultured Thermodesulfobacteriota bacterium
TGATCGAAGCCAACATGACGTTCGTTATGATAATGCCGCTGACGAGGAGAGAAACAATCATGATACGGACCAGGAGGGCCGTCAGCTCACGGGAAGAACGGTTGACGATCTTGACCACATCGAGAGAGGTCACCACCCGAAAGTCGTCCGGCTGACCGGGAACGAGGTGGTGCCGTTTCCTCATAAATGCCTTCACAATCCGCTGGTAGGCATCGATATTCTTTGCGTCCGTCAACTTGACGCTGATGGCGTGGAGATAGGTATCCCGGATGAAGAGGGTGGAGGCCGTCGTCAGGGGAATCAGGATTCTATCGTCCATGTCAAAACGCCCCAACTGCCCCTTCTCCGCCAGCACCCCCTTGACGCGAAAGAAGAATTTTCCGATCTGGATGAACCGTCCCAGGGCGGATGCCCGGTTCCCGGGGAAGAGTTCCTCGGCCACGGTCTTTCCGAGGAGACAGACCTTACGGTGATCCCGGAGGTCCCGTTCACTCAACGACTGGCCCATGTCGATCTGGTAATCCCCCACCGTGAGGTAGGACGGGGTCACACCCAGGATCCGCGTGTGGAAGGAACGCCCCATGAAATGAACCGCATACCGCCGCATCCCCTGGCGAGGGGCCACCGCCTTGACGAAGGGGAGCTGCTTGAGGGCCTCCGCGTCCTGAACGGTCAGGGTCTTCACCTTGGACGGACGATGGCGAAAGATACGCCCACCCCCCGCCGCCACCATCATCACGTCTCCCCCAAAGCCGAAGCCCTGGAGGGCCTGGATGATCTCCGCTTTTGTCCCCTCCCCGATGGCCACAATCGTGGTCATGGAAAAGATGCTGACGATAATTCCCACCATCATCAGGATGGTGAAGAGGGGATGTTTCAGGCTGTCTCTCAGGGAGACCTTGAGGATCTTCAGGAACATGGTGTATCGGATTGTATCATGCCGTCCAGGATGGTAATCATGCGCCGCGCCTGACGCCCAACCTCGGGGTCATGGGTCACCATGATGATGGTTCTTCCCCTTTCGTTGAGGTCCAGGAGCAGCCGAACGATTTCATCCGACTGTTTACTGTCCAGGTTTCCCGTGGGTTCATCCGCCAGGATGACCTCGGGATCGTTCATCAAGGCCCGGGCAATGGCGACTCTCTGTTTCTGACCGCCGGAGAGCTCCCCGGGGCGATAATGATAACGCGCCCCAAGCCCCACGAGGTCGAGGAGCTCTTTTGCCCGCTCCGTGTCCCGCTTTTTTTCCCGTTTTGCCTTTTTACGGTAAACGGTAGGGAGGAGCACATTCTCCAGGGCCGTGTACTGGGGAATCAGGTGGAAAGACTGGAAAATGAACCCAAGCTTGGCGTTTCTCAATCGCGACAGGGCCTCATCGGAAAGGGTTCCCACCTCCACGTCATCCAGCCTGTAAACTCCCGCGGAAGGGCGTGCCAGGCATCCCAGGATATAGAGAAGGGTACTTTTCCCCGCGCCGGACGGCCCCATGATGGCGACAAGCTCCCCGGGGAAGATAGAAAAGGAAACCCCTTTCAGGACCTCCGTGACCACGGCACCGGTTTCATACCGTTTTTCTATCCTGTCGAGCAAAATGACTGGTTTCATGGATTTAGCAGCGCCTGCGTAAAGCCCTGAATAAGAACCGATTCACCCTCCCTGAGACCTTCCCGGACCTCCACCATGCCGCTATCGGTCCATCCCGTCGTGACTTCACGCTTTTCGGCTCCCTTTTTCCCCTTGACGAGGACCACGTGTTTTCCCGCCACGATCTTGACGGCCTGAACGGGGACGAGAAGAACCCCTTCCTTTTCCTTGACGATGATCGTGGTATAGGCCGTCATCTCGGGCCTCAAGAGGCGGCGTTTCTCTGGGGGATCGTTTATCTTCACGATGACTCGATAGGTCACCATATTGTCGCGCACCTCCGCCTTGGGATAGATCTCTCCCACGGTTCCATGGAATGTGACACCTGGAAAGGCATCCACACGGAAGGTCACACTCTGCCCTGTCTGGACCTTCCCAATATCGGTTTCATCCACATAGGTACTGACCCAGAGCTTGTCAAGATCAATGATCCAGACGAAGGTAGGGGATGATAACTGGGCCGCCACCGTTTCCCCTTCCGGGGTGGAAATCTTTGCAATCGTCCCGTCGATGGGCGACTTGATAAAGGCGTATCCCAACGTGATCTTGGAGAGGCGGTGCTGGGCCCTAAGTTGACGGATCTTGGCCTTGAGGATACGCTGGTCATCCTTGAACTTTCGCTCCATGTAAACGAGGTCTTTTTTCGCAACGGCAAGACGTGACTTGTAGACCAGGACCTCCTTGAGTTGCCTGTCCACCTCTTCCTTGGAGATGAGCTTTTCGGGAAGGAGCTCCTTGTAACGCCGATAGGTCGTTTGGGCCAAGATGAGCTGGGCTTTGACCTCTTCGATTTTATTCTTCTGGCGTTCGATTTCGATGGGCCGCTGGACGAGAAGGGCCTTCAGCTCCATCTCTTTTTCTTCAAGGGCCGCCTTTTTCTCCGCAACCTTTTCCTGAAGATCCGCGTGCTCAATCACCGCGATGGGATCCCCCTTTTTGACCTTGTCTCCCACCTTGACAAAAAGCTTTTCGACCTTCCCTGAAACCCGGCTTCCAACCTTGATCTCAGCCCCGTCCTCTGGAGTAATCACCCCCGTCGTAATAATGGTCTTTCGAATCGTCCCACGGGACACCTTCGCCCATTTTTTGGGAAGGGGCTTGCTGCGCGTGATGCCAAACCCGTAGCCGGAGCGTCCCAACAGGAGAAGGATAAAAAGGGTCAATAGCAGATTACGGCTTCGTTTTCGCGTCATTTGTCTTTTCCTCTAAGGATTTCACAAAGGGGACAAACCATCCTGTGGCCCGTCTCAGCTCGATTTCATCACCCAGAACCGTTAGCTTTGCGTTCTCAAGGCCGATGGCCGCGCTGGTGGCATCGACCCGGGCATCCGTCAATTCGACGATAGAACCAACGCCCACCCTGTAACGTTTTTGCGCAACCTTCAGGTTCTCAAGGGCGCTCTTCACGAGGGTCTCCCGTGCCTTGATCACGCGTTTGTCGGATTTGAACTGCTCATAGGCATCCGCGATCTCCTTCTGCACCTCGAGAATCTTCTGTTTAAAAGACCAGCGTTTCGCCTCAAGTTTCGCCCGGGTACTCGCCGCGGCATACCGGGTGGAAAACCCTGTAAAAAAAGGATACTGCAGCTCAATCCCGACCGCCCAGTAATTTTGGTCCGGAAAATAATGTTCGCCCCCTTCCCCCGACTCCGCGTAGGCATCCAGGGTGGGAAAAAATTCGGCCTTCACCGATTTTTCAGCCCATACCAGTTCCCGAACCTGTTCCTGATATGACCTGAGGACTGGACGGTTTTTCTTGGCCAGGTCATAGAGCTCCCGCAAAGACTTTTCCCCCGCCTTCAACTTAACGTCGCCTTTTTCCAGCTCGATCGGCACGGAGGGGGACCATCCCATGAGGACCGCCAGGGTATGTTTCAGGGTCTTCATGTCCCGTTGAGCCTGGACCAGGTCCACCCTCGCGTTGGCCAGGTCCACCTGGGCGCGAAGGTAATCACTGCGCGGGGACAATCCGGCCTCCATTCGCTTCCGCGCCAGTTTTTCGTGCAACGCCGCCGCGTCAACCGACTTTTTAAGGATCTTCAGCCGGTTTTTAAGAGAGAGGATGGCAAAAAAGGTGTCCTGAACCGTGGCCACAACCGATAGACTCTCCTCCAGAAAATCGTACTCGGAGGTCTGATAGGCGTGTTTTTTCGACTTGTACGTGGACCAGTCTCCCCCTCCCCGGAAGAGATTATAACGCGCCTTAAAATCCAAACTTGCATTATCATTTCTGGGCAAATCCTCCCAGTCGCTTCTCTCGAAAGAGGTTCCGAACGAGAGCGAGGGGTAAAAGGGGGCCAGCGCCTGTTTTACTTCCATCGCAACAGCTCGACGCTCAGACGCGAAGGAACGGAGGGTATTATTATGATAAATAGCACGCTCGACGCACGCCCTTAGCGTGAGGATCTCGCCCGCATCCGTGGCCGCTGGAGTTACCAAAGGCAAAGCGGCGGCGAGCCCCATCAAAAAAAGCCTACTCAAAAACCGTACTGTGACAAGTTTCATCCTATCGCCTCTCGATGGCAGGAATTTAACCAAGGCAAGGGGGACAGCTTTTTACGATGGCATCAGAGATAATCCTTCGATACATGATTCTTTCCACCCCCTCATCCGCCTTCGCAAGAGGTTCCGTACTTATTATGCGGCGAGGAATGCCGTCGTCATCCGCTTCGGCGCGATGTCGCCCCTTACACAAGGTCAATACCATGGGATCACGGGCTTACCCTGGGTCCCATTGAAATCACTTTTCCGCTTTATTCCCAATGTCCAGAAACCCTTTTACTGGTTTATTCCAGATTCGATGGCCCTTCCCATTCTCCCCGGAAACGCCCCGCCACCTCCTCCGGGAGGAAGAGGGAGAAAAATTCGTCGATCAACATCTGGAAGCTGATGTCACTCATCTGGTAGGGGCCCACGCAGGCCCTTGGGCTGATGGAGATCATGGGGTGAAAGAGGTCCCCCTCCCGCAAGGGGGAAAAGAGTGCCAGGTTCATGCTTGAAAATCCTGCATGGGTTACGAATCTGAGAGAACGGGCAATCTCCCGGGCAAGGAGGTGAAGCTCCCCTGCCTCAAGTTCGGTAAAGCGCCCCGTGGACTCGTGGATTAGATTGAGCTCAAAAAACCTGCCCCTTGGGGCGAAGGCAAAGAGGATATGCCAGGGTCCCGCCGTTCCACACCAACGCTCTCCCCTGGCCTGTTCTTCGGCGATAAGCTCGGCCATGGGGTCCCGTCCCTTGAGCATCTCGCGGTAACAGGTGGTGATAAGGCGACGCGCCCGGTTGTTCGCGAAGGCGCCCACAGACAGTTGGATATGGGGATGGAGGATGCTGCTCCCGGAATGAGGGGCATAATTCCAGTTCAGGGAAAAGGCGTGCACTGTTTCATCCACTTCGACCACCCGGTCAATAAAGGCCTGCGCCACATGCAACCCGTCAAAGATTTCCTCTGCCGTCCATTCCTCCAAAGGGACGTAGTGCCTTTCAGAGAGAATGATCAGGGCACAATACCGGTCGTAAGGGAAGCGGTTGGGTATCACGACGACCCCTCCGTGCCGAAGCTCCCCCTCCGGGAAGAGGGATGGGGGGAATTTCGGGGTTTTCTTCCCCAGGTGCTCCGGGCAGAAAGGACAGTTGCCCCGGGTCTCCCGCGCCATTGCCTCCAGGTCCGGCAGGCTCCAGTCCCGAAGAGGCACATTGATGACACGCGAGACCTCCCCCGTCAGGGGGTCAACCCTTACCTCTACCCAGGAAGTCAGAGGGTTCCCCGCCGCGTCGAAAAAGTCGATTTTTTCCCTGTAACTTACAAGCTCCACCGTCTATCCTTTTACCGAAAGAATTTACAGAAACCCATCTTAAAAAGCAAGGACCCAAGCCAAAAATACCGTGTGCCTCCCCGTGAGGGCGCCTCTCTTTCTTGACACCCTACCAAAAATATGAGACTCTTCCCCAATGAATCTCGAGGAGGATTTATGCACAGATACAGGCGCTTTACGACCCTAACCATTCTATGCATTATCGCGGTTTTTACCCTTTCCTGCTTTGGCGGCAACAAAAAAACCGTTGAAAAGGAACAGGAAATCGTTACAAAGGGCGGGGAAGACTATGTGAAAGTCCCCAACCCCCTCTATTCCGTTTGGCGAGGTCAGCCAGAGTATGTTTATGTTCCAAAATCTCAGTACAGCCCTCTCCTCGGAGAAAGACTTACTGGGGAAGACGTCAGGGTTAAGCAGCGATATTTAGAAAGCAAAATCGCTCGCCTGGAAAAGGAGTTGAAATCTGGGCAATACGTGGGAGGCGGCGGAGGTGTCGCGATCCCCGCGAATCGGATCATGAAGAAGACCGTCGTGCTCCTTCCCCTGGAGGATCAGACCGGCTCCCTTACGAAGGAAAGAAAAACCATCTTTTTTCAGGCCATTTCTGCCGATCTGGCCAAGTCAAAGCAGGCACAAATGGTGGGACCCACGGTCCTGAAGACCTTTAAAGAAAAAAAGTGGTGGTCAAAAAACGACGTGGATCAGGACATGCTCTCACAGGCGGGGGCCGCCTTAGGAATTCAGGCCTTCCTCAGGACGCAAATAAAACGTCTTAACATCATCCGTCAGTTGAACCCGGACGGGGGTAAAGAGAGCTACAAGGTAACCCTCTCTTTAATCCTTACAGTCTATGACGGCCTGTCAGGCCACAACATCTACACCAATACCATCGAGGTCCTTCCTGAAGAAGTTTCCGCGGAGAAAACCTCCACGGAAGCGGAAGATAAAGCGTTAAAGGTCGCTGCCAACAAGATCGCCATCTCCGTGACTATCCCGTTGAGCAAGCTGGAATGGTTTACCCACATTGTCCGCGTGGACAGGAAAAAAATTTACATTCAGGGTGGCAGGGATGAGGGTCTCTATGTGGGAGATCTTCTCAATGTCTATGACAAGCCAGGCAAAGAGATCTTCAACCAGTTGACCGGGGAATTCCTGGGCCGAGAGCCTGGCCGTTTCAAGGGCAGGCTCCAATTAGTTGAATTCTTCGGCGTCAACGCCGCTATCACCAAACCGTTGATCGGAGAAAGCTTCAAAGTCGGTGATTTCGTAAAACTCGCGCGATAAAGCTGCTTACATCTCACGCGCGTTCAGCGGCCCGTTAATTCGGGGGCCCCATGATAGAAGACGAAAAAAAATCCGGCATTGATCCGGTTGTAATATTTCTCCTCATCTCCCTTCTTATTCACGGGCTCCTTTTCTATTTTCTTCCCAAACTCAATATCAATTTACCCAAGCCAAAGAAGAAAGGCGAAAAACCCATTTCCGTCCAGCTTATCGATGAGCCCGTCAAGGGAAAAGAGAAACCCCCCAAAAAACCCTCCGTGCTCGGCAAGAAAAACATCACCGTCAAGAAGGAAACCCGCCCTGAAAACAAACCGAAGGTTGAGGGGCAGAAAAAGGTAGCGAAACTTCAGCCTCCGCCGCGGGGGGCGGGGGGGGGGGGGGGGGGGGGGGGGGGGGGGGGGGGGGGGG
>CAZPTH010000120.1:0-7121 GCA_964589315.1 uncultured Thermodesulfobacteriota bacterium
GATCCCGCATTCTGCGATGGTATGGGCTATTCAGAGGAAGAGCTTCAGGGTTTCAAAGACAAACTGAGCCAAACGATCGAAGAGGTCATCGTGAGGGGATCGTAAAATATTTTTGTAAAGCCTCACGGGGTAGGACCCTATTCCTGTCAGAGGAAAGGGCCCTCCTCCCACAAGTCTTCTGTATCCCAATTACAAGAAGATTATCAGCTTGCCATGGCCTCTTTAAACGCCCTGAGAGCCTTGGGCATGGCCACATTGAGCAACATTCCCAGCGGAACCTTTTCCGAATCCATGAGAACGCCCCACTGATAATCTTTCATATAGATCACCAAAACAACCTTGTTCCCCTCGAGATTCAACAGATAATACTGGTTCAGGGCAGGGAACCCGGCATCCTTCAAGGCCTTGTTCATCATCTTCGTTATCTGAGAAAAAAGCGCGGAAGCGGCGGGCTGGCTGTTCCATCCCGCAATGGGCTGCCCGTCTTTACTTCCGAAGATATCGGTTGCAAGCAGTCCATTTCCCAGATCCTCTTTCAGAACCTCGATGGCATTGTTCAACTTTTCTAACTTCATCCCATCTACCTCCTTTTTTTCGGTTTGTGTTTTTTGTTCTCTCTTCACCTTTTGTTCTTTTTCCACCTTTTCTACTTTTTGCGCTTCTTGTGGCTTTTCCGTTTTTTTATCTTCAGGCTTCTCCGATGGCTCAATTTCAGAAGCGGCTTCCTTCCCTCCAAAGGCCTTTTGCTCGTCTTTTTTCCGGAAGGCTTCCAGCAGCAAATTCATCAATCCCTTGGAAATCACCTTTTCCACCTTGCCTTCTGGCTCTTTGATATCAATTTTCCCCCCTTCCCAGGTTATAATCTCTGTCGCCGCTTCCTCGCCTTCGATTAATCCTGTCCTCGCATTGATCACTTGCCCTTCCCTGATAAAAAGGATCCCGTTCTTGCCCTCCGCAGAGACACGCAGGGTACAGGAAAGCTTATCCATCTCCATAATCTGCAAAAGGGTTGACAGTTTGAACCCCTTTAGCGAACCACGCTGCTTTGCAGAGATCCGAGAAGAGGCTTTCTGAACAAGTTCGTCAAAATCTATGGGCTTTTCAATATAATGAAAGATCCCCTTTTCCTCGATTGTTTTCTCGAGTTCCCTGGAGCCATACGCCGTCATGACAATGATAGGTATGTTGGGGTGTTTCTTCGTCATGTAGGAGATAAGTTGAAACCCGTCAACCTCCGGCATTCTCAGGTCCGTTATGACAAGGTCCATATCGGGGGTTTTTCGCAGGACCTCAATCGCCTCTCTCCCATTATAGGCGGTCAGGATCTCTGCCCCTTCCATTTCCTTCCTGTTTTTCAGACCTTCCACCAGGATCTTCAGGAAAAGCTTTTCATCATCAACGATTAATATCTTGCTCATGCCAACAATATAGCAATGTGCATGCCAATCTGGTTACACGGATATTTTTTACATGCCCCGCGTCTTTCAATCTTTCCCCATGTAGCGTAAAAACTTGGGCGCAGAAATTAATAATACAATTACTGTAACTGATAAAATAACAATGAGTTACGAAGTTTATATTGAAACAACATAAACTATTTACTGCGGATTTTCATCAGACAATTCATGAATCACTGATGTAAGATCACGTCACCTGCGCCGCTCAAATACAGAAGGAATAAGGGGCAGATTGAGAGTATGGGCAACCATTTTGGACGGGTCATTTTGACCCAGTAGTTCATTATGAACTACCCTGTTTGGGCCTTATAGCTATTCAATCTTCTTTTCAAGGTGGATAAAGACAATCCCAGATCCCTTGCTGTCTTGGAAACATTGCCACCGTTAGCATGAAGCACATTCAGGATATACCGCTTCTCCAGATCCTTCAACTTGATCGTTTGCCCTACGGGCTCAGGCGGCGCTACGGAAGGCAGGCTTACCTCTTTAGATCGGGCTGAAATATTTAATATCCTCGAGGGCCGGACCACCAGACCATCTGAAATGATCATAGCCCTTTCGATAACATTTCTCAATTCCCTCAGGTTGCCCTCCCAGGAATAATCCATAAGACCTTTCAGTTCTTCCTCGGGTATCCGAAACGGTTTGCCCCTGGACATCTCCTTAAGAAAATAGTCAGCGACCTCTGGAATATCTTCTTTTCTTTCCCTCAAAGACGGGAGATGAATTCTCAACACGTTCAGGCGATAGTAGAGATCCTTCCTGAACGCATTCGCAGCTGCCCTGCCCTCGATATCAACATTGGTTGCGGCAATAATCCTGGCTCCGGTGGGACGGTACACCACGTCCCCAAGCCTGCGAATCTTTTTCTCGTCAATCACGCTCAGGAGCTTGGATTGGAGAAGCAACGGCATATCCCCTATCTCATCCAGGAGCAGTGTCCCCTCATCGGCCACCTCAAACAGGCCACGCTTATCCTTGACCGCTCCCGTGAAGGCCCCTTTTTTATGTCCGAAGAGCTCCTCCTCGATCAGATTCTCAGGCAGCGCTGCGCAATTTATGGTGACAAATGGGCCTTTTCGGCCGCTTTTCTTATGGATTAGCCGTGCCACATAGGTTTTTCCCGTGCCCGTCTCCCCCGTAATCAGAACAGGAGAATCGGTTCCCGCCGCCAGTTCGATCAGCCGATCTAATTCCCTCTTCAGTCCCGATGACCCGATAAGTTCCAGTTCCTCAAACTCCTTTTCACGTGCGTAACTCAGGTCTTCGAGCCCCTTTTCCAGTTCCAGCTCCCTCAGGCTCTTCTTGATGGCAAAGGTAAGTTCCCTGAGGTCAACCGGTTTGGACACATACCAGTAGGCCCCCGCGTTCAATGCCCTCTCGGCACTCTCGAAGCTGGGATAGGCGGTACAAAAGATAATTTTCGATTTATCATTATAGGACAGGATGTCCTTGCAGATGCTGTCTCCATCCACATCTGGAAGCTTCTGATCGAGGATCACCACGTCCATGAGCTTCTTTTTACAGATTTGAAGCCCCTCCTTTCCGGTCGTGGCCTTATAAATCTCCATACCGCTCATGCCGAAATGGTCCCCAAGGGCCATCAAGAAATGTTGGTCGTCATCAATGATCAGGAGGGACCTTTTCTTCATCGAAGAATCCTCAAATACTGTTAGGAATAAAGACAGACACCTCGGTTCCCCTCGTCATGGGTCTCGGTCTTACCCTGATACTCCCTTTCATGCGCGTAAGAAGGTTTTTTACGATGGTCAATCCCATTCCCGTCCCCTTTGCCTTCGTTGTGTAAAACGGCAGAAATAACTTGTCACACTCTTCCTGGGAAATACCAACTCCATTGTCGGAAACGGTAATGACCAAATTTCTCTCAGAATTCGACACATCAATTCTGATAGAAGGTTCCTCTACCTCGGAAACCGCGTCCATGGCATTCGTCAGCAGGTTCAGCATAATCTGCTGAAGGGCCCGTTCATCCCCAACCGCATAAAGAACATTGTGATAATATTCGATCTGAAACCTGATGTTCCTCGATTGAAGATCCCGCTCCACCAGCTTCAGAAAACGTTTAAAAAAGGCCTTCACGTCAATAAGCTGGACATCCAGATCCTCATAAGACCTGAAGACCTTGAACATCCTCAGAAGAAACTCGATCCTGCCGACTTCCGACAGGATATTTTCGAGATATTCCTTGAGCTTTTCTGGAGGAAAATTTCCGATATTCTCCTTCAAGACACTGGCCATGGTTTTGATAGAATTGAGAGGATTGCCAACTTCGTGGGAAAATCCGGCAAGGATATAGGCCACATTGTCCATCATAGCCGTCGCCTCCGCCATCTCCCGAAGCCTCTCTTTTTCAGAAATATCGTTGAAGAGGACTGCCACATGGTCTTCCACGAGGTAGTAGATGGTATACCCGATAATGATATGTCCAACTCGGACCTTCGACTGGATCCTCCTCCTTTGAGGGATCACCGATTCCACTGCCTCCACAACGGCGAGCAATTCATTCCAGTTCGTCGCGTCTATGAGGTTCTGGGCGTATCTGTTGACGGAAAGAATCTTCTTTGTCGGAAGGTGCAGAATAAGGATTCCGATATCGAGCCTTTCGAAGAGCTGTAAACACCCCGTA
Organism: uncultured Thermodesulfobacteriota bacterium; assembly: GCA_964589315.1. Taxonomy (GTDB): domain Bacteria; phylum Desulfobacterota; class S145-22; order S145-22; family S145-22; genus JAOZMY01. The sequence continues at coordinate 4,105 of CAZPTH010000120.1, forward strand.
TCCTTGAATTCCTTCACGAGTTTTTCAAATCCCGGATCTTCAGCCATTAAGCCTCCTCCCTCACCTGTGTCAACGTTACCACAGAACGACCCAAACAGTCCCTACCCTACCCCCTCCCTAAACCGGCTTCCCAGGGTATCGATAATCACACGAGCGGCAAGGAGGGCCGTAATGCCGGTTGGATCACAGGCAGGATTTACCTCCACCACATCCATTCCAACAAGGGTGACCTTCCCTGCAATCTCACGGATCAGGGACGTTACCTGCCGGTAGGTCAGCCCACCTGGCTCCGGGGTTCCCGTCCCCGGTGCGATGGCGGGATCGAAGACGTCAATATCGAGAGAGAGATAAACAGGCCTGTCTTTGGGAATCGCTCCAAGAACAGGCGTGAACCCCTTTTCCTCCACCTCACAGGCGGTAAACTGCCTGACCCCCGCGGCCCTTGCCTCCTCCACGTCTTCCCAATCACTCAACAGTCCCCGAAGACCCACCTGGACAATACCTGAAACCAGTCGGTTCTCATGGATCATGCGAAGGGAGCTCCCATGGGTTAGAGGGCTTTCGAAGGTACTGTCGAAGTCGGCATGGGCATCCAAGTGAACAAGAAAAACGGAGGGATCATCCATCCCCTTGAGGATGGGATAGGTAATACTGTGGTCTCCCCCGAGGAAAACGGTGAAGATCCCTTCGCGAAAAAGGTCATGTGCCGCTGCCTCAATGGCCGTGAAGTTTTTCTCCGGGGCGGCGGGCTCTACGGGGACATCCCCCCGGTCTTCTATGAGCAGGCCCTTGAGGATGGTCTTATCCAGTTCGATGTCGTAAAGGCCCTCCTCGACTGGATCATAGGCATACTGCAGGGAGGCTTCCCGGATCGCCCGGGGCCCAAATCGCGCCCCTGGACGGTAACTTGTCCCAAAATCGGTAGGAACCCCGATCACTACCACGTGGGGTTTCGAATCCTTAGTGCGGCTCGGGGCCCTCAGGAAGGAGACCAGGCCAGCATAAGGCATGATCCCGGACATGGCAGGTCATTCCTTTTCCGCTTCTTCTATCTTCGTGGCGTTTGCGGCCAGCGCAGACTCAACCACCCGGACCAGGTCTTCCGGAGCCATACCCATCCGTGCCATGATGACATCAGGCTTTCCCGATTCCCCGTAAGCATGAACCCCTACGCGCATCATCCGGACAGGCCTGTCGATGCTGCAGAGGGCTAAGGCAAGCGTAGCCCCCAGTCCCGTGTTCCGGTTGTGATCCTCGTAGGAAACCACTAAACCCGTCCCGGCCCCTTCGGCCACCTTTTCCATATCCAGGTTAAGGGGACAGGACACATTGAAAACCTTGACCGAGATCCCCTTATCCATCAAAACCTCCCAGGCCTTGAGGGCGTGGGGCACCATGGCCCCATAGGTATAGATCGCCCCCTGCTCTCCATCTCGCAGCCGGTCGATACGTCCATACTCATAGACATAATCGGGACCGAAATAAGGTGCGCCGTCCTTGGTGGTCACAACGGGGGTTTTTGAACGCCCCATTCCCACGAAAAAATTTCCAGGTTGGGAGGCGATAAAGCGAATGACCCGGTCGGTCTGGTTAGGGTCCGCCGGGATGATGACCTTGAAGGTGAAAAGGTTTCGCAACAGGCCGAGGTAATCGATGCACTGGTGGGTTTTGCCATCTTCCCCCACATCTAAGCCGTTGTGAGTGCAGACCAGTTTCAGGTTTGTGTGATTGATGTCGTTCAGCCTGTGCTGATTATAGGTTTCATCCACGCCAAAGACGCCGAAATCGGAGAAAAAAGTTATCACGCCATCTGCTGAGACTGCCCCCGCCGTGGTGGCGGTGCTGTGTTCCTGAACGCCACTTTCAAAAAACTGCTCCGGCCTTACCTTTCCAAACCCATCGGTCTTGACGGATGAAGCGAGATCGCAGTCAAACACAGCGAAGGGAACCTCCTTCTCATCGTTGATTTTTGCAATATCGGCGAGGGCCGCACCGTAGGCGGACCGGTTGTCTGTCTTCACGTCTGGGGCATAGGTGCGTGGCGCCCCCTTCTCGACCTCCGGCCACGCGACCTCGGGGAAAGAAACAGGTTCAAACTTGGCCTTTTCACGCAGTGCACGGTACTCAGACAGATCCGCTGGCAGATCCAGTTCTCCCATGGCCTTTTCGAACTCCTCCTCACTCAGGGCCTTGCCGTGATAAGCGGGTGTCCCTTCCATGAAAGAGACCCCCTTCCCGATAGTAGTCCGCGCCAGGATAGCCACAGGCGTGCCCTCATCCGACTGGGCCTCCACAATGGCCTCAAAAAGGGCTCCCATATCGTGGCCGTCCACCTCCAGGACACGCCAGCCGTCCGCCTCGTAGATATCCCTCAACCGCTGCGGCATGACCTCGTCCGTTGTCCCGCTGATCTGTATCTTGTTATAATCGATGATGACAGTCAGGTTGTTCAGGCCAAACTTCTTGGCAAAACGACGGGACTCGGCGACCTGGCCCTTTGTCTGCTCCCCATCACTCATGAGGACGAAGACATGGTTCCCGGTTATCCCTCTCAGCCGGGAAGAGAGGGCAAAACCACATCCCGCGGATAATCCCTGCCCCAGGTTCCCGGTACTCCATTCAACACCGGGCACACTCCGTTCAATATGTCCCTCGAAAGGGCTTCCCGCCAGCCGAAAGGTTGCCACGGCTTGCTTCATGTCGAAAAAACCGTGCCTGCCCAGGACAGCGTAGACCCCGGGAGACGTGTGACCGTGACTCACAACCACCCGATCTCGCGCCGGGTCTGCCTGATTTTCGGGATTAATATTGGCATGGGACCAGACCGTGACGTAGATGTCGGCGGAAGACATGGAGCCACCGGGGTGGCCGCAACCGGCAAGAGTTGTCATCCGAAGGATATCCCCCCGCACCTGGCGGGCCGTTTCTTTCAAGTTTTCAATCTCTTCGTTTGTCAGCTTTTTTCGCGCAAATTTACCCGTTAACATACTTTATAGTTCCTTGTCGGTTTAGCGTTG
>CAZPTH010000121.1:0-7043 GCA_964589315.1 uncultured Thermodesulfobacteriota bacterium
AGGCCGACGCGCATGAGACCTTTCCGAGAGACTTGTGGAAAAAGGGATGTGACTGCGGTCTCGTAGGCGTTTTCTGGGACCAGGCCTACGGGGGAAGGGGGCTCGGGTTCCTCGAACACGCCCTGATCATGGAAGAATTCTGGCGGGTTGACCCGGGGTGCGGCCAGGCGGTGCTTGGGGCCCTCTTCGGCTCCCAGATGATCCATCTTTTCGGAACGAAAGAGCAAAAGCGCCGATATTTGACCCCATTGGCAAGGGGTGAAGCCATCATGGGATCCGCCATAACGGAACCGGACGCTGGAAGCGATGTATCCTCCGTGGCGACGCGCGCCGAGCGGAAGGATGGCCGGTACATTCTCAACGGGAACAAGATGTTCATTTCCAATGGAAGCATAGCCGATTACATGACGGTCCTGTGCGTCACGCATCCAGAGGAAGAAAACCGACATCGCCGCCAGAGCGTCCTCATCGTCGAGACGGACCGGGAGGGGTTTGAGGCGAACAAGCTCAGGGGCAAGCTGGGGATTCGGGCGTCCGATACGGCGGAGGTAACTTTCAGCAACGTGTCCGTTCCAGAGGACCACCTGGTGGGGGAACCCGGACGCGGTTTCTATCATTTCATGGAGTTTTTCAATCATACGCGGGTCCATATCTGCGCTCAGGGCGTGGGCGTGGCTCAGGGGGCCTTTGAACGGACGGTCAAACACGTAAAGTCGAGAAGGCAGTTTGGGAAACCTTTGGGAAGTTTTCAGGCGATCCAGTTCAGGCTGGCCGAGATGGCCACACGGATCGAGGCGGCCCGGTCTCTCTACTGGCGCGCAGGCTGGAACATCGACCACGGCATTGTCGATCACGGGCTGGTGGCCATGGCAAAGTGGTTCGCGGGAGAGGTGGGGGTTTACGTGGCGGGTGAGGCTGTCCGGATCCACGGCGGGATCGGCGTCCTCAGGGATTATGGCATTGAACGCCTTTACAGGGACGCGAAAATCGTTGAGATCTACGAGGGGACCAAGGAAATCGAAAAGCTGATCGTGGCACGAAATATCCTGGGAAGGATGTAAGGACACCATGGTTGACCTCAGGAAGCATTCGAAGGTTATGAGTGCCGCCGAGGCCATAAAGCGGTTTGTGCATGACGGTGATCTTATGACCCTCGGGGGCCTGACCATCACCCGCAACCCCATGGGTTTGTGCCACGAGGTGATCCGCCAGGGAAGGAAGAATCTTCACGTGGTTGCCCATTCCCAGGGTCAGGCCCTCGATATGCTCATTGGTGCGGGGGCTGTTTCTATCGTTGAAATCGCCTACGGAGGGACGGCACGCTTCTCCCCAGGAGGTGGTCCCTGTTTCAAGCGTGCCATTGAAAAAGGTCGCATCAAATTCGAGGACTATTCGAATTTCCAAATTTCCCTCCGGTTTCTGGCGGGGGCCATGGGGATTCCCTTCATGCCTCTTCACGCATCCCTCGAGACGGATTTAGTGAAAAGATGGGGGATTTCGGCTTCCGAGAGGCGGAAGAACGAAAAACTCCCCATAAAAAAACTGGACGTTATCGAAAATCCGTTTGCCCGGGGAGAGGCCGAAAATCTGATAGCGGTTCCCGCCCTGAACCCGGACGTTACGATGATTCATGCCCACCAGGCGGATGCGGAAGGAACCGTGAGAATCAAGGGATTGACCTTCACGGACGTGGAGCAGGTTAAGGCCTCGAAACACGTAATCGTGAGTTGCGAAGAGCTGGTCGAGCCCGGATTTCTGCGGGAAGACCCGATGCAGAACCAGATCCCCTTTTTTATGGTGGACGCCGTGGTTCCCATGCCCTATGGCGCCCATCCGACGGCCTGTTACGGGTATTATGATTATGACCCGGTTCATTTAAAACTCTATGCCGAAAAGGCGAGGCATGAAGCCTCTTTGAAAGAATATCTGACGACGTTTGTTTACGGAACGAGAGACCATGTGGAATACCTCTCACAGGTGGGAGAGGAGGCCCTGGCGCGAATCAAGGCCGATCCTGAAACGGGATATACGCCGGGGCTGGACAGGAGCGGTGAATGAGGGAGGCGACCTCCAGGGAACGGATGGTCTTGGCGGCGGCACGCCGGATAAAAGACGAGGAGATTGTCTTTTGCGGAACGGGGATCTCCATGATCGCGGCCATGGCGGCCAAGAGAATCCATGCCCCGAACAGCATCATCTTCTTTGAGACGGGGGCGATCGATTCACAGCTTTTTGAACTTCCCCTCTCGGTGGGGGACCCGAGGATTATGACCCGCGCGAGTATCAATGCCGGTTTTGTCGCGTCCTTTTCGATTTTACAGAACCCGGAGACGGGGAGTTGTTCCGTCGCGATTCTTGGGGCGGCGCAGATCGATCCGTACGGGAATCTGAATTCCACCTGCATCGGTCCCTACTTGCGCCCCGAGACACGTTTCCCCGGGAGTGGCGGGGCAAGCGATGCCGCCGTTTACGCGGCCAGGACGATGATTTTCATGAAGCTCGAAAAGAGGAAGTTTGTCGAAAAGCTCGATTACCTGACAAGTCCGGGCTGGAAACCGGGGGGAAAGAATGGGGCACAGGCGCATGGAAAACCGGACGTGGTTATTACGGATAAGGGGACGTTCATGTTTGATGAGGGAACACGCAGGATGTATCTCTCCACCTGTTTTCCCGGTGTCGCCCCTGAATTTATCAGGGAAAACGTGGGGTTTGAAATCGATATTGGCAGGGCCGTTGAAGAAGTGGAACCCTCGGAGGAATCTTTGAATCTTCTCAGGAATCATATTGACCCGCAGCATTTGATTTTGTAAGATTAAAAATCAAATGGGGTTAACAATTAAAAAGGAGGAGAGTTTATGAAGAAAAGGGTTTTATTGGCGTGTCTGGCGGTGATTTGCTCGGTGACCTTGGTGGTTTCTGGAACGGCGTTTGCCGGGAAGTACAACCGCAAGTTCCTCAAGATGGTTTCCGGCCCGGAAGGGGGATCCTGGTATCCGCTCGGCTCCGGGATCATGAAGCTTGTGGAACAGGCGACCGGCATTTCCACGTCCAACGGTCCCGGTGGCGGGGTAGGGAACTGCAAGGCCATCCAGAGAGGGAATGCGGATATCGGCTGGACCTACTCGCACACGGCCTTTAACGCCTATAATGGCAAGGGAAAATTCAAAAAACCCCACAAAAAGCTTCGGTACCTCTGCTCCCTTTATCCAGGAATTTTCCAGGTGGCTGTTCCCAGGAAGAGCAAGATTCACTCCTTTGCGGATCTCAAGGACAAGCGAATTGTCCCGGGGAAGGTGGGATTTACGGGAACCGCCATTGCCGAAGTCGTATTAAAGGCTTACGGCATCACCTTTGACAGCATCAAGAAAAACGGGGGCAAGGTGGATTTTGTCGGGTATGCCGACGCGGCGGCCCTGATGAAAGACGGCCACACGGATGCCTACATGGCAGTGACCTCGTGCCCCCAATCTACCATCATCGATCTCAATTTCAGACCCGGCGTTCGGTTCCTGGGGATCGACAAGGAACACATGAAAAAGGTTCTGGAACTGGAACCCGGGCTTTTCGCGACGGTCATCCCGAAGACAGCCTACAAGGGTATGGACAAGGATGTCCCCACCGTGGGAACGGTGACCGGCCTGGTGATCTCCGCGGACGTGGAGGATGAGGTGGCCTATGCCGTGGTCAAGGCGATTTTCGAGCACCTCGATGAACTGGCAAAGATAAAGAAGAAGGCCATTTCACAGGTCAGCCTGGAAAACGCCCTGCGTGGGTGCAAGATACCTGTCCACCCCGGCGCGATGAAGTATTTCAAGGAAAAGGGCGTAAAGATAAAATAAGTCAGTAAGACTAAGGGCCCTGGATTCTGAGGAATCCAAGGGCCCTTTTTTATCCGTCTTCGCGGGAGACCCGGTGTTTATGCGGGGAGGAATGCTGTCGACATCCGCTTCGGCGTGATGTTGTCCTTCTTGCCGGGTGACTGAAATAAAGACCACGGATTTATCCGTGGGATCCATAGGGGGTGAGCTTGGAAGGGCCGGTTGCCTACGAGGAAGAGAAGACTCCGACCATTTTACAGACCCTTTTTGAGGAAAGACCGCCGCATTACATCGTCGCCTTCTTTGCGGCTTCGCTAAGTATATCCCTCTCCCTTTACCATCTCTTTATCTCTTATGCGGGAACCGTTGAGGCCCACGCCTTTCGTTCCACCCATCTTGCCTTTGTCCTGGTTGTTGCCTTCCTGATAAAACCCCTCGGGAGGAAGTCCTGGCGGGATCCGTACAAATGGTATTCCTTTATCGATTTTCTCCTTGTTGCGGCCGTAATCATCATCCAGGTTTATACCCTTTACGATATCGATGCCTTTATCATGCGGCGTGGCGACCTGACTAACTGGGACCTCTGGATGGGAACGGCCATGATTTTTATCCTTTTGGAGGCCACCCGGAGGACCGTGGGGTGGGCCATGGTCCTCATCTCCGGTTTTTTCCTGATGCATACGGCCTTATCGGACCACTTTTTCTGGATTTTTTACGGCCCGCCCAATTCCTGGTTTACCATCGTGGATTACCTCTTCATGCGGGAAAACGGGATCTACGGGATCCCCCTGATGGTCATGGCGACCTACATCTTCCTCTTTATCCTCTTCGGGGCAATCCTGATGGAGTCCGGGGCGGGACGGTTTTTCATCAACCTGGCGCTGGCCCTGACGGGAAGCCGCCGGGGCGGTCCCGCGAAGGCCTCGATTGTCTCCAGCGCCCTGATGGCGACCGTTTCCGGGAGCGCCGTGGCCAACGTGGTGACGACGGGGACCTTTACCATCCCCCTCATGAAGAAGATCGGCTATCGTCCCCGGTTTGCCGCGGCCGTGGAGGCCTGTTCCTCCAGTGGCGGTCAGATCATGCCCCCCGTGATGGGGGCGGCGGCCTTCATCATTGCCGAGTTTCTCTCCATCCCCTACCTGAAGGTCTGCCTGGCGGCCTTTTTCCCCGCCATCCTGTATTTTTTCTCCATCTTTGTCATGGTGCATTTCGAGGCTGCCAAGCATGACCTGGCCATGTTGAAGAAAGAGGAACTCCCCGACGCGAAGGAGGAGCTCAAGCGGGGAGGGCACCTCTTTATCTCCCTTGCCGTGATCATTGGTCTGCTGGTCATCGGATATACCCCCATGTATGCGGCCTTCTGGGCCATCGTCTCCGTCCTTGTCCTGAGCTTCATGAAGAAGGAGACCCGCATGACGCCCCGTCGGCTCCTTTACGCCCTGGAGGATGGGGCGACCAAGGCCATTCCCGTATCCATCGCCTGCGCCTGCGCCGGCATCATCATCGGCTCCGTCTTTGTGTCGGGCCTTGGCCTCAAGTTTACCAACCTCATTGTGACCATCGCCGCGGGACGCCTGTGGCTGGCCCTTTTCCTGACCATGATTGCCTCCCTGATCCTGGGAATGGGGCTGACCACGACGGCGGTCTATATCACCGTTGCGGCCCTTGTGATCCCCGCCCTGATAAAAATGGGGGTGGTTCCCATCGCGGCGCATCTGTTTGCCTTTTACTTCGGGCTGGTGTCCGCCATAACCCCGCCGGTGGCACTGGCCGCATTCGCGGCGGCGGGGATTGCCGATTCCAATCCCATGGAGACGGGATTTTCCTCGTTCAGACTGGGGATCGCCAAATACATTCTTCCCTTCGTGTTCGTCTACGGCCCCGGACTTGTCTTCGTCGGTTCATGGGTTGACATCCTCAGGGCGATAATCGCGACGACCGTGGGATTGTTTGCCCTGACAATCGTTACGGAAGGATGGCTGTATGGATCGGTTACCTGGGGGGGAAGGGTGCTGATGTTTATTCCCGCCGTCCTCCTTTTTCTTCCCCACATGCACTATAATCTCGTGGGGATGGCCATCTTTCTCGTGCTGGTTGCCGTCTGGAGAAAAAAGAACCGGAGCCCTGCGGTGGCGGTTTCAGGAGGATAGGGAAGATGAAACAGAAAATCTCGTCGTGGTTACCCTTGATTCTATGGGTTGTCCTGTTTTACTTCATCTCCGTTTACCACGTGGCAAGCATCCACTACAACCTCTTCCTGCTCGCCCTTATCTTTTCCGCCTTTCTTATCGTTGGGATCTACCTCTTCTCGTCGAAAAAATCGCGAAGAGACGCAGGCACTTCCCGGGATTAAAAGGGATTTTCAGCTTTCTTATGCCACGTTCAGACGGGTTTTACCCGTTGCCTTTTCAATCAGGGAAAAGAGCTGGGAGATGCGGAAGGGCTTTCTCAGAAAGTAGAGATGGGACGACTGATTCCTGAGCAGGGACAGGTGCATTCCCTTTTCCATGGTATCCCTGTTCGGGTCGTACCAGCCGCTGACAAAGATAATCGGAATGTTGTGCGTCAGGGACTTTATCTCCTGGGCCAGCTGAAACCCGTTCATCCTGGGCATACGGATGTCGGTGATAACCAGGTCGAAAGTTCCCTTTTTGAAGTTCTCGAGACCCTCCTTCCCGTCCCGGGCGGGAGTGATCTCATATCCCTCGCTCTCAAGGATTTCAATCAGCATGTGGCGAAAGATGGTATCGTCATCCACCACAAGGAGTCTTTTCGGCATCGCCACGTCTCTAAGAGGTTAAAAGATGTCCGCGGAAAAGATGTAGATCTTGGCGTCGGGATCCTTGTAGGCCATGGGGTGTAACCCCGCCTTGATGCATGTCTGCTGCAGAAATTCCTCGCGATCCCATCCGTATTCCGTGGCAACCTGGGGAAGCAGCAGGCCTGAGTAGGGTCCTTTCTGGATATAGATTCCGTGGGTTCCCACCTGGATTTCCGACAGGTCTTCGATTTTCCTGAAAGGGGTCAGGGCGGAAATCTCGATGTCAATTTCCGGCCACTCCCCTTTCGTGAGCGGGGGAAATCTGGGGTCCTGAAAAGCCGCGGCAATGGCCATCTCCTGAACGGACTCCGCGAGAGGCTTGACGGGCTGGATCAGGCCGATACATCCCCGGAGATTTCCATTCTTTGTAAGGGTGACGAAGGCACCCCGGTATTCCTCGA
>CAZPTH010000122.1:0-4172 GCA_964589315.1 uncultured Thermodesulfobacteriota bacterium
GAGACCTATTTTAGGCCCAGGGATTATCGATGCCTGTAAAGGACCTTCTTTACTTTTGAGCAAAAAGTCTATACAAAGATACTTATGAATTCGAATGAGCGCCGGATCATCGTGGTGACCAGCTTTGGCCACTTCATGAGCCATTTCAACATGATGGTTTTCCCCGCCCTCGTCCTGCCCCTGACGGCGTATTATCATCTTGATTTCAGCCAGGTCGTGCGGCTTTCCTTCCTCATGTATCTCTTTTATGGGATTTCGGCCTTGCCCTGGGGGCTGACCACCGACAAGCTGGGCGCCAAGAGACTTCTAACGACCTTTTACCTTGGCTCCGGGATTTGCGGACTGCTCGCGGCCCTTTTTATGAAAACGCCGCTTGGTTTCACGGTGTTCCTCACGGGAATCGGCATCTTTTCGGGGATTTACCACCCTGCAGGGATCGGCCTGGTTTCCAGGGGGGTCCGCAAGATTGGCAAGGGGCTTGGAATCAACGGCATGCTGGGGAACGTGGGATTCGCCTTCGCGCCGCTTATCACGGGTTTCATCAACTGGAAATGGGGACCGAGGGCGGCGTATCTGTTTCTCGGCCTTTTTAACCTCCTTGGGTGTGCCCTCATCTTCTTTTTGAGAGTGGAAGAACCGGAAAGAGCAGAAGAGAGGAAGACATCGGATGGCAAGGGGATGTTGAAGGCCTTTCTGATTCTCTGTGTTGCCATGATCCTGGGTGGAATTACCTTCCGTGGTCTGACAGTGACGCTTCCTTCCCTTTTCGAACTGCGCAACCCGGCGCTCCTGAAAATGCTGGCACACGCGGTGAGCTTTCTGCAATCCCCCAACGTTTCGGCGACGCTTTTGACCTCCCTTGTTTTCCTGATAGGGGTTATCGGGGTTTACCTGGGAGGGATCATCGCGGACCACGCGGACCTGAGATGGGCGTATATCGTCTTTAATATCCTGTCCATCTTTGGGGCCCTCGGGATGGCCTTCTTCACCAACATTCCCCTGATCGTTATTTCTATTTTCTATACATTTTTCCTCCTGGGCCTTCAGCCCATCGAGAACACGCTGATAGCGCGCTACACGCCGGATCGGCTTCGCCATTCGGGATACGGTGTGAAATTCGTCCTGAAATTCGGGGTGGGGGCCCTGGCGGTCCAGCTCATCGGATGGATCAAGGAGGCCTGGTCCATTCAGTCAGTCTTTATCGTGATGGCCATTATTTCCGTTCTCGTCGTGGCGATCATTTTTCTGTTGATTGCCGTCACGCGGCCCCTTAAGGCCCATTCATCGTAAAAACTCCACTATATGGCCCCATAAAAATTCGGTTGACACTTTTCTGAGGGTATCTTATAATGCGCTGCTGTGGCGGATAGGAAATTATTAGTTTTTTTACTGATGATTCTGAACGTGTCGCTTCCCCTATCAAGAAGATCGAAAAGGAGGATATATGAAATCATATCTGTTTGCTCCTGGCCCCACGCCGGTACCGGAAAATGTATTGTTGCGTATGGCAGCGCCTATCATCCATCATCGCGAAAAGGCGTTTTCCGACCTGTTCGGAGAAGTCCGTGAGGGATTGAAGTATCTTTTCCAGACGAAACAAGAGGTTTTGGTCCTGACTTCTTCGGGAACCGGGGCCATGGAAGGTGCCGTGAGCAATCTCTTCTCAAAGGGAGAGCAGGTCCTCGTCGTCCGTGCCGGGAAGTTTGGACAGCGATGGGGGGAACTTGCCGAGGCCTTTGGCCTCAACCCCGTCTACGCAGATTTCCCGTGGGGAGAACCGGCCGATCCGGAGAAAATCAGGCAATTGCTCAATGAAAACCCGTCCATCAAGGGTGTCCTGATCCAGGCCTCTGAAACCTCAACGGGCGTTATGCATCCCATTCGGGAGATCGCGGCCGTGACCACTGGGCGTGACGACGTGGTCCTCGTGGTGGATGGTATTACCGCGGTTGGGGTTTTCGAGATGCCGATGGACGCCTGGGGGATCGACGTAGTGGTGACCGGATCCCAGAAGGCCCTGATGCTTCCACCAGGTCTGGCCTTCGTCTCTCTGAGCGAAAAGGCCTGGCGAATGGTGGAGCAGTCTGACACACCCCGGTATTATTTCGATCTCAAAAAGCATCTGAAATCCGCCGAGAAAAACCAGACACCCTATACTCCCGCCATTTCCCTTGTTATTGGCCTCCATGAGGTCCTCTCGATGGTAATGGAAGAAGGGCTTGAGAACGTTTTCGTGAGGCATCACCGCCTGGCCGAGGCAACGCGTGAGGCCGTGAAGGCCATGGGGCTCAAGCTTTTTGCCAAGGCGTCTCCCAGTGACGCCCTGACGGCGGTTATGGTCCCCGAAGAAGTCGACGGGCTTGCGCTGAAGAAGACCTTTCTCGAACGCTACGGCATGGTCGTGGCTGGCGGACAGGATCAGATCAAGGGGAAGATCATCCGTATCGCACACCTGGGATATTTTGATCCCATGGATATGTTTCAGGTCATTGGGGCCTTGGAGATGTCTCTGAAGACGATGGGCTATCACGTGGAGCCTGGTAGCGGGCTGAAAGTTCTCGCGGAAATGCTGGCATAGGAGGGAAGGATGAAGGTTCTTGTAAGTGATAAACTGGCGGAAACGGGCCTGGATAAATTAACGCACGCAGACGGCATCCTGGTGGATGTCAGGACGGGTTTGTCCCCCGAGGAACTGAAAGAGATTATCGGGGATTACGATGGAATTATCATCCGGAGCGCCACGCACCTGACAAAGGATATCCTGGATGTGGCGAAGAAACTGAAGGTCATTGGCCGGGCAGGGATCGGCCTGGATAACGTGGACATCCCCGAGGCGACGCGTCACGGAATCGTGGTCATGAACACCCCGCAGGGAAATAACATTGCCGCGGCGGAGCATACCATTTCCATGATGCTTGCCATGGCGCGAAGAATTCCCCAGGCGACTGCCTCCCTGAAATCGGGTAAATGGGAAAAGAATCGTTTTATGGGGGTGCAGGTTTATCACAAGATTCTCGGGATTATCGGAATCGGGAACATCGGTGGGATCGTCGCGGACCGCGCCCAGGGTTTGAAGATGCGTGTCATTGCCTATGATCCGTTTATTCCGGAAGAGAGGGCCAGGGAAATGGGAATCGAGCTGGTTTCGGATCTGGATGACCTCTTTTCGCGCGCGGATTTTATTACGGTACACACCCCCCTGATCAAAGAGACGCGGAATCTCATCAACAAAAAGGCCTTTGAGAAGATGAAAGAAGGCGTCATGGTCATCAACTGCGCACGCGGGGGAATCATTAACGAACGGGATCTGTATGACGCCATTGTCTCCGGAAAGGTCGCGGGGGCAGCTCTCGACGTCTTTGAGGAAGAGCCCGCGAAAGACAATCCCCTTTTCGAGCTGGACCAGGTGATCGTTACGCCCCATCTGGGGGCTTCGACGAAGGAAGCGCAGAGAAGTGTGGCGTCCGCTATCGCGGACCAAGTGATTGCCTATCTGCTGCATAATACGATTCAGAATGCCGTCAATGTGCCGGCCGTGAGCCCGGATGTCATGGAACGGATCGGACCCTACCTCAATCTGGCGGAGAACCTCGGGGGATTTCTCGCGCAGGCCTGCACCTCGCGGATTGAGGCGGTGGATATTGAGTTCCATGGGGAGATGTTTGAGAAAGACACGGAGCCGATCGTCCTTGCCACGCTGAAGGGGCTGCTGGCACCAGTCATGGGAGATGACGTCAATTTCGTGAATGCCAAACTCATGGCCCAGCAACGCCGGATCAGGATCAAGGAATCCAGGGTAGACGACACCGGGGATTATACAACCTTGATCGTGATAAAGGTAAAAGGGAAGGATACGGAGCAGAGCATCTGGGGAACCCTGTTCGGGAAGAAGGAGCCCCGGATTGTTCGCTATAACGATTTCATTATCGAGGCAATTCCTAAAGGGGAGATCCTCCTGGTTGAAAATATCGACCGCCCCGGGGTTATCGGGAACATTGGGACAACCCTTGGGGAACAGGGAATCAACATCGCGACGATGCAGTTTGGACGGGATAAAATGGGAGGTCAGGCGATTTCCCTGCTCCATCTGGACGCCCCCTTGAACGACGAGATTATGAAGAGGCTTCTCAATTTGCCCAATATCATCTCCGTCAAATCCATCAGGTTGTAGG
>CAZPTH010000122.1:4272-7035 GCA_964589315.1 uncultured Thermodesulfobacteriota bacterium
AAAACGGAAGGTGGAAGAGATGTCAGTAGTGGTTGTTGGGATTCAGTGGGGAGACGAGGGGAAGGGGAAAATCGTCGATCTGTTGACGGAAAAGGCCGACCTGGTCGTGCGTTTCCAGGGTGGTAACAACGCGGGCCATACCCTGGTGGTAGAGGGAAAGAAGTTTATTTTTCACCTCATCCCTTCAGGAATTCTCCACAAGGAGAAGATGTGTGTGATTGGAAATGGGGTGGTGATTGACCCCTTTGTCCTTTTGGAAGAGATGGAGACGCTTGAGAAAGAGGGATTTGTGGTAACACCGGATCGGTTGAAGATCAGCTCCCGTGCCCATATGATTCTTCCCTATCACCGATATCTTGACCAAGCCCGTGAAGCCGCCTCGGGGAAGAAGATTGGCACCACGGGACGCGGAATTGGCCCGGCTTACGAAGACAAAGTCGGCAGACGCGGAATCCGCGTGGCGGATTTTTTGAACCCCGAAGTCTTCGATCAGAGGTTGACGGAAAATATCAAGTGGGTCAATTTTGTTTTGACTCAGTATCTGGATAAGGAACCGATGGACTCCAAGGAGTTTGAGGGACTTAACGATGCCCTTCGAAATCGCCTGCGTCCCTTTGTGACGGATACCTCCCTGTTGCTCAACGATTCCTACAGGGGCGGGAAGGCAATCCTTTATGAAGGTGCCCAGGGGGCCCTCCTGGATGTGGATCATGGGACCTATCCTTATGTCACCTCCTCGAATACCGTGACGGGAAATGTTTGCAGTGGCGCCGGCGTAGGTCCTACAACGATCAAGGAAATTGTCGGGGTTTTGAAGGCTTACACCACGAGGGTCGGGGGTGGTCCCTTTCCCACGGAACTCTTCGACGAGACAGGCCAGGCCCTTCGGGACAAGGGCGCCGAGTACGGTGCGACCACCGGGCGACCCCGTCGATGCGGCTGGTTTGACGCCGTAGCCGTCAGACATGCCGTCAGGATCAACGGAATCACCTCTCTTGCCCTGACGAAAATGGATGTCCTCGATGATCTTCCCACCATCAAGGTCTGCATGGAATACCGCCTTGACGGTACACCGGTTACCGGGTTTCCGCCCTTGTCGGGGGATCTGGAGCGGGTGGATCCCGTTTTCGAGGAGTTGAAGGGGTGGGGCCAGGATATCACAGGATGCCGTTTTTGGGATGATTTGCCGGAAGAGGCGAAGAACTATGTGGCCTATATCGAGAAGGCCGTGGGTGTCCCGATCGACATTATCTCCGTGGGCTCCGATCGTGCCCAGACCATCATCAGGCGACATCCCTTTGCCTAAGGGTGCATTTCTGAGCCCCCGTTAAACCTTGTAGCTCGTTAGCCCTTTGTGAAGGAGCGGTGTAGAGAGATCCCGGTGGCGTGGCAAGGCCCGAAGCCGTCTTAAGGGACGCACGCGTTTTCCCGGTTTTCTTCTTTCGTTTGTTTGCCGACAATAAACCGTTTCATTGGAATTCCCTGTTTTTTTATGGTATAAATTCTATGATAAAAACTGATGAGAGTAATTAATGGAAAGAAGAAACAGTAAAAAGATGAATCCGTTCTACCGGAACCTGGCGTTCTGGCTGCTGATAAGCCTGTTCATGATCTTCATGTTCAATGTCTTTAACAAGGGACAGACACCGCACAAGAATATCATCTTCAGTGACTTTCTGAACATGGTAAACAATGGCGAAGTTATTGCAGTAACTATCCAGGGGAACCGGATCGAGGGTACAACCACCAGCGGGACTCAGTTCAAGACCTATTCCCCCAACTATCCGGACCTTGTGAAACTCCTCCAGAAGAAGGCGGTAAAGATTACGGCCAAGCCGCCGCAGGAATCCCCCTTGTGGCAATCGATCCTCATTTCATGGTTTCCCATGTTATTGCTGATCGCCGTGTGGATCTTCTTCATGCGGCAGATGCAGGTCGGGGGAGGTAAAGCCCTATCGTTCGGCAAAAGCCGGGCCAAGGTTCTGTCCGAGTCGAAGAAAAAGGTGACTTTCAAGGACGTGGCGGGGATTGAAGAGGCCAAAGAAGAGCTCCAGGAGATTATCGAATTTCTTAAAGACCCCAAGAAGTTTACCCGCCTGGGCGGAAGAATTCCAAAGGGAGTGCTGCTGATGGGGGCCCCTGGAACCGGCAAGACCCTGCTGGCCAAGGCCATCGCGGGGGAGGCGAACGTCCCGTTTTTCAGTATCAGCGGCTCCGATTTCGTGGAGATGTTTGTCGGGGTCGGCGCGTCCCGGGTTCGTGACCTCTTTGTCCAGGGAAAGAAGAACGCCCCCTGTATCATCTTCATCGATGAAATCGACGCGGTAGGTCGACATCGCGGCGCCGGTCTTGGCGGAGGTCACGACGAGCGCGAGCAGACCCTTAACCAGTTGCTGGTAGAGATGGATGGGTTCGAATCGTCCGACGGCGTGATCCTGATCTCGGCCACCAACCGACCGGATGTCCTGGATCCCGCCCTGATGCGTCCCGGCAGGTTCGACCGGCAGGTGGTGGTGCCGATTCCGGACGTGCGCGGCCGTGAGGAGATCCTGAAGGTCCATACCCGCAAAACCCCTCTATCGGAGGAAGTAGATCTCTCCATTATTGCCCGGGGGACCCCTGGCTTTACGGGAGCGGATCTGGAGAACCTTGTCAATGAGGCCGCTCTCCTGGCTGCCAGGAAGGAAAAAAGCAAGGTGGAAATGGAGGACTTTGAGGAGGCGAAAGATAAAGTCCTGATGGGTGTGGAGCGTAAGAGCATGA
>CAZPTH010000123.1:0-7034 GCA_964589315.1 uncultured Thermodesulfobacteriota bacterium
TTTGAAATAACATGTTTTAATTCCCATGGTGCCATCATCTTCTTTTTTGTTCGCTTGGAAAAATATCACAATCACACAGGTGATTCAAATTCATCAGCTTTCCCTTTTCACCCGGATCCCTTCCGGCTTATCCTGAAAAGAGCTTTTATATTTTCCTTCTACCTACCTTCTTCAACCTCATGCCTACAAAAAAAGCCGCCCGAAAAGGCGGCTTTCTTGAAAAGGTTGGATCAGTCTTCCATCGGTTCCGGGTCGTGGCGGACCCAGCCCCTGGGCATTTCCTTGTAGTGAATCATATCCTCCACCGGGCAGATGAAGGAACAGGCCATGCAGCTGAGGCACCGGTCCTCGTCCATGACGGGCCGACGATTTTCCGCGTCCCATGAGAGGGCCTGGCCCCCGGCGTCCTGGCAGATGATGTAGCACTGGCCACACCCGATGCAGCGGTCCAGATCGTATTCTGCCACCCCCTGGCGACCCAGGTCGAATTCATCCGTGTGGTGGACGTTCGGCAGGGCCTTGCCCACGATCTCTGAGACGGAGTTGAACCCCTTGTCTTCCATGTAATCGGAGAGGCCTTCCATCATGTCTTCCACGATTCGGTATCCGTAATGGATGATCCCCGTGGTGACCTGGATGGTGGAGGCGCCGAGAAGGAGGAATTCCAAAACATCGATCCAGGTTTCGATGCCACCGATCCCGGAAATGGGAAGCGCCAGATCGGGGTTCTGGGCCATGTCGGCCATGAACCGAAGCGCCACCGGTTTGACGCACGGTCCGGAATAGCCGCTGGCTGCCCCCTTGCCAAAGACGTTGGGCTTAGGCACCAGGTCATCCAGGCCGATTTCCGTGATAGCTGAAATCGTGTTGATGGCGGAAATGGCGTCCGCACCGCCCTTTTTCGCGTACATGGCGGGCTCGTTCATGTCCGTGATGTTCGGGGTCATCTTGGCCATGACGGGGATGGAGACGGCCTTTTTGACGGTTTCCGTAAACATTTCAAGGAGATCAAAGGCCTGCCCGACCTTGGATCCTGATCCTTCGATCGCCATATGGGGGCAGGAAAAGTTGAGCTCCAGCATGTCTGCCCCGGCGTCTTCCGCGGCCTTCCCCAGGATTTCCCATTCCTTATTGGAGAATCCCATAATGCTGGCGACAACGATGTGCTTGGGATAATGCTTTTTGAGCCACGCGATATCTTTCAGGTTGTGGTCCAAAGGGCGATCTGAAATCTGTTCCACGTTTTGGAGCCCAATCATCCGGCACGCCTGGTTATTGTATTTGTTCAGTCGCGGGGACGGATGGATGATTTTGGTGACCTGTGTCGCGAGGGTCTTGTAAGCCACACCGCCCCACCCTGCGTCGAAGGCGCGGGCGATCATTTCCGCGCTGTTCGATACGGGGGATGAGGAAAGCATGAATGGATTCATGAACTTAACACCACAGAAATCGATGCTTAAATCTTTCATTGGTTTATTCCCCCTTCCCTTCTAAGTGTTCCACAATGGCTTGAGCCGCCTTCTTCCCATCCGCCACGGCCTCCACGACCAGGGCAGGTCCCCGGACGATATCTCCTCCCGCATAGACCCAGGGGAGAGAGGTTTGGAGGGAAGTGTCAGAGACGGAAAGCGTGTTATTTTCCCAAGACAGGTCTGATATTTCCTTGAGCGCGGGTTCCGGTTGTGTGGCCAGGGCTTCAATGGCGACGTCGAAGGATAATTCGTAGTCCGAGCCGGGAACTTCTTCCGGGCGGCGGCGTCCTGAGTCATCTGGCTCTCCCAAACTGGTGCGCCGGCAAACGATGGCCTTAAGGGATCCATTTCCAACGTACTTGACAGGTTGTGTCAGGATGAAGAAGTGGATACCGTCATTCAAGGCCTGGATCTTTTCCTTCTCCTCGGCGGGCATTTCCGTGTAAGACCTTCGATAGAGGACGTAAACATCCTTTGCCCCGATTTTTTTCGCCCACTGGGCAGCATCCATGGCAACAGATCCGCCGCCAATGACCGCGACCACTTTATTCTTGATAAGATTTTCCATGTCCGAGGCCTTTCCCGTTCGCATGGAGCCGAGGAAGTCCGTGGCACTTAGGACCCCGCTTAGATTGCTTCCTTCAATTCCCAATCGAACGGGAGACCAGAGGCCTGGAGATAAGAACACGGCCTTGAACCCCTCATCTTTGAGTTTTTGGAGCCCCTCTTTTCCTTCGATGGGGGAGTTTGTTTTGACTGTAACACCCAGGGAAATGATTTCATCGATTTCCCTGTTGAGCCCTTCTTCGGAAAGACGAAAGGGAGGGATCCCGTATCGAAGGTTGCCGCCGGCCTTTTCTTTCTTCTCGAAGACTGTGACCTCGTAACCTTGAAGAGTAAGTTCCCGGGCGCAGGTCAGCCCCGCCGGACCGCTTCCGATAATGGCTACCTTCCCTTTGCCCGAGGATTCGGGTTTCCTGACGGGGGAGAAGCCCATGACCCATCCATGTTCCATGAGGAAGCGCTGGAGTTTACCTATCTGGATCGGCCGGTCGATGGCCGTTCTGGAGCAGGCCAGTTCGCATAGCTTGGCGGTTGGACAAACGACGCCACAGGTCCAGCCAAAGGGATTGTTCTCTTTAATGGTTCGAATGGCGCCGGTGACGTTTCTGAAGCGCAGTTTCCGAATAAACCTTCCCGGATCTGTCCCTGCCGGACAAGCCTGGCTGCAGGGGGCGTCAAAACAGAGGAGGCAGCGGGCGGCCTCTTCTGTTGCCACTGAAAGGGTCAGCCCCTCTTCCATTTCTTCTTTGAACAATGGTGCTCTTTCAGGTGATTGTGACAATGCTCGATCCTCCCTTCTTGGTATTTTTTGTTCCTAAAAAACAAATCCCTTTCCCGGGGATCGAGAAAGGAAAAAACATCTGTCTTGGCTTTTCCTAACAGACATGATTTCTTTTGTCAAGGGTCGAGAATTAAACATGATTAGGGAGAAACATAAACCCTGTTGGCGTGATATTTTTTCAATTTTCTATGGATATTTTGTCTGCTTGACTTTTTGGAACCCTTGACATGGGATATCTGCTTTGTTTATGATGAAAAACAAGTTCACCAAGCATAAAACTCATTGTTGAAGGAGGAAATGAAGATGGCACGGATTGTGAAAGTTGGCTTGATTCAGGCCAAAAATGAGGTCCCGGGAACCGAACCTGTCGACGTCATAAAGAAGGCGATGATTGATAAGCACGTTAAGCTCATCGAGGAGGCGGCTTCCAAGGGGGTCAAGATGCTTTGCCTCCAGGAGATTTTTTATGGCCCTTATTTTCCCGCGGAACAGGAAGTCAAGTGGTATGAGGCCACGGAGCGCATCCCGGATGGTCCCACGACACAGCTCATGATGGATCTGGCCAAGAAATATCAGATGGTCATCGTGGTGCCCATCTACGAGGAGGTTATGGCAGGGGTCTATTACAATACCGCCGCCGTGATCGACGCGGATGGAACGTATCTTGGAAAGTATCGTAAGAATCATATTCCCCATGTGGCCCCTGGTTTCTGGGAAAAGTTTTATTTCAAACCCGGCAATCTGGGCTATCCGACGTTTCAGACGGCCTATGGGCGTGTAGGGGTCTACATCTGCTACGACCGCCATTTCCCCGAAGGTGCCAGACTCCTGGGACTGAACGGGGCGGAGATCGTTTTCAATCCCTCCGCGACCGTGGCGGGGCTTTCGGAGTATCTCTGGAAACTTGAACAGCCGGCCCATGCCGTGGCCAACGGGTATTTTATCGCGGCCATCAACCGGATCGGTCATGAACAGCCCTGGGATATCGGGGAGTTTTACGGAACCAGCTATATTTGTGATCCCCGTGGACAGTTTATCGCCGAGGGAAGCCGCGACAAGGATGAAGTCATCATCGGGGATGTGGATTTTGACATGATTAAGGAAGTGAGAAACGTTTGGCAATTTTTCAGGGATCGGCGCCCGGAGACCTATGGTGATATGACGAAACTTCTCCCGTAGTAACGGTGGCTTTTCACGACTTAACCTAAGGAGGGAAATATGGCACATGGTTGGTGGGGGAAGATTCTGGAGGTTGATCTCACTCACAGGGAGTTCCAGGTTCGTGAGATTGCCGAACAAGAGATGAAAACGTATGCTGGCGGCAGTGGATTGGCCGCCAGCATTCTTTTTAGGGAGTTTGAAGATTGTGACCCCTTGTCACCTGAGAACCCCATGATTTTCATGCCGGGGCTGCTGACGGGGACCCCCGTGCCTTCGGCTTCACGTTCAACGGTTTCGTCCCGGTCTCCCCTGACGGGGCTCTGGGACGAGTCGAACGTGGGAGGATACTGGGGCGCGGAACTTAAATCTGCTGGGTGGGATGGTATCATCGTCCGGGGAGCTTCTGCCAGTCCCGTTTATCTCTATATCGCCGACGATAAGGTGGAGCTCCGGGATGCCGCCGGTGTCTGGGGAAAGGATACCTTCGAAACGGAGGAACAGCTCAAGGCGGAAACCGATCCGAAGGCGAAGGTCGCAGCCATTGGGCCTTCCGGTGAGAAGAAAGTCCTGATCGCGGGGATTATGTTTGATGGAAAGCTTGGAAGAGCCGCGGGCCGTGGGGGACTGGGTGCCGTGATGGGCGCCAAAAACCTGAAGGCCATTGTCGTGAGAGGAACTCAGCGGGTGCCTGTTTTCGATAGTGCCGCTCTCAAGGCCTTGTTGAAAAACGAGATCCCCGTCATCAAGGAAAAAGCGGCGGGAATGTCTAAGTTTGGGACAGCGGGGGGTGTCCAGGCGGTTGAGGCGTGGGGAGATTTGCCCATCAAGAACTGGACCCTTGGAAGCTGGGAAGAGGGGGCCAAGAAAACCACGGCCCAGTCGTGGCTGGAGGATGTCCTTGACTCCCATCATACCTGTTACGGATGTCCCATCCGCTGCTCAAAGTTGATCAAACTCGATTCGGGACCTTACGCCGGTATCTATGGACATTTTCCCGAATACGAGACGCTGGCCGGTTTCGGGGCCAACTGCCTCAATGATGACGCGGAAGTTATCATGGCGGCTAACGACCTGTGCAACCGTTACGGCCTCGATACCATCTCTACAAGCGCGGCTGTGGCCTTTACCATGGAACTCTATGAAAAGGGGATCATTACCCTCGAAGATACGGAGGGACTGGTACCGGAGTGGGGAAGTGCTGAGGCCATTCTCACGCTGACCCGGCAGATTGGAGAAAAGGAGGGATTCGGCGCTATCCTGGGGAAAGGAACTCGAAAGGCCGCCCTGGAAATAGGAAAGAATGCCATTGAATACAGTATTCAGACCAAGGGCCTCGAGTTTGCCTTTCATGATCCCCGGGCCTTTACCTCCATGGCGGCCAATTACGCAACGGAAAATCGAGGCGCTTGCCATCTGGGGGCGTTGACCTATTTCCTGGGAAGGGGGATTCAGGTTCCGGACCTGGGGTATACCGAACCACCGGATGTCCTTTCCAATGACGGGAAGGCCAAGATTGCCTATGACATGCAGAATTACATGAGTATCTTCAACCCCATGGGTCTGTGCAAGTTTCTCTTCCTGGCCAGCGTGGGACCTACCCAGATAGCTGGATGGGTCAAGGCCGTGACAGGCTGGGATGTGACGCCTGAAGATATGATGGCCCTGGGCGAACGTCTGTTTAACTTGAAGCGAATGTATAATGTTCGTCTGGGTATCAGCAGGAAGGATGATACCTTGCCGCCGCGACTACTGGCCCATGCCAGGCCCTCCGGGAAGTCGGCAGGGAGCCTGCCCCATCTTGGGAAGATGCTCAACGAGTATTATAAGCTGAGGGAATGGTCCGAAGAGGGCATTCCAACGCGGAAGAAACTGAAAGATCTTGGGTTGGCATGGACGGAGGAAGTTCTGCCCATTGCCGGTGTGTAACCCTTTGAATCAAGGAGGCGCGTCATGGATATCAAGATTATCAATGCCCATGTGGTTACGGCAACGGATGAATTCAAGGGTGAAATTGGGATTCGAAAGGGAAAGATTGTAGAAATAGCCAAGAAGGTCTCAGGAAAGGCCGACACGGTGATCGATGCGAAGGGAAAGTATGTTTTCCCAGGCGCCATTGACATTCACACGCACCTGGACATGCCGTTCATGGGAGAGACCTCGAGCGATGATTTCGAGACGGGGACCATTGCCGCCGCCTTCGGTGGAACAACGGCCCTTGTGGACTTTGCCATTCAGGGGAAGGGAATGCGCCTGCGGGACGCCTTCGAGACCTGGATGAATAAGGCGAAGGACAAGGCGGTCATCGATTACGGATTTCACGTGGCCATCTGCGACCTCAACGAGGATGTCCTGGCGGAAATTCCGGAAATGGTCAAGGAAGGGGTGACGAGTTTCAAGTGTTTCCTCGCCTATAAAGGAGCCCTGATGATTGATGACGGGGCCCTGTTCCGGATTCTTCAGAAGGCTCACGCCTCGGGGGCGCTGGTCATGATCCATGCGGAGAACGGGGATATCATCGACATTCTCGTCTCCGATATGATTAAAAACGGAAAAACCGAACCGAAATATCATGCCCTGAGCCGTCCTCCCGAGGCGGAAGGGGAGGCCACGGGCCGGGGGATCGCCGTCGCCCAGATGGCGGGGGCCCCTATTTATATCGTCCATCTCACCTGCCGGGAGGCGCTGGAAAAGGTCAAGGCGGCGCGCGACGCGGGCTTTCCCGCCTACGCGGAGACCTGCCCCCAGTATCTGCTGCTGAGTTACAAGAATTATGAGGAACCGGATTTCAACGGTGCGAAATATGTGATGTCACCGCCATTACGTTCCAGGGAAGATCAGGTGGCCCTCTGGAAAGCCCTCCAGATGGGGGACCTGCAGGTGGTTTCCACAGATCACTGCCCCTTCAACTTCAAAGGTCAGAAGGAACTGGGGCGTGATGATTTCTCCAAAATACCCAATGGGGCGCCGGGAATTGAGAACCGGGTATCCCTAATGTTCTCGGAAGGGGTGTTAAAAAAGCGGATGACGTTACATCGTTTTGTAGATGTCGTCTCCAC
>CAZPTH010000124.1:0-6977 GCA_964589315.1 uncultured Thermodesulfobacteriota bacterium
GACACTTTACGTTAACTGGCAACATTTGTAAAATAAAAAATGAAAACGTTCAATGATCTTATTGCTGCCGTTCTTTTGCCTTATCTCCTTTTCAAAATCGTATTTCTTGTGTCCGTGGGAGGGGGAGTGCCCCCCTCCCCACGCGTTTTTAGTTATTTTGTTGGGAACTTCCCGGTGAAGCTCGTCACGACCGTCTTTCCACCGGCATGGAACGTGGCCGCGCCTTCCTTAACCGTAATGGGGAACGAAAATGTCGCGATTCCCGTCCACCATTTCTCCAGCTGCTGCCATACGTTCATGTGTTTCGCCTTGAGTTTAAACCCACCCGTGACGAGGAGACTCAGCAGGGAGGTCCGGGCATCGAACATGCCGTGGACGGCCAACTGATTGGTCTTGCCGGCTGGGATCCACATGGTCTCGAAGGCATTGAGGGTGTTCACGTCAAATTCCTCGAAGGCCACAGTAAACTTGAAGCCATCCAGCTGAACCGGGAAGGAATTGGGGTTCGTTATCTCAAACACAAAAACGAGATCCATCGGGGCGCCGTAATTGCCCGCCTTTCCCTTCGTCGGTTTGACCTTTTTTGAAAAATACCACCATCCCCAGTAATGGGCCAACTGGACATCCACCAGTTTTATGGTCGGGGGAGTTATTTTAGATACGCTTGCGGTTCCCGCCCCCTGGGTGGTGGCGCATCCCACCATTCCGGCAAGAAACACGATTCCAATGAGACCTACCATCAGTGCCTTGAAAGGGCTCCATTTTCTTTTCATTCTTTCACCCCTCTTTTTTTAGGTTAACCAGCGTTTCCGCCGCTTGTAATGCTTGACATCCCTGAAGCTTTTCCTCCCTCCTACATCAGTCAGACCGAGGTAAAAATCCTTGATGTCTTCATTTTCCTTCAGCCTCTCAGATGTATCATCCAAGACGATCCGGCCGTTTTCAAGGACATAGGCGTAAGGTGCAACATTCAGGGCCAGCTTGACATTCTGTTCCACGAGGAGGATGGAGATACCTTCCTCTTCGTGGAGCCGGGTAATAATCTCGAAGATTTCATGGATCAGGAGTGGCGCAAGGCCCATGGAGGGTTCATCAAGGAGCATCAGTTTCGGGTTGGTCATCAAGGCCCGTCCCACCACCGTCATCTGCTGTTCACCACCGCTCACAAACCCCGCGATCTCCTTCCGCTTCTGCTTGAGGCGCGGGAAGTAGTGATAGACCATCTCAAGGCGATCTTTGACGGACTTTTCTCCGCCCTTTCGCATGTGGCCTCCAACGAGGAGATTCTGTTCCACGGTCAGGTGCTCAAAAACCCGGCGGCCCTCGATCACCTGGACGATTCCCATCTTGGCAATCTCGACGGCGCGTCTTCGATGAATCTGCTGCCCCAGGAACTCGATGGACCCGTCGGTCACTTCCCCGTCCTCATGTTTCAGAAGCCCGGAGATGGCCTTCAGGGTGGTGCTTTTCCCGGCGCCGTTGGCCCCAAGGAGGGCAACAATCCCCCCCTTGGGAACCTCGATGGACACGCCTTTAAGAACCAGGATAACCTCGTGGTACTTGACCTCGATGTTGTTCAGCTTCAGTATGGGTTCCTGCTTGGTTTCCTGCGTATTCTCCAAGACCTTTTCCTCCATAGGTCAGAATATTAGATGATCACGCGTAGGTGATTACCATCCCAGCCACTCTTTTTCCCATTTCTTCGGCCAGCGTTTCTTCAGGTTGACGTACTCGAGCCTTACGAACTTGCCACCCTTGTACTGCTGCACCATGCACCCTGTCGCCGGACGATGATCCGTCGGCGTATAGGTCACGTCACTGGCGCCCAGGCCGATGTGGAAATTACGGAAGGTTTCGAAACCCTTCTTGAGGATACCTTCACCGGTGAGATCACCCGCCTTGTCGGCGCGTTTCATGGCTTCCCACAGGATCAGGGCATCACCCCACGCCTGGATTGTCCGGATGAGACGTTTGTTCAAGGGGACACCGGGATTGTACTTTTTGGCACTCGCCACGACCACGTCCATCATATCGGACTTCTGCCCAAAAAAGGCACAAGGCGTCGCGCCGATAGCGCCCTCCGCCGCTTTGCCGGCGAGCCTGGGCAGGTTCTCGTCAAACCCCCAGTTGTTGATAATCCAGTCCGCGCCCAGCCCCAGGGAGTAGGCATCTCTCAGGGTTGCCGCCACAGACATGGTGGTATTTCCGTGCCACACGACATCCGGCTTGAACTTCTTGAGGGCCAGGATTTGGCTCTTGGTGTCCAAGGCAAAGAGGGACACATTCTGATCCGGGCCGATTTCAAAACCGAGGAGCTTCGCCTGGTCCTTGATGGCCTTGATAGGCGCGCTGCAGTAAGGAGAGGCAAACATGTAGCAGCAGGCAAACCGGGGTTTCCGTTGCAGGTTTTTCGGTTTCCAGATCTTGTCATACCACGCCGTCAGGCAGGCACGCGCATTTGTCGAATAATCGGATGAGAAGAAGAGATTATAAGGCGTCTTCTTCGGATTGGTCAAATGGGCCGAATAAGAGGCGGAAACATAGGGAATCTTGTCTTTGGTGATGGTCGGAGACAAGGCCTCCGTATCTCCGGTTCCCCATCCCTCAATGGCAACACTTTTCAGACGTTTCAACAGGGTGTATTTGGTCAATGCCTCTGGAATACGATATCCATAATCGAAATAGGTATATTTGATCTTTTTGCCGTTAACCCCGCCTTTTTCGTTAAAATACTGGAAGGCCTCAGCCATTCCCAGGGCATAGTCTTTTCCAACGTCCGAGGTGGCGCCCGTCATATCCATGAGGCCACCCACCCTGATGGTCTTGGCAAACGTTAGTCCAGGAAAGCTGATAATCAGCCCCACTACAAGAACGGCTATTCCAATTTTCATTAAAATCTCACGCGCTTTCATCCTTATCCCCCTATTTAGAAGGTTTTACATAAAGTTGGAATGGGTGATTCCCTTCCATCCAAAACATCACGTTACGCCTGAAACCATCACCTCCTTTCTAATAAGAAAATGGCCAAAGGTTAAAGTAGTTCTTGATCTGCCACCACCGATAGGATAAACCATTGGGCTCAAAAATCAAGAACACACAAATCGCTAAACCAAAAGTCGATTCCTTGATGAAAAGGAACTTCTCCAGGAGCTGGGGATAGACATCCGCCAGGGGCAGGATCCCCATCTGGAGGAATTCCATGACGAGAACCATGAACATGGACCCAAAGATAGTTCCGTGGATGGAACCGGTCCCGCCGATAAGGATAACCCCAACCAGCCAAAGGGACCACGACCATGGAAAATGCTCCGGACTGATGGCGGCCAGGTTACTAATCCAGAAGGCGCCCGCGATACCCGCAATGAAACCGGCGACAAAGAAAGAGAAAAGTTTGTAGAGGACGATGTTGATGCCCAATGTCTCCGCGGCGATATCATTGTCCCTGATTGCCATCCAGGCCCGGCCTGGCTTGGAGCGGAGGAGGTTCGCCACCATCCCGATACATAACAACACAAGGATGATCATGAGGTAATACACATTCGTGGGTGTATCGATATGCCATGGACCGATCTTGATGATTCCCGGTGGGAGGGAAAAGGCCTGTCCGCGCCCACCAATCTTGGCCACGTACTGAGTAATGATAAAATCGACCGTGACGAACTGGGCCGCCATGGTAGTCAAAATCAGGTAAAACCCCTTAACCTTGGCAGAAGGCAGCCCGAAGAGAACGCTCCAGAGGCCGGCAATGACAGCCCCTGCGACAATACTGATGGGATATGAAATGCCCAGGTGGTGGAAGATCGGGGGCCAGGGAAACTCGAGCACGAGAAGGGTACTCGTGTAAGCCCCCACGGCGATAAACGCCGCGTGCCCTAACGTGATCTGACCGGTAAACCCGATGAGGAGGTCCACCCCAAGGGCCCCCAGGATCGTGTAGCCAATCATGTTCGCGATCCCGACCCAGTAAGGGTCCAGATGTGGAATCACAAAAAAGAGAACGATGCCAAGCAGAATCATCTTTCCCTTGACGAATTTCGTCTGCCACCAGGCGTGATCATGCTTGTAGTCCTGATGATAGGTTCCGCAGGGTAGAAAACCTTTTGCCATGCTTCAGCTCCTCAACACTGACAGGTTAAACACGTTCGATCCGTTCCCAACCCCAAAGCCCATACGGTTTGAAGAGAAGGAAAACCACCATAAACACGAAGGGGAAAATCTGTTTCACGCCTCCGGGGAAATACTGGTCCAGGTAGGCGCCGGCAAAGTTTTGAAGGATGCCAATGACCAGGCCTCCCACGATGGCCCCCGGGATGGAGTTCAATCCACCCAGGACGACCGCGGGCAAGACAAGCAACCCCAGGTAACTCACGGAGATATTCAAACCATTGATATTCCCCAGGAGGCTTCCTCCCACACCGGCCGCCATGAAGGCAATGGCCCACGCGGCCGCATAGACGAAACGGGCGCTCACGCCCAGGGAAATGGCCGCCATTTCGTCATCCGCCGTTGCCTGCATGGCCAGTCCCCACCGGGTATACTGGAAAAATGCCACGAGGACCAACAGGAGTACGATGGCGGTCAGGAAGCTCCATAGATAGACACTTCCAATAATGAGAAACCCTATCTTGACAGGCTTGAGGGGAAAGACGGGAGGTTGAAACACCCGGGTGTCCGTTCCCCAGATGAACTCCACCATGCCCCTGAAGAAGAAGGAAAGCCCCACCGTGACCATGATGACGGTCAGAATCGGCTCCCCGATGAGCCGGTCAAGAAAGACCCTCTCCGTCAAGATTCCAAGAACCAGACCGATAATCAGGGAGATGATGACCGCCAGGACAAAGGGAACCCCCATCTGATAAAAGGTCAGCGTGACATAGGCCCCGATAATGGTCAATTCCCCCATGGCCAGATTCAGGACACCGGAACACTTGTAGATAATCACCCATCCCAGCGCCACAAGGGCGTAAATTCCACCAACCATGAGGCCCGTGGTCAATGTCATGAAAAACAGATCAACTTGACTCATTTCTTTTCCCCCTCCTCTGGAACCTTTTGAATCCTGAGATCCGTTTTGATTTCAGCGGTTCGCCCGTCTTCATAGGTAATGGTTGTATCCATATGGATGACATCCGAATCGGAATAAAGGGCATCTACGATATCTTTATACCGGTCTTCAACGAAGGCCCGCCTCAATTTATGCGTTCGCGTCAGTTCCCCGTCGTCAGGATCGAACTCCTTATACAGGTTCA
Source organism: uncultured Thermodesulfobacteriota bacterium (assembly GCA_964589315.1). Classification (GTDB taxonomy): domain Bacteria; phylum Desulfobacterota; class S145-22; order S145-22; family S145-22; genus JAOZMY01. The sequence continues at coordinate 5,250 of CAZPTH010000124.1, forward strand.
CAAACTTCCTGATTCGCGCCACGTCCGGCAGGTCCTTGTTCGCCATCTTTATCTGGGACTCCACCAAGTCATAGACATCGGGGATCTGAGACAGTTCCTGATAACTCGTGTAGTTGAGTTTCTTGTCATCCGCCCATTTCCCCACGACGGAATAGTCGATGCAGATCACAGCCGTCATGTAGGGCTTTTTGTCCCCAATGACCCACGCGTCCTTGATATAGGGACTGAATTTCAGGCGACTCTCAAGATACTGAGGCGAGAAGGGTCGCCCGTCGCTTAGGGTCATGACGTCCTTGGAGCGGTCGAAGACAACCAGATGGCCGTCCTCGTCAATAAATCCCCTGTCCCCCGAGTAGAGCCAGCCATCCCGCAGGGTCTTTTCCGTGGCTTCCGGATTCTTGTAGTATCCCAGGAAGACCGAAGGCCCCTTGGAAATGATTTCGCCCTCTTCCGTGATCCTGACCTCCGTCTCCGGAAGGGGCTTCCCAACCGTATCGAACTTGATATCTCCATCCCGGTGGACCACGGAAATCCCGGCGATCTCCGTCTGTCCGTAAATCTGCTTCAGGTTGACCCCCAGGGCGTGGAAGAACCGGAAATGGTCCGGCCCCATGGCCGCCCCTCCCGTGTAGGCATGGCGGACCCGGGAAAGCCCCAGATGGTCCCTCAACTTCTTTTGGACAACGAGATAGGCCAGTTTGTTCAGGATATTCATGTAAAAAGGAATGGGCTTCTTTGAAAACTTCAGGTCGGCCACCTTGTACCCGATTTTCGTCGAGAGGTTGAAGAGCAATCGCTTGGTAAAAGAGGCGTCCAGATGCTTGACCTGAACCGTTCGGGTCATCTGTTCATACATGCGTGGCGGGGCGAACATGACGTGGGGACCAATTTCCCGGATATTTTCCTGGGCAGTCTCCGGCTCCTCCGGAAAATTGATGGTAAAACCCACCTGGAGGCCGCAGGAGATGGACATCATCTGTTCCCCGATCCAGGCGAAAGGCAGGTAGGAAACGAAATCGTCCGTCTCGTAACAGGGATCCACCGACATGAGATGTTTCCCCATGGTCAGCATGTTCCAGTGGGAAAGAAGCGCTCCCTTCGGCTTGGACGTGGTGCCGGAGGTATAAAAGAGGAGGGCCACGTCGTCGCCATGCCCCTGGAACACGAGTTTTTCAAAGAGGTCCGGCTGTTCCCTGTCCAGTTCCTCCCCCAGCTTCTCAAGCTCTTTCAGGCTCATGAGGAAATCCTGGTGGTAATGCCGCATCCCCTTGGGATCGTCCCAGAAAATCTTCTCCAGCTTGGGACAGTTATCCTTGATGGCCAGGGCCTTGTCCACCTCTTCCTGCCCTTCCCCCACGAAAAACCGGGTGTCCGAATGATCGATGATATACTGGACCTCCTCCAGCATACTCTCCTGAAAGAGCCACACGGCGATACCCCCCGCGCAGAGGGTTGCCATTTCGGCCCAGAGCCCCTCGGGGCGGTTGTCCCCAATCATGGCCACCTTGTCTCCCGGTTTCAGCCCCACCTTGACAAGGCCGAGAGTCAACCGCTTTACGTGGTTGAAATAGTCTTCCCAGGTAAAGGGACGCCAGATGCCATATTCCTTCTCGCGCATGGCCACCTTTTTCGTCCCATAATGTTTTGCCTTTTCGTAAAAGAGCTTTGGTATTGTCAGATCCTTGGTTATCTCCACCTCATTCCCCCTTGCTATGCCCTGGAAACATA
>CAZPTH010000125.1:0-6878 GCA_964589315.1 uncultured Thermodesulfobacteriota bacterium
CCGATTACTGCCATGGCGTCATAGGCGTTAGAAATATAGGCTATCGGCGGAAGCTTGCCGAATTCCGCTTTGTAGGCCTTGTTAAAGACTTCTCCTGCCTTGCCCGTTGTAGAAGCAGCCGCGGTTCCCATATCCCCTTCCAGGTTTTTCGCGCCCACCGCCTTGATGATATCCACCGACTTCGTCCCGTCACAGAAGAGGAACTTTTTGAACTTATAGAATTCAATCGCCTCTTTCAGGTAGATCTTGGCATGCTGTGGATAGCTGTAGGCACAAAGGACATCCGGCTTTCCTTTCAAGGCCTTCTTCAATTCCGCCGTATAGGTCTCGGAGGTCTTTTCTTCGTGTGGAACCATGGCCAAAACCTTGCCGCCATGCTTTTCAAAAGATTTCTTGAATTCCTGGGCCAGACCCTGGCCGTATGGGTTGTTGACATAAAGTACCGATGCCGTTTTGTAATATTTGGCTGCGATTTTCCCCGCGGCAATCCCTTGAAGGGCATCCGAGGGACAGGTCCGGAACAGGAGGTCTTTCCCCTTGTCTACCGGGAGATAAGTAATCAGCGGAGATGTCGACGCCGGAGAGATCATGAGAACCCCATTGGGGATCGTGACCGATTCCGCCACGGAAACCGTCACACTACTGGCAAAAGCGCCAATAATCACCGGAACCTTATTGATGTTAACGAGCTTTTTCGCCGCGTTGACCCCCGCGACAGGATTGGTCTCGCTATCTTCCTGAACCAGCTTGACCTTCAGCCCGGCTTTTTCCAGTTGCTTCTTGGCAAGAATTGCACCGCTTCGGATCGGAGGACCAAATTCCTTCAGGGGGCCCGTAAACGCCATCAGCGTCCCTACCTTGATCTCCATTGCCATGGCGCCTGACACACTTCCAACTAACAAAAACAGCAGCATAAATCCAATAGCAAATCTCTTCATATTTCTCTCTCCCTTCATGTGAGTGTTAAGCCCAGAAAATCAAATTTTCGTTCCGGGAATACCCTGTCTGCATGTTAAAATATTTTACAAAAATTCACCTCCTTTCTCCTTTTGGCTTACCTAACCCGAAAGGCCTCTTTCCCTTTCGTATGAAAGCTGATCCAGTGTTTCAAGATACGCCTCTATCCGCGTTCTTATCTGAGACTCACTGTAAAACCGGGGGTCACCCATGTCACTTTCAAAAACCAGCGCCGGCACCCCTGTCTTTTCCGTAATGATATCACGAAGCTCATGGACCGCGAAGGAGACCGCCTTGCAACTTCGGTTGAGAAACATGAGATTCCCGTTCAGGGAATACCTCCTGAACAGGTCAAGGGCCATTTCCGCCCGCTCTTCCAGCTCAACGTTCGAGAAGACCGAGGCGTAATTCTCCGCCAGGGTCCGGACCGGATCAGAGGGATCAAAGTCATAACTCCATGCGTGGACGTAGAGGGATGTCAAGATCACCGCACCGTAGGAGGCCAGAAGATTGAAATGATCCCTGAACTTGAACCAGATGGGGAGGTTCTCCCAATAGAGGCGATACTTTTCGTTCGGGATGACGCCGATCCCCTTCTTCACCTTGTTCTCCATGGTCTCGTCCACGAGCATCTTGTAAAACTCGACCGCCTGTGGTGTCCCGCGCAGGTAAACGGTGATCGCCATGTTGATCAGGGCGTCAAAGATACTGATGGGAGACGGCTTGTAGGCAGCCATGTCGAGATAGGTCTTATATAAGATGCTCGCCTGCCTGGAGTATTCCATCACTTCCTTGAGGCGGTCCATGTCAAACTTCTTCCCCGTCAGGTTCTCCAGCGCCTCAATCATCTCGTAAATCTGTTCCATAACATACTTGATGATTTCTTCCCTGGCCTTCTTGTCCCGAATAAATTGGGGGGTATCGAAGACGAAAAGAGGGGCGTTGTAGCGGCGGGAGAGGACCTCGAACCATTTTGTCAATGTGAAACACTGGGCGTTGCAGGCCAGGAGGAAATCTGGGTCGGGGATGCCTCCGATGGGACTCTTATGCAGTTCGCGAAACCCCAGGTCACTCCGCGCGTAGGCACAGAGATGAGAGGTGTATCCCTTTCGTTCGATGGACTCGGACAACTCCGCCGTCATCCGGTGGGTAATCATCATGACCGAGTGATTCTCGGGATAAATGGGGATGACGTCATGGGCATAGAAGAGTTCCGCCGGGGACACCGCCGTGGTGTAGGCGATAAACTTCCCCTGTTCGTGGGCGTGCTTCGCCCCTTCGTAGTATTCCTTCGTCAACTGTTTCGAAAACTCCTTGGCCGTCATCTTCTTTGGTTCATCCATAATTCCGCTCCCCGTACAGTGATTCAACAAACGCCTCGAGCCGCGTCTTTGTCTGCGCCTTTGTCACGGACTGGTATTCCGTGTCCAGAACGATCATCGGTATCTTCCTCTCTCGCATGACCTGTTTCATGTCCGGCAAATCGTAATCCTGAGACTCACAGAACTTGATGTGAAAATAGATGATCCCATCCGCCCCGGAAGTCTCATACAATTGGAGGAGAAAATCGTAAAGCCTGGTCCCCACGTCCCTAATGGGAGAAAAGGGGCTCTTCGCGAAATGCCGTTCCGTCAACGCCTGGATGACATCCTCGTGGTCCGGGACATCATAGGCAATCATCCTTGTCCCGACAGTCAAATCATCCCCAACGATGCTGACCTTCAATTCATCCAAAAAATCGAACAACTGCGCCGGTTCAACAGCGATTCCAGAAAGAACGACCTTGACGTTCCCATCTTCACTCTCGCCGGGTTCCATCTCCTCTATAAGGGCACTTAAGAGGGGAATTTGATCCTTCGGATCCATGTAACAAAAGGAACGAATGAGGTCGAAAAGCTGGCGATTCGAAATCGCCTGGGGATTCTTGCGTTTTATATCGTAAATTTTCCGCAGCAATTCCCTGTTTTCGTTGTAAAGACGAAAACTCTCCCGGATGGCTTCATCAGAAATGGGCGCGGAGATGTACTGCTCCAACTGCTCCCTCAGCCTTTTTGTCTCCGCGTAAAACCAGTGTCGGGCGCTTTCCCTGTCCACCTGTCTCGGGATGAGAAAACTCGCGAAGAACTCAAGTTTAACCCTCATCTTCCAGATATCCGAGAGGTGCTGGGTAGTGTCGCACACCTGGGGAAAGACGTATCCGTCAAACGCGTCTGTCTGATAGTTCAGGACAAGCTCCAGGTTGCTCCGGGACAGGGAACAGGCGTTGTCGGGAAGGTGCGCCCCCGCCTTCACAATCGGCTTATTCGTTCCCAGGATCGTCACAGGCATCAGCCCGGCGGCATAAATCAACTCAGAAGGTACATCCGCGAGGGGAGACCCGATGATCTTGAATCCCTTTTTCCTCTTGGATTCCAGGTAGGAAAACGGGTCCTCGGATATGTCATGGAGGGTTTTAAAGATTTCTTCCTTATTCATCAGAACTCCTCGATTAGTAGGTTACCAGTGTCACGGACTGGGCTCGCATCCGCAAGGAGAGCTTCCCGTCCACAAAGAATTTTACATCAAAGGGAATCCAGAAATGTTCTTGGACCAGGCGATAATCTTCATATCGGATATCAACAGTTTCCTGAACCGGCGTCCCGTCTTCCCGCTGCCTCGTCACAACCCCAACGAGCCTCAAGGGAACAAAACGGTCCTTGTCTATCCAGAGACCTTTAAGATTTTCTTCACTTAAGGCATTGCCCACTTGATATGCAATATCGGGATATACCAGGCGCAACCGGTCTTCTGCCGGGACAATCCCCAGCCGTCCCAGGAGGGAAGTTACGAGATTTACCTGATGGTTCAAAAAAACATCCTTATAGAATCCGTACCGGTTCTGCGCCTCGATGAGAAACGGGTTAATATCCAGCTTTGTGTCAAGGCCGGCGTCCTGGGAAACGGCCTTTCCCCCCACCCATATCTTCATGGGCACAATGGGTTCCAGGACGACCTTTTCATCCACCGTCGCGAACGGATAGGTCGTATCCTCCCCGTAGGCCTCAACCCGCTGATTGACAGTCATGGACTGCAGGGAACGATAATTCCGCACCATCTTCTTCAGGACAAATGCGGGAGAAAGCAGGTAGGCCCCGCCACTCCCCGGCGCCCCCAGGAGGGCAAGAAGGAAAATCCCGGCACTGACAAGAATGCATGCCCTTCTTTTCATCAAGACCCTTCCAGCTCCTTCACGATCTCCAACAGGAACTTCGTGATCCGGGGCCCAAGCTCAGGATGCTTGAGGCCAAAACGGACGTTCGCCACGAAAAATCCCATCTTGTCCCCCGCATCGTACCTCTCCCCTTCAAACCTGTATCCATAGATCGGGTAAGATTCCCCGAGGCGTGCAATGGCGTCCGTCAACTGGATCTCTCCCCCCTTTCCGGGGGGGAGTTCCTCCAGGACCTCAAAGATCTCAGGAGGCAGGAGATATCTCCCGATCACCGCCAGGTTCGAAGGCGCCTTCTCAACGGGGGGTTTTTCCACGAGGGATGAAACCCGGTAAAGCCGGTCCCCCACGGCCTCCCCGCCAATAATGCCATACTGAAACACCTCGGCCCTGGGGACCTCCTTAATCGCCAGGACAATCCCCTTTCCCAACTCGTTATAGACATCGATCATCTGTCTCAGGCAGGGGGGATCCGCGTCAACGATATCATCCGCCAGCAAAACCGCGAAGGGGTGATTCCCGACGATCTGCTTCGCGCAGAGGATGGCGTGTCCCAGACCCAAGGGCATCTTCTGGCGCACCGAGACGATCTGCACCATCTCGGAAATATCCTGGACCAGTTTCAGCAGCTCGGATTTCCCCTTGGACTTCAGGTGATGCTCCAGCTCAAAAGAGATGTCGAAATGGTCCTCGATGGAACCTTTCTCACGGCCCGTCACGAGAATGACCTGGGTAATCCCCGTTTCGATGGCCTCCTCGGCAATATATTGGATCGTGGGCTTATCCACGATGGGGAGCAGCTCCTTGGGGACCGCCTTACTGGCGGGGAGGAAACGGGTCCCAAATCCCGCCGCGGGGATTACGGCTTTCTTGATCGTCATGGTCACTCCCTTTCCTCCAGCAAGTCCCGAACAGTCCGCACCAATTCTTCCACATCCGACGATTTCACGATATAGGCATCCGAGGCCCAGGAGGAAAAATCCTGCTTGTATTCCCCATAGGCCGAACAGAGGATAACGGGGAAATCCTTCCCGCGTTTCCTTATCTCTCCAAGGACCGCGAGGCCATCCATGCCCGGCATCTTAATGTCGAGCGTCACCAAATCCGGTTCGAAGCCTTCCATTATTTCAAGGGCCTTTTCCCCCGATTCAGCCGTCTTCACTTCAAAGCCGGCTTCCTCCAGTTCCATCCTGTAGAGACTGCGAATCGCCTCTTCGTCATCCACGACAAGAATCTTCTTCATGAGTTTCTCCTTCATTCAGGGAGCGTCACCTCGCGCAGATACGCGGCGGATTGCTCCGGGGGAGTTGGATTGATATAGAATCCGGTCCCCCACTCGAATCCCGCCACCCTGGTCACTTTGGGGATAATCTCGATATGCCAGTGGAAATAGGGGAGTTCCTTATCCAGGAGAGGGGCGGTATGAAAAACCATGTTGTAAGGCGGATCATCCAGGACCTCATCGATGCGCTTCAGCGTCCTGGAAAGGATCTCCGCGAGGCCCCGGTACTGCGGTTGCCTGATCATCCTGTAATCCGAGGCATGCGCCTTCGGGAAGATCCAGGTTTCAAATGGAAAACGCGCCGCGAAAGGCGCAAAGGCAATGAAATCCTCGTTTTCCTCAACCAGGCGAAGTCCGCGAGATTTTTCCTGCTCAAGCATCTCACAGTAGACGCAACTCCCGCGGTCCCTGAGGTACCGCTTCCCCCCTTCCAATTCCTCGAACACACGTTTCGGAACAATCGGAAGGGCGATAATCTGGGAATGGGAATGCTGAAGGGAGGCCCCGGCTTCCCGGCCCCGATTCTTGAAAACAACCACGTATCTGAACCTTGGGTCCTTGGACAACTCCTCCATCCTCAGTTTGAACACGAACAGTATCTTTTTGATATGATCCAGGGGAAGATCGGGTAATTCCGTTCCATGACCCGGCGTCTCGATCACAACCTCATGCTCCCCCACACCATTCATCCAGTCAAAGAGGCCCTCGTTTCGAGGCTCCAGTTTTCCTTCCCTTTTGAGCGCGGGAAACTTGTTTGGAACAACACGGATACTCCACCCGGGCCCATCCGGGCTCGTCCCTTTCTCACGAAACGCGAAAATCTCCTGCGGTGTCATGGATTCGTTCCCGGGACAAAGGGGACAAAATCCCGTTTCCCTCTCGTCTTTTGGGGTGGCGTAATCCGACGGGCGTTTACCCCTCTCCGGAGAGATGATAACCCACCTTCCTACTATCGGATCTTTACGAAGTTCAGACATAAGGGAAAACTCTCTGGAAGGCCGCCTATTCGCCGAGGCGTTTCTCTTCTTCTTCCTGTTTCGTCTTACACTTGATACAAAGGGTCGTCACTGGACGCGCCATCAGGCGTTTCTCGGAAATCTCGGCCCCACACGATTCACAAATCCCATACGTTCCCTCGTCTATACGCTCCAGGGCCTCCTGGACCTTTTTGATTAACTTCCGCTCACGGTCACGGATCCTCAAAAGAAAATCACGGTCAAACTCGGCGGAGGCCCCATCCGTCGGATCCGGGAACCGGACCTTGGCCGCGTTCAGATCGTCCATTGCCTTTCCGGCTTCCTCCAGAAGGGCTTGCAGTCGCTGTAACAGGATTTTCCTGAAATATTCTAATTTTTCCTTTTCCATCTTTTCGTCCTCACAGACATTTGCGCTGAGTGTATATAAAAGCGAAAAGGTTGTCAATAAATTGAA
>CAZPTH010000126.1:0-6876 GCA_964589315.1 uncultured Thermodesulfobacteriota bacterium
CTCGGAGGGGCGGGACTCGGTGGCCTTCTCCATGTCCGGGTGATGCATCTCCAGTAGGAGGCCGAACCGCCGGACCTCGCCGTAGATGTGGTAGGCCTGCCCCGGTTTCAGTTGCCTCTTGAAGTAGGTGATTCCCTTGAACCACTTGAGGGTGAGGGTGCCCGTTCCGTCGCTGACCTGCGCCTCCAGGTAGGCCCGCTTCCCGAAGCCTTTCTGGGTGAGGCGCACGATTTTCCCGACGATGTAGGCGTGTCGTCCCGGCGCGAGGTCGCGAATCGGCACCTTCCGCCGCCGGTCTTCGTAGCGGAAGGGGAACCGGTCGAGCAGGTCTCCCAGGGTGGCGCAGCCCATCTTTTCGAGGGCCTTCAGGCGGGAAGGGCCGACGCCCTTGAGCCGGGAAACGTTAGTCCCCAGGACCTTCATCATGGCCCGGATCTCTGTTTCGTCCGGTAGCTCCGCCGGTTTCAGTGCCCAGACGGGGCCTTGGAGGTCGGTTGTGTCGAGGGACGCGATGGCCCGCAGGGCCTTTTCGAGGGTCTCTTTTTTCCTGTCCAGCGGCAGGCGGTCGAACCCCGTGAAGAGGCGGGTCATGTCGCGAATGAAGGGAACGGGCAGGGCGCGTTCCTTCAGCGCCGTCTCCGCCCAGGCCCGGACGAAGCGCTCCATGTCCCTGACCACGTGGAGATGGGCGAAGTCGTCTTTCGCGGCAAACTTCAGCGGCCCCGATAAATGCTTAAGGGACGCGGAAGGGTCCACCTACCTGTCCAGCTTGTCCTTCAGGATGGTATTGACCATCTGGGGGTTGGCCTTTCCCTTGGTTTTCTTCATCACCTGGCCCACGAAGAAGCCGAGGAGCTTCGTTTTGCCCCCCTTGTAGCGTTCCACCTGCTCGGGATTTTCAGCAAGCACCTCGTCGATGACGGCCTCGATGGCCCCCTGGTCGGTGACCTGGACGAGGTTTTTCTCCCGGACGATCTTTTCCGGCGGGTCCCCCGTGGCGACCATCTCGGCGAAGACGGTCTTGGCGATCTTGCCGCTGATGGTGCCCTTTTCGATCATCTGAATCATCTCGCCCAGGTGGCGCGCCGTGACGGGAAAGTCGGAGATCTCCTTCTCCCCTTCCTTCAGCTCCCGCAGGACCTCCACCATCACCCAGTTGCTGGCCTGTTTCGGGGCGTCGCAGACGGCGACGCACGCCTCGAAGTAGTCCGCCACGGCCTTTTCCGCCGTGATGACCTCCGCGTCGTAGAGGGGAATGCCGTACTGCTCAACCAGGCGGTCCCGTTTCTCCGCGGGGAGCTCGGGGAGGGTCTGCCGGACTTCCTCGACCCACGCTTCCTCCACCACGAGGGGCAGGAGGTCCGGGTCGGGAAAGTAGCGGTAGTCGTCCGCCTCTTCCTTCCCACGCATGATGCGGGTGACGCCCGCGGCGGCGTCCCAGAGGCGGGTTTCCTGGACGATGGCCTCCCCGCTCTCCAGGGCGGCGATCTGCCGCTCGATCTCGTATTCCAGGGCCTTTTCCACGTTCCGGAAGGAGTTCATGTTCTTCAGCTCCGTCCGGGTCCCGAATTTCGTCTCTCCCCTGGGGCGGATGGAGACGTTGGCGTCGCACCGGAAGCTCCCCTCCTCCATGTTCCCGTCGGAGATCTCCAGGTATCTCAGGATGGCCCGCAGGGTCCGCAGATACGCCCCCGCCTCCTTGGGGGAGCGCATGTCCGGCTCGCTGACGATCTCGATGAGGGGGACACCGGAGCGGTTGTAGTCCACCAGGCTGTAGGGGGTGTCGGTGAAGGAGCCGGGGTGGACGAGCTTGCCCGCGTCTTCCTCCATGTGGATGCGGGTGAGGCCGATGCGCTTTGTCTCCCCGTCCACGAGGATCTCCACGTAGCCGTGCTCCGCCAGGGGGAGTTCGTACTGGGAGATCTGGTAGCCCTTCGGCAGGTCGGGGTAGAAATAGTTCTTCCTCGCGAAGCGGCTGACCCGGGCGATGGTGCAGTGGGTGGCCAGCCCCATCTTGATGGCGTATTCCACCACCTTTTTGTTCAGGACCGGCAGGACGCCCGGCTGGCCCGTGCAGACGGGACAGATGTGCGTGTTGGGCGGGGCGCCGAACTCGGTGGAGCAGTTACAGAAAATCTTTGTGTTCGTGTTCAGTTGCGCGTGAACTTCCAGCCCGATAACGGGTTCATACTCCATATGCGGTCTCCTTTGGAGTGTTTTGTTCGCCAAGCCCGATTCCCCTTTGAATGAATTGAAGCGCTTCAGAGAGCCGCTCTGTCATCTCCCTGAAATCTCCCTCAATCTCCCTGGGGAACAGTTCCAGCGTAATGGCCCCATTGTAATGGGTCGCCCGCAAGGTTTCAAGCACCTCTTCCAAAGGGAGTGAGCCTTTCCCCGGGAAGAGATGTTCGTGTCCGTTGTCGTAGTCGCTGAAGTGGACGTTTTTGACCCGGCCCGTGGCGAGAAATTTCCTGACGGTTTCCATGAAATCTCTTTCACGGGTCCCCAGGTGGGTCAGGTCGAGGGTCAGATTGAGATTGTGGGCTTCGGCGAATTTCAGAAGTGTATCCGGGTTGGAAAGGAAGTAGGTTCCTATTTTGAAGAGGCCATGGGAAACCGGCATGTTCTCAATGGCGATAGAGATCTGGCGGCTCCCGAAGGTGTCCTGAAAGTCACGGATCTGTTTGAGATGCCGATAGAATCCGAATTCCAGATCCAACCAGCGGGGGGGATGAAACGTGATGAGCGGAATCCTGAATTTTTCGGCCAGGTCGACGGTCTTCTTGAGGGATTCAAAGAGGGACCCCCATCCTTTGATGGGGTAGAATGGGGCGTGAATGCCGCCGATGGTCCCCTGTTTGAGGGTGGCTTCGATTTCTTTCTCGCCGCTCTTTCCCTGGAGGCCATACCCAAGGACGAGTTCGATGCCGTCAAATCCCACGCGACGCGCGATCTCTGCCGCGATCCAAGGGGGCTTTTTGTAGAGGGTTCCCGTGGAGAGGAGGAGATTCATGGATTTTCCTTTTCTCGCCGGGATTGGAGGTGGGTATCCCCTTGCCTTTTTGCGTAGAGCAATCCCTTGAAATCACGATGGTCTTTCATTATGATATCGGAGAAAAGATGCATCGTGGAACGATCGAAAATAACTATCTTCCTTCTGTTTTGGGGGTTGATTTTGACGTTACATACCCCATTTCTTCCTTAAAGTCCATATGATGAGGAATGATATTGCCTGATCTTACGGAATAACACTAAAACTTAACGGGAGAAGACGTGATGCTCTGGCTTTACGGCGTTTGTCTTGTTGTCCTGATTATCTGCTCCGCTTTCTTTTCCGGGGCGGAAACGGCTATTTTTACTGCCAATTTCTATCGCCTGCACCACCTGGAGCGGAAAGGTGACAAAAAGGCGTCCCTCATCCTGAGGCTGAGAAAGACCCCCGACGAGCTGATAGGGTCTATCCTGATCGGAAACAACTTTGTCAATATCGCCGCTTCCTCCCTGGCGACCCTCCTCTTTATCCAGCTTCTCGGTAATACGCGTGGAACCATTGTCGCAACGCTCGTGATGACTATCGCCATTCTCCTGTTTGGGGAGATTGCCCCGAAGACCTACGCGGCGAACTATCCCGAAGTGGCGGCGCTCCGCGTGGTGGAGGCGATCAACTGGGTTAAGCGGCTCCTTTCTCCCCTGACCTTCCTGATTACCCGCGCGGGGAAGGGGATCCTCTGGTTTTTTGGCGTTTCCCCCAGCCTTCCCACAAAGATGATCACGCAAGACGAAATCGAGGGAATTATCAGCATCGGGAAGCAGGATGGGATTCTCCTGCCCGAGGAGGAGCGGATGCTCTTGAATATCTTCAAGATCGGGAAGATAAGCATAGAACAGGTGATGATCCCAAGAATAGAGGCTGTTTTTCTTCCCGTGGATGCCACGGAGGAAGAAATTTTGAAGATGGTGGAAGAAACCCGCCTGAGCCGGATCCCCGTTTATGAGGAAAAAAAAGACAACGTGGTGGGCATTCTCTACGTCAAGGACCTGATCCATGCCATGCTCCGTAAGAGACCCATCGATCTTCGGGAGATGACGCGCCGGCCCTTTTACATTCCCCTCCTTGCCAAGGTTGACCAGGCCCTCCACCTTTTTTTGAGCAAGGGGATCCAGATGGCGATCGTCATCGATGAATTCGGGGGCACGGAAGGGATTGTGACGCTCAAGGACCTCCTGGAGGAGATCGTAGGGGAGATTCGCGACGAGGACGAACGGGAAACGAGGGAAATAATCCCCATGTCGGATGGGTCCTACCTTGCCCGCGGCAATGCCGACATCGAGAAGATCAACGAGTCACTGGGCTTGAATCTCCCGGCGGAGGAAGGAAACCTTGCAGCCTACATCCTGAAGATGACGGGACGCATTCCGGCTCCGGGCGAGCATATCCCCTTGGGGGAGGGGTGGGAAGCGGTGATCTACACGGCGAACCGGAAGCGAATATTGAGTGTCATGATCCGGCCTACGAACGTCCGCCCACAATAATCGAGGGGATGCGAAGGGTCGGCTGGGCATCGGAGACGGGAACGCCCTGGCCGTCCTTCCCGCAGGTGCCGATTCCGAACCCCAGGTCGTTTCCCACCATGTCGATCTCCGAGAGGATCTTCGGCCCGTTGCCAATGAGGGTCGCCCCGCGGACAGGATGCAGGATCTTCCCGTTTTCCACCCTGTAGGCCTCGCTTATCTCGAAGACGAAGTCGCCATTGACAGTGTCCACCTGGCCTCCCCCCATCTTTTTGACGAGGAGCCCGTTTCTCAGGGAAGCGACGATTTCATCCGGGTCCGTCTTTCCCGGCGCGATATAGGTGTTGGACATGCGGGGAATGGGACGGTAGCGGTAGGATTGTCGGCGGCCGTTGCCGGTGGAACGGGTCTTGTCCTTCATGGCGCTGAGTCGGTCATACATGTAGGATGACAAAACTCCCCGTTCCACGAGAACCGTTTTCTGGGACGGGGTTCCCTCGTCGTCGATGAAATAAGAGCCCCTCCGATTCTTCAACGTGGGGTCATCAATGACCGTAATGAGCGGACTGGCAACCGTTTCCCCCATCTTTCCGCTGTATCTGGAAAGCCCCTGCTGCGCCAGGTCCGCCTCGAGGCCGTGTCCGATGGCCTCGTGAATCATGGTTCCCCCGGCTTCGCTGGACAGGATGACGGGCATGTCACCCTTGGGGGCGAAAGGGGCCTCAAGCATGGTGATTGCGCGGGTCGCCGCGATTTTTGCCGTCCGGGTAGGGGCATCGTTTTCCAGAAGCTCCAGTCCTTCGACCCCACCGATCATCTCGTAACCGGTTTCCATGGTCTGTCCGTCACTGGCCACCACGTGGACGAGAAAAACCGTCTGAATACGTTTCTCCGAGGCTTGCTCTCCCAGGGAATTGAGGGTGTAGATTTCACGCTCCTCGTCCCGGTAGATAACCTTGACCTGGAGGATACGTTCATCGACGGAACGGGCAGCCGCGTTCGCCTCTTCGAGGGTGATCGATTTTGCATCGAGGCCCAGGGTGTCCAGGGGAACCCTTATTGAGTGCCGATATGACTTGAGGGGCGAGAGCCTGACGGGGCTTCCAGAGCGCTGATTCAGGGTGACCATTTCCGATAATTGTGTCGCCAGTGACCTCAGGGAAGATTCCGTGATGACGTTCGTGTAGGCATAAAAGGCGTGGAAGTTGTCGATGACGCGAATTCCGAGCCCCGCGTCGGTCCCGGTGATGACCTTTTCCATCTTCCCGTTCTCAAACGAGAGGGTTGTTTCCGTTTTCATTTCATAAAACAGGTCGGCGAACTGTCCTCCCCGTTTCAAGGCGTGTGTGAGAATCTTTTCCAGGGGAAGGTCAAGCAGTTTTTTCAGGCTCATGAAGGTCTCCTTTGATGTGGCTGGTATAGACGGGTGCCATTCCCGTTTCTTCCGAGATATCGGCCACGAAGTCCATGAAGGTTTGATAGAATCCACGGGGAATCATCATCTCTACCAGGGCGATCTTGTCGTCGATGGTGCGGGAGACGGCGATGCCCTCATAAGACTCGAGAAGGAATTTAAGGGTGCTGATATCCTTTCGGTTGATCCTGTAGAGTCGCTGAATGGTGTCCCTTTCCATCTTGTCAATAAATTCTCCCCGTGATAAGTTTCTTGATGATGGATAAATTACCTTTTTTTGTCAAGGGTTGAAAGCGTGCCTTCCTATGTATTTGATGATCGTGCTCCTCGCGTTGGGAATGAATCCTTCGTGGCGGATTCCGCCGACGTGATCGGGGATGTGCGGATAGGAGACCGATGTTACGTTGGTTTCGGCGCCATTCTTCGTGGGGATTACGGAAAAATCGTGGTGGGAGATGAGACGGCTGTCGAGGAAGGGTGTCTTTGCCATGCCAAACCTGGCGGGTGCCTGACCATCGGGAATCGCGTGACCCTGGGACATGGGGCGATTGTTCATGGGAAGGAAATTCAGGATGAAGCGGTCATTGGGATGGGCGCCGTGATCGGCTTTGACGTCGTCGTTGGAAGGGGGGCCGTGGTAGCGGAAGGGGCAGTCGTTACGGCCGGAACGGTGATACCGCCCAATACCCTCGTGGCCGGTGTTCCGGCACGCGTGATCAAGGAAATAGACGCTGAAAAGCGGGCCCGTTTCAGCGAGGTAAAACGGGTCTATATTCATCTTGCCAAAACCTATGAAAACCGATTGGAAAGGATAGAAACAAAAAGATGATTGTCAGGCATATCAACGATGACGAGGTGACCGAATCCCGGTATATCGCCCATGGGGGCGCGCTGGCCGAGATGGTTCTGGACAGCCGGGTTCTCAAGGAATTGGGGTTTTTTGCCATCGC
>CAZPTH010000127.1:0-6872 GCA_964589315.1 uncultured Thermodesulfobacteriota bacterium
ATCTATGTCTTCGACCGACAGGGGGTCATACGGGATTTCATCCCCATTCATGTCACGAAGTTTGGGAACAAGCCTTTCGAGGTGAAAGATGTAGAGAAGACGCGGGGGGCACTTGTCGGAAAGAATCTGGCGAATCCCATTCAGTATAACCCCGATACGGACGCCGTCTCTTCGGCTTCCATGACCTCCGCCCTCATCTTCAAGGGGGTCAAGGAAGGGACAAAGATTTTTGAGGAATTGAAAAAAGAAGGTTATACGCAATAGTTAGAAAAACTTTTTCTAATAAATCAGTGGCCACGGGCTTCCAGTTGATTTCCAGGAGCGTTAATCGCAGTTGGAAGACCTACGTGAGGTTGAAAGGCGCGGGCTACATCAAGTGAAAATATCGTGGAGCGCTCTTTTGCCATGTAAGGAGAGAATGAAAAAATATGAATAAAAAATCTTCGGGAACGAAAACGATTCCCGTTCGCCACAGTGTTGACGGGTTATCGCCTTACCTCGCGGACAAGCCCGAGGAGCAGGCCTCTAACGTAACCCGTCTCTGTTTCAATGAGAATCTCCATGGCCCGTCTCCCGCGGCGGTTAAGGCCATTGTCCAGTCGGCCTTGAATGTCCATTTTTATCCTGATCCGGGGGGATGGGAGCTGAGGGAGGCCCTGCAGGAGAAGCATGGAATTCCACCGGAACAGATTGTCCTTGGCAACGGCGCGGATGGCCTCATCTCGCTGATTGCTCAAACTTTCATCGACCCGGGAGATGAGGTCCTTTTCTGCGAACCGACCTTTCCCATCTACAAGTCCTCTACGATTATCGCCATGGGAACCCCCAAGGTTCTTCCCCTCGATGACGCCTACCGGTTTGACCTCAAGGGGTTGCGGGAAACCGTGGGACCAAAGACCAAGCTCATCTATCTCTGCAACCCCAACAACCCGACGGGAACCGTCCTGCCACCGGGGGAGATTGAGGCATTCCTCAAGGTCCTTCCCGAAGGTATCCTGGTTATCCTGGACGAGGCCTATGTGGATTTCATGGATCCGGACAAGATTCCACCCGTTATAACGTGGATTGAAGAGGGATACCCCGTGATTTCCCTGAGGACCTTTTCCAAGGCCTACGGGCTCGCAGGGATGCGAATAGGCTACGCCATGGCCTCCGAAGAGATCATTCAGGCCCTTTACAAGGCGCGGGAGCCCTTCTGTGTTTCCTTTCTGGCGATCAAGGCGGCGGTGGGGGCCCTTTCCGACAGGGAGCATTACGGAAAAGTCACCCAGGCGGTTAAGGAAGAACGTGAAAGGCTCCAGGCTGAACTGACGCGGCGCGGGCTTGGTGTGATCCCTTCACAGGCGAACTTCATTTTTGTCGAGTTTCCGTCGGAGTCGAGTGAGGTCTGTCAGCGCCTTTCCGAGTACGGGGTTCTCATCCGGTGCAGCCCCTCGTGGGGGATGCCTCGCTGGGCCCGTATCACAGTTGGAACCCCCCAGGCCAACCGGGTCCTGCTCCGGGCGCTTGACAGCGTGCTTGGGGATATGTCACGATAAATCAGATATCGAGGAGGTAAGTTCAATATGTGTCAGAATTACGTCATTCCGTGTGAGTGCGGAAAAGAGAAGGCCAATTTCATGAACCTCAATGACCTGCTTCCCCCGCCCATTCTCACGCACCTTTATTGTCCGTCGTGCAGCGAAGAGGTCTCCTTCGACCCGGAGACCATGGTTCGGGACAATGGATGGGTCCTCGAGTTCGACATGCAGGCCGCCAGGGTCTTTCTCATGAGCGAGGGGATTCCGGAAGAGGTCATCACGCCGGATTATATCTTCGACAAGGGATACTTCTCCTGGAATGGCTTCACGCCCACGGACATCGAAGACAAGATGAAGGAACGGGAAGAGATTATGAAACTTGCCAATGTGGACCGGAGAAAATTCATCGAGGAGCTGAAGGCCTGGGGAATCGGGCGTGTCGAACGTCTTAAGTCGGAGGGATGGCGAAAGGTCGCCAACCTGTAAAATCTCTCTTACTCATCGGTCAAAAAAAGAAGATTCTACCAGAGGAGGTATCTGATCATGCCTGATATGGACGGATTTAAGGAAGCGAAGAAGTTTCATACTGATGTACCGCAGAAGACGGAGGGCTTTTTTCTCAAGGGCTCCAACGCCTATGACTGGGGGATGAAAAATCGCCTGGCCCGTATCTTCAATCCCGAGACAGGCCGGACCGTCATGCTGGCCATTGACCATGGATATTTCCAGGGACCCACCACGGGCCTGGAGCGGATCGATATCGATATCCTGCCCCTGGTCCCCTACGCGGATACCCTGATGCTGACGAGGGGCATCCTGCGGACGATTGTGCCACCCTCCGTGACCAAGCCCATCGTGGTCCGGGCCTCCGGCGGTTCGAGTATCCTCAAGGAGCTTTCCAACGAGGAGATCGCCGTGGACATGGAGGACTCCATACGGCTCAACGTGTGCGCCATGGCGGTGCAGGTCTTCATCGGGGGGGAATACGAGAAACAATCCATCATCAACATGACACGCCTCGTGGACATGGGAACCCGCTATGGAATTCCTACCCTCGCGGTGACCGCCGTGGGCAAGCAGATGGCGAGAGACGCCCGCTATTTCAGACTCGCCACCCGTATCTGCGCGGAGTTGGGGGCCCATTACATCAAGACCTACTACGTGGAGGAAGGGTTCGACACGGTTGTGGCCTCGTGTCCCGTTCCCATTGTCATTGCGGGGGGGAAGAAGATTCCGGAACTGGATGCCCTGAAGATGGCCTACAACGCCATCCAGCAGGGGGCGAGCGGTGTGGACATGGGGCGAAACATCTTCCAGTCCGAGGCCCCTATTGCCATGATCCAGGCCGTCCGGGCGGTGGTCCATGAAAACGAAACCCCGGAAAAGGCCTTTGATCTCTACCAGACCCTGAAAAACGAACAGGGCAAGTAAGCGATCGTAATAAAAAGAAGGGGAGACCGTGGTCTCCCCTTCTTAAGGTGTTTCCCGGCTTTTGTAGCGTCAGTTCATACTGGTCCAGTAGATGGTCTCTCCCTCTTTCTGTCCCTTCAGCAGGTCCATGTGGTGGAGGGTGGTGAAGATACGCTCCGCTTCATCTTCTGTAACCCCAAGGACGGTGGCCGCCTGTTCCTTCGTTACCCTTCCACGATTACGAATTAGGTCCAACAGTTTTTTCTGCTCATCGGTCAGGTCCGCCAGGATGTCCTGCCCCTTCCGTTCCGCCTCTTTCTTCGCCGCGTAGCTGGCCCACGGGTCACAGGTGCGGGGTGGATTCATCAGATCGAAATAGCAGTCCTCACAAACCTTCATCCCTCTGAATTCAAAGATTTCCTCTTCTTTGACCTCTCTGCCGCACTTTTCGCACTTCATGATGTATCCCTCCTTCGCAGGTTTTTTTCCTTTAACGCCCGATTATCACAGGAAAGCCGCGGAAGTCAATGCGTCCCCCTTTTTGAATTTTCCCACTCTTTGGGAGATGTCAACCAGTAGGATTTTATTCCTGTTGCCTCCCCTCGCGGGTCATGGTATCTGTTGGCTATGGGAAAGGAGGGAGAAGCGTTTGTAACCCCCGAGGGTATTGTTGTCCCAGAGGAGAGTCTTGTGACGGAAGAACGGTATGAACGTATCGTCCGTTTTCTCACCAGCAGGCAGGTAAATCTCCGGCTTTTCCTGGACGACGTAAAAAACAGCCACAACATCAGCGCGGTGATTCGCACCTGCGACGCCACCGGTGTTTTTACCCTCCATTACTACCTGACGGAGGCCCGCTTGGACATCAACCGGGGGATCTCTCTCGGGAGTGAGCGCTGGATTCAACTGGAACGGATCAGGGACCGAGTCGCTTTCCTCTCGCGGATGAGGGAGGAGGGATACCAGTGCCTTGCCACCTCTCTCGAGCCGCCGGTGATCGACTACAGGGAGGTGGATTATACCCTTCCCACGCTCCTGATTTTCGGTAACGAGAAGGAAGGAATCAGTGATGAGGTCATGGCCCACGTTACCCACAGGATCAAGATCCCCATGGTGGGAATGGCCAGGAGCCTCAACATCTCCGTGGCCTGCGCCGTGATCCTGTACGAGGCCTTCCGGCAGAGGGACGCGAAGGGAATGTACGCGACGCCGAACCTTCCCAAGGATACCTTCGAATCGTACCTCAGAAAATGGACGGTCGAGGAGCGTTTAAAAAAGTAAAATCATAAGGGGGGCCCTTGAGCTATCTTGCCTTCGGACCCATTGACGAGATCTTCGCCATCAGCCTGCTCACGATCGCCGGCTTTGCGGGGGGGAAGCTTACCCGCCTCCTGAGGCTTCCTGCCATCACGGGAAACATCATCGCGGGCATCCTCATCGGCCCGTACGGATTTCATCTCCTCTCTGACCAGGCCATTACCGTTGAGCTCAAACCCATTGCCGCGTTTGCCCTTGCCTTTGTCTCCTTTTCCATCGCTACACACATCGACCTTTCGGAGATACGGAAAACAGGGGGACGAGCCTTTATTACAGGTGTATTCGATGTCTTGGTAAGCTCCGCGAGCGTAACCTTTGTTCTTTACTATTTTACCCACTCGCTGACCCTGTCTCTCCTCCTGGGGGTCATTTCGGGGGCCACCGCCCCCGCGACCACCCTGGCCGTGGTGAAAGAGTCCAGGGCGAAAGGCCCGTTGACACGGCTTCTTCTTCCCCACGTGGCCATCAACAACCTGGCCTGCGTGGCCCTTTTCGGGTTTGTCTTCGCGGGGATAAAGGGACTTCAGACGGGAGAGGCCTCTCTCCTTGACGCCCTGTTTCACATCGCCATACTTTCTTCCTTGGTCTCTATTGGTATCGGGTTGGTCACAGGGGTCGCCCTGAAAATCCTTTTTGCCCGCCTGGACAGGGAATCCTCTATCCTTCCCATGATGCTGGTCAGCCTCCTGTTTGTCTCCGGGCTCTCCACGTTTTTTCATGTCTCGCCTCTTCTCTCCGCCATGGCCCTGGGATTTCTCATCCACAACTACCTCGAGCAGAAAGAAGCGGTGGACAGGGCCTTTGAGACCCTGGAGCCCATTATCTACACCGCCTTTTTCACACTTGCCGGGGCCCACTTGAGATTGAGTCTGTTGCCCTCTGTTGGCATGGTAGGGGTGTTGTATATCCTTTCCCGTTTCGCCGGCAAGTGGCTGGGAACCTTTTTGAGCGGCCTTGCCTGCGGCGCGCCTCCCGTGTTTCGAAATCTCGCGGGATTTACGCTCCTGCCCCAGGCGGGGATTGCCCTGGGGCTTATCATCCTGATCCAGGAGGAGCCCTGCTGTTCCACCATTTCTCCCACTATCACGGCTATCATCGTTGCGGCCGTCGCTGTTCACGAGATCATCGGGCCTGTGATGACGGGGATAACCCTGAAGGTAGCGCGGGAAGCCGGGAAGGACCTGCGACCCGTCATGGGATTCCTCTTACCCGAGGGGATTTGCCTGGATCTCAAGGCGAAAGACAAATGGGAGGCCATAGAGCAACTGGTCGCGCACCTGTCCAGGGTCTATGGCCTTTCCAGGGAACAGGAGGAGGTGCTGCGTCATTCCGTGATCGAAAGGGAAGAGTCCATGACCACGGGGATCGGCCATGGATTGGCCATTCCCCACGGCGTCCTGGAGGGAAGCGGGCCGATCATGGGGGCCATGGGGATCTCGAAGGAAGGCGTGGACTTTGGCGCAATCGACGGGAAAAAGGCGAATATCGTCCTCCTGACGGCGGTGCACAAAGACCAGCTTGCGTCCCACCTCGAGGTTCTGATGAAAATATCACGGACGTTCAGCCAGGAAGGTCTTACCCAGAGGCTTCTCAATGCTGCCTCCCCGAAGGATGCCTACAGAATCCTCTATGCCGAGGAATAGAAAGCGCCTTCTGAATATTGGCGTGGAAGGAACGAAGGGGGCTTTTTAAAATCCCCTCGACTTGGCTTTGGGATACTTTCTCGAAAGGGTCTTTAATTTCTCGATGCTTAACGCCGCTTCATGCGTGCCTGGATACTGGGCCTTTACCTTCGAGTAGACGATCATGGCCTCGTAGATGCGTTTTTCCCTTTCGTAGAGGGTTGCGATATTGAGCAGAAGCGTGGGCTTCTCGTCTTCGGCCGCCGAGATATTGAGGGCGTTGAAAAGGAGATCCAGCGCCTGGTCGTATTGCCCGGAATTCGCGAGGGCGGATGCCATGTTCGTCAAGGTCTTGACATCCGATGCGGTTTTTTGCGGCCATTGCTTCAGCGCCGCCTGATAGGTCTTGAGCGCCTTTTGAATATCCCCGTTATAGTAGAAGGAATCTCCCAGGAGGTAAGTAGCCTCCCTTGCATGGTTCCCCTTGGGATACTGATTCAGATAGCTGTGTAGGGCGGCGCGGGCCCTGGAGTAGTTACGGGCTAATAGCTGGAGCCTTCCCAGGTTGAAGGAGGCTGTTTCCGCCTTGGAAGAGTTGGGATATTTTCTCAAAATTCGCTGACAGACCTTGATGGCCTTGTTGTATGCCTTAAAAGATTCATACAGGGACTGAAGAGAGGTCAGGGCTTCATACGCCCATGGGGCGTCTGGGTATTTCTTGAGGATCTCTTCATAGGCTTTAGCGACCTTCTTCCGGTTACTTTCCCCCTCCTGCTCGAGGGACTTGGCCCAGTAAAAGGCACTTGTTTCTCCTTCCCGAGTTTCAGGGGCGGCATCCAGGACCTTTTTGAATCGCTTGGCGGCGCGAGCATAATCTCCCTTGTTGTAGGCCTTGCGTGCCTTCGAAAAAAGCTCCGACACGGAGGGCTTGTCCGTTCCGGGAAGGTCGGAGTGAAATAGCTTGAATCCCTCAGGTTTTTTCACCCTGGTGATTTTAGGTGGA
>CAZPTH010000128.1:0-6862 GCA_964589315.1 uncultured Thermodesulfobacteriota bacterium
GCGCGGATGTTAACAAGTCAAGGGTGGCGGTTGAGGGGGAGGAGGCGTGCCTCCCCTTCCTGATACTCCCTTCGCCCTCAGAAGTAGATGACAAACGGGTAATCGCTGTCGAGCCCCTCGGGGAGTTTTCCCTTGACCTCCCGAATCTTGGCGTGGGCGGCGGCAAGCCGCGCGATGGGCAGCCGGTTGACGGAGCAGCTTACATAGGTCAGCCCGATATTGTGGCAGAACTCGATGGAGGCTGGATGGCCTCCGTGCTCGCCGCAGATGCCGATGGTCAGGTCCGGCTTGGTGCGCCGTCCCCATTCGATGGTAATCATCATCAGCCTCCCCACGCCCTTCTGGTCCAGCACCTCGAACGGGTTGTCCTGAAGGATCTTCCGCTCGTTGTAGAGGGGGAGGAACTTGTTCTCCGCGTCTTCCCGGGAGAAAGAGAAGGTGGCCTGAGTGAGGTCGTTGGTGCCAAAGGAGAAGAAATCGGCGACCTCCGCCAGACGGCCGGCCCGCATGCAGGCGCGGACGACCTCGATCATGGTCCCGAAGTGGAGAGGAACGGTAATGCCGAAGCGCTCCTCCACGTCGGCGTGAATCTTTTCCACCATCCGGTGAACCCATTTGAGCTCCTGGGCCGTGCAGACCTGGGGCACCATGATTTCAGGACGGATATCCCGCCCTTCCTTTAAAAGCTCCGCGGCGGCCTCCAGGAGGGCCCGGATCTGCATCTCGTAGATCTCCGGATAGGTAATCCCGAGGCGGATTCCCCGGTGTCCCAGCATGGGGTTTACCTCGGACAGCGCCTTGACCTTTTTCAGGAGTTCCTCCTTCCTGGCGAGATAGGCCTCGTCCTCCCGACGCCTTTTTATCCTTTCCAAATCCTTCAGGACCTGCTCGATGGGGGGGAGGTATTCGTGGAGCGAGGGATCGAGCATCCGGATGATGCCGGGCAGTTCTTCCAGCCCCCGCAGGGTGCTGGCAAAGTTTTTCAGGTTTTCCACCTCCAGGATGAGGGATTCGGGGTCCGGAAGGAATTCGTGGAGAGGCGGGTCGAGCAGGCGCACGGTGACGGGCTTTCCTTCCATGGTTTTGAGGATTTCCCTGAAGTCGTTCCGCTGGAAGGGGAGCAGCCTTTCGATGGCCTCCCGCCGTTTTTCCTCTGTCTCGGCAAGGATCATCTCCTGGACGATGGAAAGCCGGTCCGGGGCGTTGAACATACGTTCCGTCCGGCAGAGTCCAATCCCTTCTGCCCCAAGTTCCAAGGCCTTCCTTGCCGCTTCGGGCGTATCCGCGTTGGCGCGGACACCGAGGGTGCGGACCTCGTCCGCCCAGGTCAGGAGGGTATTCAGGTCTTCGTCCATCTGAGGCTCGATGGTCGGAACCCGGCCGGGATAGACCTCCCCGGTGGATCCATCGATGGTCATCCAGTCGCCTTCATGGAACGTTTGGGAGCCGATTGTGACCTCCCGGGCATCAGGATCGATTTTCAGGGCCTCGCATCCGACCACACAGGGTTTTCCCATGCCTCGCGCCACCACGGCCGCGTGGGAGGTCTTCCCGCCCCGAAGGGTCAGAACCCCCTCGGAGGCGAAAAATCCGTGAATGTCCTCTGGCTTGGTTTCTTCTCGCACGAGGAGAAGGGGGTCCCCCGTGGCCTTTTTCATCTCTTCGGCCCGGTCGGGGTCCAGGACGACCTTCCCGCTGGCCGCGCCGGGAGAGGCGGGGATTCCCCTGGCCAAAGGTTCCGGCTTGCTTGCCGGGTCGATGTGGGGATGCATCAACTGGGTCAGATGGTCAGGCGTGACGCGCAAGAGGGCCTCTTTCTGGGTGAGAAGCCCCTCCTGTTTCATCTCCACGGAGGTTTTGACCGTGGCCCGGGCATTGAGTTTCCCGTTTCGCGTCTGGAGGATGTAGAGCTTCCCCCGTTCGATGGTGAATTCGAAATCCTGGACCTCCTTGTAGTGTTCTTCCAGGGTCCGGCGCACCTTCTGGAGTTCGTCATAAACCTGAGGCATCTCATGGGCAAGCTCGGAAATGGGCTTGGGCGTTCGGATTCCCGCCACCACATCTTCTCCCTGGGCGTTGACGAGGTATTCCCCGAAGAGGCGATTCTCACCCGTGGCGGGATCCCGGGTAAAGGCCACGCCCGTGGCAGAGGTCTCCCCAAGGTTTCCAAAGACCATGGTGACGATGTTGACGGCCGTTCCGTTGGCCATGTCTGGGGTAATGTTGAACTGTCTCCGATAGTCCACGGCCCGTTTCCCCATCCAGGAATTGAAGACAGCCGCGACGGCGAGAAAGAGCTGATCCCAGGGATCTTCCCTGAAAGGCTGGCCGGTATGGTCCTCGATGGCCCGGATCATCCGCCCGCACAGGGTTTGCAGCGCGGGGATATCCAGATCCACATCCTGTGTGACGCGGGCTTTCCGCTTCGCTTCTTCCAGCAGATCGTCCAGAATCTCTCCCGGAACATTCAGGGCCACTTTTCCAAAGAGCTGGAGAAAGCGCCGGTAGGCGTCCCAGGCAAAGCGCTCATCGCCGGTGGCCCGGGCAAGGCCGGTAAGGCTTTCACGTGTCAGGCCGAGGTTGAGAATCGTGTCCATCATTCCCGGCATGGAAACGGCGGCCCCGGACCTCACGGAGACAAGCAGGGGATTCTCCGGGTTCCCGAATTCCTTTCCCGTTTTCCTTTCCAGGGTCTTCATGGCCTCTGTGATCTGGGTCTTCAGGGCCTCCGACAGGGTCTGACCTTCCCTGTAATACTCGCGGCAGGCCTCGGTGGTGATGACGAACCCGGGGGGGACCGGCAGGCCGATCTTCGTCATCTCGCACAACCCGGCACCCTTGCCTCCGAAGAGGTAATGGTTGGCGCCATCTCCTTCCTCAAACGGATAAACATACTTTTGGGATTCCATGGGAATTCCTCCTGTTTCTCGTTTTAAGCATAGAGTTGACCAAAAAGCCGGTTTAAGGTATATTGAACTATGTTTGAATATTATTATATCACCTTATTTCAAACGATACAAAAAAAAATAATTTTGCCAAGGGTTTGCTCTAAAAAGAAAGGTTTTTAAGGGGTTCGTTCAAAAAGGAGGAGTATATGTCGTCAAAATGGATTTTATGGTTCGATGAAATAGGAATGGATGACTTGCCCCGAGTGGGTGGGAAAAACGCATCACTCGGGGAGATGTATAGAGAATTGTCTTCAAAGGGAGTTAGTATTCCTTACGGGTTCGCCATAACGGTGGATGCCTATCACTATTTGCTGGACCACTCCAATATGCGGGAAAAGGTAGATGCTCTTCTCCATGATCTCGACGTGGACGACATGGATGCCCTGCAACTGACAGGGAGCCGGATTCGGCAGATCATTCGTAATATTGAGTTTCCAAAAGACCTTAAAGATGAGATTGTAAAGGCATACGGCAAACTGTGCGAGCGTTATGGGGCAGATACGGATGTAGCGGTTCGATCCAGTGCAACCGCCGAAGACCTTCCGGACGCAAGCTTCGCGGGTCAGCAGGATACCTATCTGAACATCCGGGGTGAGATCAGCCTGATTGAGGCCTGCAAAAAGTGTTTTGCCTCCCTTTTCACGAACCGCGCCATCACCTATCGTGAGCACAAGCATTTCAACCATTTCGACGTGGGACTTTCCATTGCCGTTCAGAAGATGGTTCGCTCAGACCTGGCCTGCTCGGGGGTTATGTTCACCCTGGATACGGAATCGGGTTTCAGGGATGTTGTCTTTATTACCGGGTCTTACGGCCTGGGAGAAAATATTGTCCAGGGAATCGTTAACCCGGATGAATTTTATGTCTTTAAACCGACTCTCAAAAAGGGTTACAGATCTATCATTCAGAAGTATCTCGGCCGAAAGGAATTCAAGATGATCTACTCCTCCGAAGGGGAGGCCAAAACAAAGGATGTCCCGGTTCCCCAGAAGGAGAGGGATTCCTATATCCTTGAGGATGATGAGATTATCCAGCTGGCCAAGTGGGCCGTGATCATCGAGGACCATTACACGAATTTGCATGGCCGTGATTGTCCCATGGATATCGAATGGGCGAAAGATGGAATCACGGGCGATCTTTTCATCGTCCAGGCAAGGCCAGAAACGGTGAAATCCCGTGGAGACGACCTGGTCCTGGAAAGCTTTGAGCTCAAGGAACACGGGAAGCTCCTCCTCGTTGGAAAGAGCGTGGGGGAGAAAATCGGGGTTGGCAAAGTCAACATCATTCAAGATGTGAGGGATATCGGGAAGTTCAACGAGGGAGAGGTCCTGGTTACGGAGATGACTGACCCGGACTGGGAGCCCATCATGAAAAAGGCAGCCGCCATTGTGACCAGCCGGGGAGGCCGGACCTGCCACGCGGCCATCATCAGCCGGGAACTGGGTGTTCCCTGTGTGGTGGGAACAGGCAATGCCTGCGAGGTCCTGCGGGATTATGACTATGTGACCGTTTCCTGTGCCGAAGGGGAGACCGGCTACGTTTACGAGGGCCTGCTCGATTATGAGATCAACCGAGTCAACCTGGAAAACCTGGAACGTCCCAAAACCCAGATCATGATGAACGTGGGGAACCCGGATAACGCCTTTGCCCTCTCTTTTATTCCCAATGACGGGGTCGGCCTGGCGCGGGAGGAATTTATCATCAGCAATTACATTCAGATTCATCCCCTGGCCCTGGCTCGTTACGACACCCTGGAAGACGAAGAGGTCATTCAGAAGATAAAGCAGATAACCCGGGCCTACTCCGACAAAAAGCAGTTTTTCATTGACAAGCTGGCGCGGGGAATCGCCAAGATTGCCGCCGCGTTTTACCCCAATGATGTCATCGTCCGTCTCAGCGATTTCAAAACGAACGAATATGCCAACCTGATTGGCGGAAAGTATTTTGAGCCGATCGAGCACAATCCCATGCTGGGATTTCGCGGGGCTTCCCGGTATTATGACCCCAACTACAAGGATGCCTTTGCCCTGGAATGTGCCGCCATTTTGAAAGCGCGGGACGAGATGGGGCTGACCAACGTGAAGGTCATGGTGCCGTTCTGCCGCACGGTGGAAGAGGGGAAAAAGGTTATCCAGGTGATGGAGGAGTTTGGGCTCAAACAGGGGGAGAACGGGCTCCAGATCTATGTCATGTGCGAGGTGCCCAGCAATGTCATCATGGCGGAGGAATTTTCAGAGATTTTCGATGGGTTTTCCATCGGCTCCAATGACCTGACGCAGCTGACCCTGGGACTGGACCGGGATTCGGACTATGTGGCTCATATCTTCGACGAGCGAAATCCCGCCGTTAAGCGGATGGTAAAGAATGTTATCGAGGTGGCCAGGAAAAATGGCGTGAAGATTGGGATCTGCGGTCAGGCCCCCAGTGACTACCCGGAATTCGCTGAATTCCTGGTGGAATGCGGGATCAACAGTATATCGCTGAACCCTGATACCGTGATCAAGACTACTCAGATGATCCTGGAGACGGAGAAGCGGTTGGCGGAAAAGTAGGGCGGGGATCCTAACGGGATCGCCATGAAGATTCTCCTCCATATTTGCTGCGCGAATTGTGCTGTTTATCCTCTGGTGCGCCTGAGGGATGAAGGGCACGAGGTTTACGGGTTTTTTTTCAATCCCAACATCCATCCCTTCCAGGAGTATGAGAAGAGGTTGCAAGCCGTTCACCTGCTGGAAGAGAGGTATTCCCTCCCCGTGATTTACCGGGATGAGTATCGCCTGGACGAGTTTCTCCGTAATGTCGCTTTCAGGGAGAGCCTTCGTTGTCACACCTGCTATCACACCCGCCTGTTGGCAACGGCACAGGTGGCCAAGCGGGGAAAATTCGACGCCTTTACTTCCAGCCTCCTCTACAGCAAACAGCAACAGCACGGCCTGGCCAGAGAAATAGGGGAAGGCCTTTCCCGTGAAAAAGGGGTCCCCTTCTATTACGAGGATTTTCGTAAGGGATGGAAGAAGGGAATCGAGTTGTCTTTAGATGAAGGCTTTTATCGACAGCAGTATTGCGGCTGCATCTACAGTGAACGGGACAGGTTTTTGGGAAAGAACAGGATTACGAGGAGAAAACCGAGGGGGTAAAGGGAATGTTGGGTACCCTTGGACGATTTCTCGTTTTCGTGGGGATTATTATCATTCTCATTGGGGTTGTCCTGATTTTCTCTGAGAAGATTCCATGGATTGGGCGACTGCCGGGAGATATCCTTATAAAAAGGGGGAAGTGGACTTTCTACTTCCCCCTGGCAACTTCCATCATTTTGAGTATTCTGATTACGCTTTTGCTGAACCTCTTTCGCAAGTAATTTATGGCCTGACCTTGTCCCCCACAACGATTTCCCTGTCATTCTGAAGAATCATGGCTGTAGCTGTGTGGGGCTGCGTGGACAGGATGATCGCGGTTCCCACCTTCCGGTCGTGGTTGGGAACGTAGTTCTTGCACAGGAAGTTATATTGGGGATGATAGGGGTTTTCCTTTCTCGGACAATCCTTGTAGATGGATAGTTCATTCCCCGGTTGGAGCCCATCCTCGCTTCCCTTGTCGATATAGATGACCTTGTCCTGGGCTCCCATCATCAGGCCTTCCTTCATTATGACGATATAGGCCTGCAAGGGTTTCTTAAAGGGGGTAATGACAAGCTTGGATGGCCACCGTTCGAACCGGCCGATGGGATCTCCAATATTGATTTCCATATAGCTGTGGAGGATGTGTGCGAAACAGTAGCGTCCTTCTACGCGAAAAACCTCGATATCTCCGCCGAGTTCCACCAGGTATCCCATCTTTTTCCATGTGTCCACGGGATGGTAAACCGTCTTGACGTAGGTAAAGGTGGTAAACCGGTCACCCGGGCGGATGGTTTC
>CAZPTH010000129.1:0-6840 GCA_964589315.1 uncultured Thermodesulfobacteriota bacterium
CAGAGGGATTCTCGGAATCCGCCATGTTCTCGGGGGGGATCTCGTCTCGGGATGGTCCCCCGACGGTTTCCTCTACACCCTGGTCCTTTTCTTCTCTTGTTTCAGGATCCTGGATCTGTTCAGATTTTTTGGTGCTCAATGGGTTTCTTCCTCCTCTTCCTTGGTAATGGCAATATGATGTGGAACATTCTGTTTCAAGGGGATCGTGAGAATCAGCGTCCCTTTTCGCATTTCCGCCTTTGTTTTCTCCGTGTCAAAGCGCTCGGGGATGTTGACCTTCCGGATGAATTTTCCGAATCTCCGCTCGATTCTGTGGTAGAGAATTTTTCCTTCGATATCATCCCGAATATTTTCCTTTTTACCCGCGAGAACGATCCACTGACCGTGCGCGATGATATCGATCCCGTCTTTCGTGACGCCGGGAAGGTCCGCGATGACGACCAAGGCGTCTTTCGTTTCGAAAATATCGAGGGGGAGTTCAATAAGCTGTTCCTCTTCCCCCTTGTTCAGTATTTCAAACATCCGCCGCATCAGCGAATCGATTTCGCGGTTCAGCCATATCAGGGTTCGGTTGTCTCGCTGGTATTTCGCAGACATTTTTTTACACTCCCGGATTTAATATAATCATATGTAGCAAGGAATCAATATGCCGCATTTTTTTCGTAAGGCGTAAGGTTTCGTTTCTCTCGTTTGTTTCGTTTGTCTGGTTTATTTCGTTTATCTGGTTGTCAAGCCAACGAGACTAACGGAATAAACGAGAGGAACCAGGTGGGCCTTTAACCTAAATAAAACACCTTATACGCCTTGTAGGTTTCATAGACATCCATTTTGCTTGAAACCTCAAAGGGTGAATGCATCCCCACGAGGGCGGTTCCGCAGTCGATCATGTCCATCCCGTACTTGGCGAGATACTTGGCGATCGTGCCACCGCCGCCCTCATCGACCTTCCCCAGTTCCGCCATCTGCCAGATGACGTCGTGCTCATTGAAGAGCTTGCGAATTTCACCCACGTACTCGGCGCTGGCATCGTTGGCGTCGTATTTCCCTCCCGATCCGGTAAACTTGGTTACGCAGACGCCATACCCCAGCCTTGCCGCGTTCTGTTTCTCGTGGACGTCCTGGTAATTTGGATTGATAGCCCCGTTGACGTCGGCGGAAAGGGCCTTGGCGTTGAATAAGGCCTGTCGCAGGGCCTCGCTTGTGGGCTTCAGTTTCTGAACTCTAAGGAGGTCGCTGACCACCAGTTCCAGGAAGGTCGACTTTGCCCCCGTATTTCCGTCGCTCCCGATTTCCTCCTTGTCAAGGAACAGGGCAATGGTCGTCCATTCAGGCTGCTTCCTGAGGGAAAGGATGGCCTGCAGGGTGCAATAGGCGCAGACCCGGTCGTCCTGGCCGTATCCACCGATGAGGCTTTCGTCGAAGCCGACGTCTCTGGTTTTAAACGCAGGCACAACCTCGATTTCCGCGCTCAGGAAATCTTCCTCCACCAGCCCCCAGCGCTTGTTGAGAATCTCGAGGATGTTGAGTTTGAACCGCTCCTTTGCCTCCTCGTCGGGGAAAGGGATACTTCCCACGAGGATGGTCAGCTTTTCCCCCACGATGGCCTCGCGAAGTCGCTTCATGTCCTGGGTCTTGTGCGAGAGGTGAGGGAGAAGGTCGCAAATGGTGAAGACGGGATCGCTTTCCTCTTCCCCGATGACCAGGTTGAGCTTTGAGCCATCCTTCTTGATGATGGTGCCGTGAATGGCCAGGGGGATGGCAACCCACTGGTATTTCTTGATGCCGCCATAGTAGTGGGTTCGCAACAGGGCCAGATCCACGTCTTCGTAGAGGGGATTCTGTTTCAGGTCGAGCCTCGGGGCGTCGATGTGAGAGATGACGATTCGGAATCCCTCGGTCAGGGGTTTCGAGCCCACGATGGCGAGGGCGACACTCTTTTCCCGGTTGATACGGAGGTATTTGGCCGGTGTCTTGGACGGGGATTCAGAAAATCCCTTGGCTTTGGCGAGAGAAACGATTTCCCGAACTGCCTCCCGCTCTGTCCTCGCGGCATCCAGGAAGTCCTTGTATCCTTCGCAAAATTCGAGGGCCTTCTTTCTTTCCCTTTCCGTCAGGTGGTCCCATACGGGTTTTGGGGTTAATTTCAGGGCCTTTTCTATCTCTTTCGTCTGTTTTTTCTTTGCCATTACTGGGCTACCTTTCTCCTGATTTTTATAATTTTGTCCAGAATGCTGTCTGCCGCGTCCTCCTTGCTCTGGAGGGGGAATTTGCGGATCTTGTTAAAGCGGTCGATCAGCATGATCCGGTTGGTATCCACTTCAAACCCGGCATCGGGAAGGCTGACATCGTTGACCACGATAAGGTCCAGGTTCTTGTCCTTGATTTTCTGGGTGGCGTTCTGCTCAAATTTTTCCGTCTCGGCGGCAAATCCGACGAGGATCTGGTGCGTTTTTTTCGTTCCCAGTTCCTGGAGGATGTCCGGATTTCTCACGAGTTCCAACTGAAAGGATCGGTCAGATTTCTTTAATTTGTGGCGGAAGGGTTTATCGGTACGATAGTCTGCAACGGCCGCGGCCATGATGACGATATCGGAGTAAGGGAAATGCTCCAGGATTTCGCTTTCCATTTCCAGGGCCGTCTTGACCCGAATCAGGGTAACCCCTTCCTTGGGAACCGAAAGCCGGGTGGGGCCGCTGACGAGGATAACCCTGCCTCCACGGCGTTTTGCGGCATGGGCGATGGCATACCCCATCTTCCCGCTGGATCGGTTGGTGATAAAGCGAACGGGGTCGATGGGTTCCTGGGTTGGTCCCGCGGAAATGAGAAGGGTGGTATCCTTCAAATCCTTCTCGGTAAAGATATCCTTGACCTTTTCTACGATGCAGTCCAGGTCAGCAAGGCGTCCGATGCCCTCTTCGCCGCACGCCATTTCACCTTCGTCAGGGCCAATGAAATGATAGCCCATCTCACGTAGAAGGGAGACGTTCCGTTTCATCACGGGATTCAGGTACATGCGGGAATTCATGGCCGGCGCGAAGAGAACGGGTTTGCGGGAGGCGGCCAGGATCAGGGTACTTACGATATCGTCAGCTATTCCCGAAGCGGTTTTCCCGATGATGTTTCCTGTTGCCGGGGCTACGATAAGGATGTCGCACCAGGCCGTGGCCTCGATGTGAGGGATTCCTCCATTGCTTAAGAGGGCGAAATCGTCCATCAGGACGGGATGGCGGGTAAGGGTCTCAAGCGTGAGCGGCTGGACGAACCGGGCCGCGTTCTCCGTCAGGGCGACTTGAACCTCGCACTCCGATTTAATGAAAAGCCGGGAGAGCTCCGGGACCTTGTAAGCGGCAATTCCCCCCGTTGCCGCGATAAGGATTTTTTTCCCCTTCAATTGATCCACTCGGTGCTCCTTTTGTTAATCCGCAGTAAATTCACTTATATATACCATGGAAACGCGCGTGAAACAATAAACCTCAAGCCACCGTCAAAATTGGGTCAGGCTCAAAACTCTGGGGCCGGTGTCAGGAGTCGGAAAACGATACTCCAACCTTGAATATGGAACTAACGTCTTTCCAGATAGTTACGAATCCTTTTGATACCTTCTTTGATATTTTCAAGGGAATTGGCGTAGGAGAAGCGGACATATCCCTCACCCATGGGGCCGAAATCGATTCCGGGGGTAATACCGACGTGGGCGTTATTCAGGATGTCGAACGCGAACTCGTAAGCGTTGTCAGAGAATTTTCGGCAATCGGCGAAAAAATAGAAGGCCCCCTGGGGTGGCGTGAGTATTCCGAATCCCAGATTCGTGAGCGCGGTGTAGAGGAAGTCGCGCCGCTCTTTGTAGGTCTGTACCATACGCGCCACGTCTTTTTCCGCCTCCTTCAGGGCGGCAAGTCCCGCCCACTGGACGAAATCGGCCGCGGAGATGAAAAAGTTCTGTTGAATCTTCTGGAGGGGACGGATCCACTG
This sequence comes from uncultured Thermodesulfobacteriota bacterium, assembly GCA_964589315.1. GTDB lineage: Bacteria > Desulfobacterota > S145-22 > S145-22 > S145-22 > JAOZMY01. The sequence goes on from CAZPTH010000129.1 coordinate 3,973, forward strand.
CTCCGGGGCTATGAGATAGCCCAGGCGCCATCCCGTCATGGCATAGCGTTTGGAAAACCCGTTGATGACGAAGCTTTCCGGGTTGAACTCGAGGAAGCTTCGGTCCCGTCCCTCGTAGCGGATGCCGTGGTAAATCTCATCCGAGATGATGGAAATGCCAAGGTCTGAGATTCCCTTCATGATCTCGGGATCCATGCACATCCCTGTCGGATTGGAAGGGGAATTGACGAGGATTGCCTTGACCTTTCTCGAAAGAAAGGGCCGTATCTTTTCCGGCGTGAGATGAAAATTCTCCTCCGGAGAAACGGGAATGAGTTTCGGGATCCCGCCCAGGAATCGGACCATGTTGGCATAGCAGGGATAGTAGGGATTGGTCATGATGATTTCATCATCTTTGTCGAGCATGGCGGCAAAGAGCATGAGCAGGGCGGGGGAGGTCCCGGAGGTAACGATGACCTGTTCCGGGTTCACGTTGACCCCGTAGCGTTTCCCGTAATCTTCACAGATGGCTTCGCGGAGTGCCAGGATTCCCTGGCTGTGGGTGTAATGGGTTTTCCCTTCTTTCAATGCCTTGCAGCCGGCCTGTATGATACAGTCAGGGGTATTGAAATCAGGCTCCCCGACCTCCATGTGAATGACTGAAATTCCATCTTTCTCCAGTTTGCGGGCGTGTTCCAGAACATCCATGACGATGAATGGTGGAATATTCAGGGCCTTATCCGTGATGTTTGTAGACATAGACGGTTTCTCCCGTTTGCGCGTTTAAGGTTTTTTCCGCGTTGCCGTTCTTGATGAATATCTCCAGATGGGACGAGGAACCGATGAGGGCGCAAGGCGTCGCCTCTGGAGCCTCGGAGAAGGTGGAAACGAGCGGAAGAGAGAATTCTCTGAAACGTATGATCCCCTTGTCGGGTTCAAAAGAGAGTTCCGAGAGGAGCTTCTCGTGGATATTCGTTATCAGGTTGCCAAACCGGTCGATATGCACGATTTTTCCCTTTACGGCATCACCTGTTATATCCGGTAAACGTCCCGCGATATCCACGAGATCGGAACGGACGGGGCCCAGCTCGGAGAGGATGGTTTCGCCTTCGGCGGCAAGGTGAGCCGCCACGGGGGCGAAGATGTCCCGTCCGTGGAAGGTATGGCTCACCGGCGTCCTGAAGAATCTCTCGTTTTTCAATTCCCTGATGATCTTGGAGGGATCCGTATTCAAGAACCCGAAGAGCCCGTTGTCCGGCCCGACGAAGAAATGTTCAGAGGACTTGACAAGGACCGGGAGGCGTTCAGTTCCTACGCCAGGATCAACGACGCAGACAAAAATCGTGCCGGTGGGAAAATGTCGATACGAATTTTGGAGCAGAAAACACGCTTCCTGGATGTCCTGGGGCCGGACTTGATGGGTCAAGTCGATGACGGGGACCTCAGGGGCGATCCCGGCGATCACCCCTTTCATCATCCCGACATAGGGATCGGAGAGGCCAAAATCGGTTAAAAGCGTGATGATCTGTCCTGTCTTCATCGTCTCATCCCGACAAGCGGAATATCAAAGCGGGACAAGCCTGTCAATAATTGTAAGGATTCAGGTTCCAATAGAAGTTCCAGTTAAAGGAGGTAAGGTTTAACTAACTGCAAATTATTACTAATTTATTGAAACCTCAGTTTCTGAATGTTATAAAGGGAGAAATCGTAAACGGAAGGAGGTGGCTTTCGACCCTTAAACCTTTCAGTCAAAAGGAGGAGATTTTTATGGGCATGATGAAGGAATTCAAGGAATTTGCCATGCGTGGCAACGTCGTCGACATGGCCGTCGGCATCGTGATTGGTGCGGCGTTCGGAAAGATTGTTTCGTCGTTCGTGAAAGATGTCCTGATGCCGCCGATTGGCGTATTGATGGGGGGTGCGAACTTTTCCGATTTGTCTTTTACTTTGAAGGAGGCGGTTGGTAAATCCCCTGCCGTGGTCGTCAAATACGGCGTTTTCATTCAGACGGTCATCGATTTTCTCATTGTCGCCTTCGCCATTTTCATGCTGATCAAAGGCATTAATGCCATGAAGAAGAAAGAGGAAGAAGCCCCCGCCGCGCCGCCCGAGCCTCCAAAAGAGGAGATTCTACTGACGGAAATACGCGATATCTTGAAAGAGAAGGCCTAAGAAAACGATGGGGCAAAGGGTGCGGGAGATGAAAACCATCGGCTTGCTCGGCGGAATGAGCTGGGAATCGACGGTGACGTATTACCAAATTATCAATGAGGAGATTCACCGCCGGTTGGGAGGCCACCATTCCGCCCGCCTCTGCCTTTACAGTGTTGATTTCGACGAGATCGAGCGGCTTCAGCACGCGGGCGACTGGGCAAAAACGGCTGAAGCGCTTGGAGAGGCCGCCCGGAAAATCGAGAGAGGCGGTGCGGACTTCCTTCTGATCTGCACCAACACGATGCACAAGGTCGCGCCCGCGATCGCGTCTGTCATCCGTATTCCCCTCGTTCATATCGCCGATGCCACGGCGGAGGCCATCCTCTCGGAGGGCGTCAAAACCGTCGGGCTTCTCGGGACAAAATTCACCATGGAACACGATTTCTACAAGGGGAGGCTCGAAGAGAAGTACGGATTGAAGGTCATGGTGCCGGATGAGTCCGACAGGGAGTTGGTCCACAAGGTCATTTATGACGAACTCTGTTTGGGACGCTTTGAGGACGCTTCCCGTGAGGCATACCTGAGAATCATTGATGCCCTTCACCGGGATGGGGCGGAAGGCGTTATCCTGGGCTGCACGGAGATTGCCCTCCTCGTGAAACAGGAACATACGAACGTTCCTCTCTTCGACACGACGAGGATCCACGCCCTGAAAGCGGTGGATCTGGCGTTGGA
>CAZPTH010000130.1:0-6839 GCA_964589315.1 uncultured Thermodesulfobacteriota bacterium
GAGGAAGAATACAGGAAAAAGGCCCAGGAACTGCTCAAGAAGATTATCGGTTGAGCTCTGTTTTTACCACACCGATCCCGTCTCAAACAGGATCTTTCCGAAACTTCTTAGGGCGGCGATGCCCTTGACCTCGTCTGCCGAGAGGGGAACGGCGATGAGGGGGAACCGGGAGCCGTAGCGCCCCTCGAGGAGCTGCCAGTATTTCCGCTGCATGGCCTGCCGGCGCCGGTGGAAATCACAATCGGCCGGTTCGATGACGTAGTTGACGATCATGGCGTTGACGGGAAGGCCGTTTTCATCCAGCTCCCCAACGATTCGCTCGGTCTGCTTGACCCCCAGCGCCTCGGGGATGGTGACCACGAGGTTGGCGACGGTTTCCTGGTCCTTGATGAAATCCATGACCTGCTGGGAGAGTTCCCGCCACCCCGAGATGATCTGCAGGAGGGTTCGTTTGCCTGTCTGGAGTTTGACGGAGGCCTTGAGCCTGTCGAAGGTGCTGTAGAGGTTCATGTAAAATTTCGTGGCGGCCTCCAGGTGGTCGAGAAAAACCCCGGGCAGGTGGAGCAGCCGCAGGGTGTGGCCCGCGGGCGCCGTGTCCCAGATGACCCGGTCATACGTCCCCGATTGGACCAGTTCCATAATATAATTGAGCATGTATTCCTCTTCGATACCCGGGGCGGTTCCGATATACTCCACGAAGTCGTAGTCCACCTTGGCGAATGAGGAGACGACCTCGTAGATCTCCGGGCCGAAACGCTCCTTCCATCGTTTCAGGACCTCCTGTGAGCTGATCTCCATGCCGGACAGCCCGGGAATACCGGGAAGCGGGGTCGGCGTGTCTTTCAACGGGGTCTCGAAGATGTCCGACAGGGAAGGAGCGGGGTCGCTGGAAAGGATGAGGACCTTATGCCCCTCCGCCGCGAATCGGAGGGCGATGGCGGCCGCCGTCGTGGTTTTGCCCACGCCGCCCTTGCCGCCGATCATGATGAGACGTTGCCCCTTGAAGGTAAGAGCAGGAGTCATGAGGCCTTTTCCGTTTTCTTCGCGGGTTGAGAATGGTTTTTCAGCCGGTGAATCATGGCCAGGGCCCGGGCCGCGGCGCCGCTCGCCTGGGCCACGCTTTCGGGAATGTCCTTGGGGCCCTGGATGCCCCCCGCCATGAAGATACCGGGAACCGTCGTGTCGATGGCGCCCCGCGTGGGGTGGCGATCCCGGAGAAAGCCGAGATCGTCCCGTTCGATTCCCAGGGCCTTCGAAAGTTCCGTGATCTTTTCGTCCGGTTCCACGCCCCCGGCCAGGATCACGAAATCGAAGGTCTCAGCGGCCTTGGGGGTTCCCTCCACCATTTCCTCGAACAACAGGGCGAGGTCCCCGGTTTCAGGGTCTTCCTCGATCCGGGAGGGGAATCCCTTGACGAAGTTTACCCCGTGTTCCTGCACGCGGAGATAGAGTTCCTCGAACCCCTTTCCCGCGGCGCGGATGTCGTTGAAGAAGATGGTGACCTCGGCGTCGGGGACCGTCTCCTTGATGAGCATGGCTTCCTTGATGCTTGCCATGCAGCAATAGCCCGAGCAGTAGCGGTTGAACCGGACATCCCGGGAGCCCACGCACTGGATGAAGGCGACCTTCTTGATGGGCTTGCCGTCGGGCCGCACCAGGTTGCCGCCCGTGGGGCCCGAGGCGCAGACGATCCGCTCGAAGTCGATGTTGGTGAAGACGTTTTCGTATCTGCCGTAGCCGTATCCCGCGCGCTTCGTCGCGTCGAAGGGGTCCAGGCCCGCCGTGACCACGATGGCTCCGACCTTGATCTTTCTTGTGCTCCCCTGGTCGTCCAGGTTGATGGCGTCCTTTTCACAGGCCTGCACGCACAACTGGCAGCGGATGCAGTGATCCATGTCCACGCTGGCACGAAGGGGGATGGACTGGGCAAAGAGGATATGGATACACTTCCGGGGTTTCAGGTTCAGGTCCCACTCGTTGGGCAGGACGACCGGACAGACCTCGGAGCACGATCCGCATCCCGTGCAACGGCTCATGTCCACGTAACGGGGAAGGAGGTTTAGGGTGACGTCGAAATGCCCCGCCGTCCCCTTGATTTCACTGATCTCCGTCAGGGTGAGGAGCTCGATATTGGGGTTTCGCCCCACGTCGGCCAGTTTCGGCCCGAGGATGCAGATGGAACAGTCCAGGGTGGGGAAGGTCTTGTCCAGCTGGGACATGATGCCCCCGATGGAGACGGCCTTTTCCACCAGATAGACCTTCTTCTCCGCCTCCGCCAGGTCCAGGGCGGCCTGCACGCCCGCCACGCCGCCGCCTACCACGAGGACGGCGTCGTCATAGACCTTCTTCGATCGGCGTGTCCCGGCCTTCTTCCCCGTTTTGAGGCGAAACAGGACATGGGCTGCGGCGGCGGTTTCCGAGGGAAACGCGGCCACGTCGATGGCGGTGATTTCGACGTCCGCCAGGGGCTTCACCAGCTCAGGGATTTCCCCGGTCGCGGGGCAGCGGCCCGTCAGAATGGTCCCCCCGGTCTCTCCAAGAAATTCCGCCACCTTTCGGATCCCGCCCTGGCCGCAGACGTAAGGAACGGTGAGGACCTCCCCGTTCCCCTCAAGGGCTGCCGCGAGGGCGTCAGGGTCCATGACCTCGTTCAGGCAGGGGGCGTCGCAAATGACGAACCGGGGTTTAGCCATTTTCCGCCTCCAGTTCCTTTAGCCGCTCGTTCATCTCTGTGACGACGTGCTGAAAGATCACTCCCTCCGTGGCAGAGATCCATTCCAGACGGAGCCGGTCGGGATGGATGCCCCGTTTTTCCACGATGTTGCGAATGGCGCGCATCCGCCGCTCGCACTGGATGTTCCCGGAGATGTAGTGGCAATCCCCCGGGGGGCGGCACCCGGAGATGAGGACCATCCCGGCCCCCTTCTCGAAGGCGTGGAGGACGAGCTGGCGATTGACCCGTCCCGAGCACATGTACTTGATGATGCGGACGTTGGAGGGGTAGGAAAGACGGGAAACCCCGGCAAAGTCCGCCCCGGCGTAGGAACACCAGTTGCAGCAGAAGGCAAGGATCTTGTGGGCGGGGTCCACCTCCAGGGCGGCGTCGATCTGGGCGTAAAGCTGCTCCCGGGTAAAGCCCTTCAACTGCATGGCCTCGTGGGGACACGCCCCGGCGCAGGTCCCGCATCCCTTGCAGGCCGCCTCGATGATGCGGGGTTTCTTCTTCCCGTCCAGGATGATGGGTTCGATGGCGGAAAAGGGGCACTGTTTCATGCACAGCAGGCACTCCCCGTGGCACTTGTCGTGGTCCACGAAGGCGACGATGCCGTCCAGTTCCAGGTGGTCCTTGGTGAGGAGCCCCGCGACCCGCGCGGCGGCGCCGCTTCCCTGCGTCATGCTCTCCGCCGCGTTCTTGGGGGCCTGGCACGCCCCGGCCAGGAAGACCCCGTCGATGGCCGTGTCCAGGGGTTTCAGCTTGGGGTGCGCCTCGAGGAAGAACCCGTCGTCCGAGGTGCTCAGTTTCAGGACGCTCTTCACCCTGTCCCGGTCGGCGGGAGGGACACTCCCGAGCGATAGGATGGCCATATCGACGGTATCCGTGACCAGGGTATCGGTGATTTCACTGTGGGTGAGGATGGCCGCCCTGTCATTTTCCCCCGTGACGGACTGGACGATCCCACGAATGAACCGAACACCCCGGTCCCGCACCTCCCGGTAGAGGTCCTCGTCCTGTTTCTTGATGGTGCGGATGTCCCGGTAGTAGATGGTGATGTCCAGGTTGGGATCCCGTTCCAGGAGCTCCTTTGCCTGCTTAAGGGCCACCATGCAGCAGATGCGGCTGCAGTAGCGGTTCCCCTCCGGGTCCCGGGAGCCCACGCACTGGATGAAGGCGACGCGGCGGACCTGCTTCCCCGTTTTCGGATGCGTGAGGGCCCCGTTTCTCCCCGGTGTTTTGAGGAGGGCTTCTATCTCCCGGGACGTCATAACGGCGGGCGTCTGCCCGTAGCCGTACTTGGGCTGGGTTTCCGCTGGGAAGAGCTCGAACCCCACGGCGGCGATGGCTGCGCCCACCTTGAAGGCCTGGTCCGCCTCTGTCTCGTCCAGTCGGATGGCGTCTTTGGGGCAGGCCTCCGCGCAGGCCCCGCACCGGGTGCAGAGGCCGAAGTCGATGGCCATGATGGAGGGGTTGACGCCAGGGGAGGGAACCCCGATGGCCTTGCGGCCGTTTTCGTCTTCCACCGGGCAGACGGTCACGCATTTCCCACACAGGTCGCAGGAGGGGAGGACCCCGCGGGGGAACCGGGTCACGGTGGCCTGGAAATTCCCGATGTAACCGCTGAAATCCGTGACCTCGCTATTGGTGAAAACGGAGATGAGGGGATGACTCAGGACCCGGGTTCCCATGGGGAGGATGAGGGATTCCGCCCGTTCCATGGAAGGGTGAATCCGGCTCCAGTCCCTCAGTTTCCCCCCGAGGAAGGGGGATTTCTCCACCAGGATGACGGGAAGGTCCATGTCCGCCAGGTCCAGCGCCGCCTGCATCCCGGCAACCCCGCCGCCGATGACGAGGGCCCGTTTATGGGTGGAGACCCGCCGATTTTCCAGGGGTTCCAGGAGCCGGGCCTTGGCGACGGCCATCCGGATGAGGTCGAAGGATTTTTCCGTCGCGGCGTCCCCGTCCCCGTGGTGCACCCAGGCGCAGTGCTCGCGGATGTTGGCCATTTCCAGCAGGTAAGGATTCAGGCCGGCGTTGGCCAGCGTGCCCCGGAACGTGGGCTCGTGGAGCTTGGGGGAACAGGCGGCGATCACCACACGGTTCAGGTTGAACTCCTCGATGTCCGCCATGATCTGCTTCTGGCCCGGCTCGGCGCAGAGATAGGGGTCTTCCCTCGCCATGACCACGTCATCAAGGGTCTGGGCGAACTGGACGGCCTCGGAGACATGGACGACCCCCGCGATGTTCTTGCCGCAGTGACAGACGTAAACGCCGATCCGAACCTCGTTATCCTTCACTGACCATCTCCTGCTTCAGATTTGCCACGCAAGTCTCCCACAGGGCGGCGGCGGCCTCTCCCTGGGCGGTGACCTCTTCCCGCCGCAACTCGATAGCCCCCCGGTCACAGATCTTCACACAGGCCCCGCAGAGGATGCAGTAGGTATCCTCGATGAAGACGTGCTCGCCCTCCCGGTGGATGGCCTCCACGGGACAGGCGTCGATGCAGAGATTGCAGGATGCCGGGCATTTCGTGTCATCCAGATGAATCGTCCCCTGGTAGACGGGATGCACCTCCATGGCCCCGTGGGGACAGGCCACCTCGCAGTAGGCGCAGCGGAGGCAGAGGCGGTCGTCCTTCAGCTTCGTCGTCTCTTCCTCTTTGGTGAGGGCCTCGCGGTGGCAGTGATCCACGCATTCCGTGCAGTGCTTGGGGCATTCAAGCGAGGGATTTTCGATGGTTTTGCGCTCCTTGCGACACCAGCGCACCGAGCCCTTGGCGTTGTCTCGGCATTTCTCCGGGCAGATATCCGTGTTGATGGTGATCTTCTCGGGGAAGGGGGGAAGGGCGTTTTGCAGGGAGAGGAGCTCCTTCATCCGGCCTCCCCATTTCACCTCGATACACGGCACCGGGCAGAAATGCACGCAGGCCTCACAAAAGGAACAGAGGTCTTCCCGGATATCGATTTCGAGATGTTCCCCGTCGCGGTAGACGTAGATGGCGTCTTCCGGGCAGACGGTCTCGCAGATGGACCCGTGGATACAGGCCTCCCGGTCGATGGTGAGGGTGACCTTGTCCCGGTAGAGCCGAAACCCGATTTCGATCCTGTCCGGAGTGGCGTGTTTCCAGCGATTCGGTTTCATAACCTCTTTTCCCCGCGTTCCTTCGGCCGGTGGCGTCCCGGTACGTATGAGATTTATACAGGCAAACCGTGGGGGTTTCAAGTAAATTGTTGGAATATCGTTTCCGCTGTGGTATAGGCAGGCGAGCCGGAAAAGGTGAATCTGTTCAAGGGGAAGGCACATTGAAAACCCGCACGTGGGAATCGGACTTACTACTGCTCATCACCGCCATGATCTGGGGTTTTGCCTTCGTGGCCCAGCGGGTGGGAATGAAATACGTGGGGCCCTTTACCTTCAACGGGGTGCGGTTTTTCCTCGGGTGCCTCCCCCTGCTCCCCATCCTTTTGAGAAATCGCAAAAAGGCCCCACCGGAGATTCCCTTTTCCTCAAAGACGGTCCTCCTCGGGGGGATGCTCGCGGGGCTCATCCTCTTTTCCGGCGCCTCCCTCCAGCAGGTGGGGATCGTCTATACCACCGCGGGCAAGGCAGGGTTCATCACCGGGCTGTATGTGGTCATCGTGCCGATCCTCGGGCTGCTGTGGCGCGACAAGACAACGCATCCGGGGACATGGGCGGGAGCCATCCTGGCGGCGGTCGGGATGTATTTTTTGAGCGTGACCCGGGAGTTTACCATCTCCCTGGGAGACCTCCTGGTCCTGTTCAGCGCCTTTCTCTGGGCGGCCCACGTCCAGTTCGTGGGGTGGCTGTCTCCCCGGACCGGGGCGACCCGTCTCGCCGTGGTTCAGTATGGCGTCTGCGGGGGATTGAGCTTACTCGTGGCGCTCGTCACGGAAACCATCACCCTTACCGGCCTTTACCAGGCGGCCATTCCCATCCTTTACGGGGGATTCTTGTCGGTGGGAATCGCCTACACCCTGCAGTTGGTGGCTCAGAAAAAGGCGCCCGCGGCCCATGCCGCCATCCTCATGAGCCTCGAGACGGTCTTCGCCGCCCTGGGGGGATGGATGATCCTTGGGGAGGTGCTTTCCCTCCGCGCCCTTTT
>CAZPTH010000131.1:0-6834 GCA_964589315.1 uncultured Thermodesulfobacteriota bacterium
TGCCCCCTCTTTCTGGCTGGATGGCCAGCGGTCTTACTTGACTTCCACGGTAATCTGTTTCGGTTTGGTCTCTTCTTTCTTCGGCATGACCAGTTTCAGGATACCGTCTTTGTACGTGGCTTTGATCTTTTCCTGATCGATCGTGTTGGGAAGTGAGAAGCTCCGGCTGAATTTCCCATACGCACGCTCGATGCGATGGTAATTTTCTTTCTTGGTCTCCTGTTCGAACTTCCTTTCACCCCTGACGGTCAGGGTATTGTCTTCAACCTTGATTTCGATATCTTTCTGATCGATTTCGGGAAGTTCCGCTTTCAGAACAATTTCGTTTTCCGTTTCATAGATGTCAACGGGTGGAGACCAGAGTCCGGCAGAAAAATCTTCTTCATCCCTGGAACGATTCCTCTGTAAGGTTTCATCGAAAAGACGGTTCATTCTTTCCTGAATGGCCAGCAGATCCTGAAAAGGTTCCCATCTTACCAGTGCCATCTTTATCACCTCCGTTTATTTTTCTTTTTTGTTCCGCTGAAAAAATAATCACGTTTTGCCGAGTGTCAAGTATCCGGTTTCGGCAATATGTCCCTGCAATTTTCAGCGGTTGGCTGGACAGGTCGGGTAAGAAACATTTCAAAGGCAACCCCAGTGTCCTGTCCGGTCTTGCGAATAATAGGGGTGAATGTTAAAAAGAATGGGAAAATAGTGAGTCCCGTGAATAAAAACCAGGTATGCCTATGACCCTCCACTTTTAATAAGAGAAGGGGACGAAAAATCAGAAAGGAGATATGATGAAAAATAATCCCAAGGGGGCCCGTGTCTTCCGTATCGCCATCATGGCCGTTCTCGCGGCCTTTATCGCAGGAGCCGTTGGTCATGCCAAGGTTCCTCCCCGAAAGAAGGGGAAGGATAGAGTTCTTGTCGGGAGGATTTCGGTCCAGGAATCCCAAACGGGGGTTTCTCTCGTGGTTAAATTGGGGAGCACCCTCAAAAATGATGGATTTTCAAGGGATGAGATCCTCAGCCACCTGAAAATCATGCCGCCGTTGACCCCTTCTGTAACCCCTCGACCCGACGGGTTCCTTTTGTCCGGGGCGTTTGCCTCGGGGCAGCGTTATACCCTCCAGATTCTGCCGGGATTGAAAAGCCGAAAAGGGGCGGTCTTGACCCGGAAGGTTTCGATTCCGGTGAAGATCCCCCAGCCCTCTCCTCATATTTCTTTTCTCCTGAAGGGGCGATACATCGGGCGGAACGGGGACATGAAACTTCCCGTCCGGCTGATGAACAGCGAAAAAACCCTGCTGACCCTGCGCCACATCCCCGATCGGAACCTCCCCATCTGGGAGAAGTCTTACGGCTGGGAGAAGAGGGACCTGGAAGAGGTGGAACTGAAGGAGGAGCCCGTGGTTCTGACCCCCGTGGGGAAAGGGATTTTTCTCCTGGATCTGGCGTCTTATCTCTCTCCGGACAGAGCAGGTCTGTATCGGGTCGAGTTAAGTGCCTGCAGGGGGAGTGGTAAAAAACGGAAGTGCAGCAAGGACGAGATGTTCCTGGTTGTGACCAACATGGGGCTGGTGGTAAAGACGACCCGCCACCGCGTTTACGCGTGGGTTGTTGACCTTACCAGCGGTCGCCCTATGCAGGGGGTAACCGTAAAGGGATACTCCATCCGAAACATCCTGATGGGGCAGGGAATTACCCGAGAGGATGGCTCCTGTTCCTTCCCTTATAACGAGTCCGCGACCGGGCGGCCGTTTGTTGTGACGGCGGCCCAGGGGAAGGATTATACCTATCTTCCCGTGGATAACACGCGGCTTCAGACCACGTTTTTCCAGGTTGGCGGGATCGATCGGGAAACCGCCTCGTTTCTCAGCACCTTTGTCCTGGAGAGAAACCTCTACAGGCCGGGGGAAACCCTCCACTACGCGGTTGTTTTACGAGACCCGAAGACCTACCAGGGGGTATCGGTTCCCGTGGTGATCAGATTTCGCGACCCAAAATCTCGTGTTCTCCTCTCACAGCGGGCCCTGACAGACTCCCTCGGGCTGGCCAACTTTGCCCTCCCCATTGCCCGGGAGGCGTTGACCGGGCTCTACGCCCTGGAGCTGGTCGTGGGGGGGAAGGTTATCAAGACGCAGAGGCTGCACGTGGAGGAGTTTGTGCCGGAGCGGACAAAGGTGTCTGTAAAACCGTCAGAGGATATCTTCACGGACGCGGGGAAGGTGGCGTTCGAGATAAACGCCCGTTACCTTTTCGGGGCCCCCGTCGCAAAGGGGCCCTACCAGGCCTATTTTCGCCTGGAGAAGATGCGGAAGGGATTTTACAAGGACTACCAGTTCGGCCCCATCCGCCTGCCGGGGGAAGAGGTCAAGGCCCTGCCGTCCCTGAGCCGGAAGGGTGCGCTGGATAAGGAAGGAAAGGCCCTGGTCCGGCTGGGCAGCGCAATGCCCGCCGGGAGGGAAGCCCCGATGAACCTGAAGGTGACCGTGGAAGTGAAGGAGGCGGGAAGCGAGCGGGTGAGCCGCGGGAAGAGCACGGTGCCTCTGCGTCTCGCGCCCCTCTATCCCGGCCTGCGACTGTCTTCCGTTACCCCCTGCCAGAACGCGGTGGTTGACGGGGTCCTCGTGAACAGGAAGGGACAGCCCGTGAAGAAGGATGCCGAGTTGCGTTATACCCTGTTTCAGGTGGAAACCCATTATGTCCTTACCTATTCCTCGCGGGGGCGAAGGCGCTGGGGAAGAACCGTGGTCCGCCTGCCTCTCGGGGGAGAACAGCCCCTGAAGGTGCGAAATGGCAAGTTTCGCATCCCCGTTGAAATCAAAAAATGCTGGGTTGACACCCTGGTCGCGGTTCGGGACCCACAGGGAGGGGCGCGCTCGGAACTCCTCGTCCCGGGCTGGAGGTCGGGGGGAACCTATCCGCCCACCCCGGAAATCCTGAAGATTACCCTCAGCAAAAAGGAGGCGGCGCCGGGCGAGACGGTGGAGGCCAGCACCCTCCTGCCCTTTCCGGGCCATGTCCTGTGGTCCCTGGAGTTGGATAACGTTATCTCCTATCGCTGGAGCGATGTGAAGGACCGTAAGGCAACGTTTTCTTTCAAGGCACCCCAGGATGCCTCCACGCTTTATGTGTCGGCCTATCTCTACCAGACGAAACCGGGATACCTCGTGACGCGGGCGTTCGGGATCAGCCGGATGCGCGTGGTGCCATCGAGCATCAAGGCGCCCGTTGAGATACAGGCGCCGGACAAGATCCGACCTGGAGATACCTTTAAAATCAAGGTCAAGGGACCCGCCGGGGGGAAGGCCCTGGTGGCAGTGGTGGACCAGGGGATTTTGCAGATTACCCGTTCCTCCGCCCCCGACGTCTATAACCTTCTCTTGAAGCCGTATCGATTGTCGGTGGAGACCTGCGAAGGGTTAGGCTGGGTCCTGCCGAAGTTCCAGTTTCTCCCCGGGGGTGGAGCGAACGCGGCAAGGATGATGGTCATGGCGCCCATGCCCCGGTTTTTCAGGACCTTTTCCTTCTGGAAGGTAGTGTCCTTGTCTCCCAAGGGGGAGGCGGAGGTTCCTGTCACGGTTGAAAAATACCAGGGCGCCCTGAAGGTGATGGTCAGCGTGCTGGGGGAATCGGAGTTCGGTTCGACCCATGAAACCACGCGGGTTGCCTCAAAGATTGTGGTTCAACCCACCCTGCCACGGCTCGTCCGCCGCAATGACACGATCAGCTTCCCCGTTTCCCTGGTCAACACGGTCTCCAGGGAGATGAAGACCACTGTTCAGATGAAATCCGAGGGTGAGAGCATGGAGAGGACGGTCTCTCTTGCCGCCAAGGGAAGCCAGACTCTCTTCTTTACGCTTCATCCCTCCCTTTTCTATGGGATCCTGCCTGTCAATATCTCGGCGGTCTTTCCGGGAGGGGGATGGAAGGATGAATATCGCCTCAGGGTCCTGCCTGACCTTCCGAAGGATCTGGCAACTCACCTGATCGAGGTGGAGAAGGGGAAAGCCGTCTCCCTCGATTCCTATCTGAAAGGCTGGGCTTCCCAGGGGTTGAATGTGAAGATCCTGGTCTCTTCCACGCCTCTGTTCGGGGGGCTTCGCCATGTGGAGCGGCTCCTCCAGTATCCCTACGGGTGCGTGGAGCAGACCTCTTCCACCCTCCTGGCCCTTGTTCGTCTCCTTCCGTTCATGAAGTATCTGAACGTGGGCGAGGGGGACCTGTCGAAACTGCGGGACCGGGTGCGCTCCGGGATTCTCCGCCTTGTTAAAATGCAGCTTTACGTGGGAGGATTCCCCTTCTGGCCGGGCGGACAGGAGCCGCATGAATGGGGAAGTATCTACGCCACGTTCGCCCTGCTGGAGGCCAAGGAGGCCGGTTTTTACGTGCCGCCGGTGGTCCTGGAACGGGCCCTGCTCTTCCTGAGAGACGGGGAGGGGTCGCCATGGAGTTTCTTCGTGCAGGCGAAATCCGGGAAATACCGCCCCCGGCTTTCCAACCGTTCAAAGAAGAAACCAGGAAAGGAGGCGCTTTTGCTCAGGGCGGGGACGCTCTACTATCTCGGGTATCCCAAAAAGGCAAAGCAGGTTCTCGCTGAGGCCAAAAGGGCGACAGTTGTCAGGAAGAGGAAGACGGAAACCTTCTTTTCTCCCCTCCGGCTCAAGGCCCTGGAGCTTTACATGACCTTTCTCATCGAACCGGATTCAAAGGCCAACGCCCTGCTGGCCCGGGACCTCATGGCACAGCTCAAACGATATCCCTCCTGGCATTACACCACGCAGGAACTCGCCTGGTCTCTTATGGCCCTGGGACGCTATCTCCAGTCTCTCTCCCTCAGTCCGGTTCAGGCGACCCTCACCTCCGGAGATACACCCCTTCCCGTCGTTTCGGCCACTTCGGGGGTCCTGGCGTGGGATATCAAGGGTGAGGCGGCACGCGCGCTTTCGCTGGCGGTGAAAGATCCGGGGAAGGCCTGGGTGTCTCTGACGATCGACGGATATCGCACGGAAGGATTTAAACCGGTCAAGGATAAGGGGATCGTCGTTACACGGCGCCTGCTGACGGAGGACGGGTCGGAGGCGACCGAGATCAAGGCGGGGGATCTGCTGATTCTCGATATCGGGTTGCGAAGCACTCGAAAGGAACTGCTCCGGCGGGTGGCCGTCAGGGTCCCCATGGTGGCGGGCCTGGAGGTGGTGAACGAGCGGCTGTTCGGTCGGCAGCTTCCTGAAAAGATAAGAAAGGGACTCATTTTCAAACCTCGTTACGTGGACATCCGGGACGAGGAGGTCAGGTTCTTTGGAGATCTCCCCTCCGCGCAGCTCCATTATTATCTCCAGGTACGCGCCACCTTCCGGTACCAGGGAGAGATGCCTCCTTCACGGGCTGAGGTGATGTACCGTCCGTGGATTTACGGTATCGGAGAACCGGTGAAACTGCAGGTGAAATGATCCGCAAGTGGTTCAAGGCCGGGATTATCGGGGTGGGAGTCCTTCTCCTCTTCTGGAAGGTCCCCCTCCTCATCCCCGTGCCGCCCCTTCCAAAGGATTTCGGGACGGTCGTGCACTTCACGGACGGGAGCCCCATGAGGCTCTACCTCACCCGTGACGGGCGCCGCCGCTACTGGTTTCCCCTGGAGAAGATGGATCCCCTCCTCGTCAAGGCCACCCTCTGCTACGAAGACAGGCGATTTTTCTACCATCCCGGTGTGGACCCTGTTGCCGTCCTCCGTGCCGCCTGGCAGGATGTCTCCGCGGGTAAGGTCGTCTCGGGGGGATCGACGATTACCCTTCAGCTGGAACGCCTGCTGCGTCCCGGTCCCCGGACACTGACGCGAAAGGTCATTGAGGCCTTCCGGGCCCTGGGGCTGGAGGCGCGTCTCGGGAAGAGGCGAATCCTCGAGTATTACCTCAACCTGGCGCCGTATGGGGGAAACCTGGAAGGCGTGGCGAGTGCCAGTCTCTATTACTGGGGTCGCCTTCCCGAACGCCTCACCCCCGCCGAGGTGGCGTTTCTCGTCAGCCTCCCCCAGGCCCCGGTGCGGGGCGAGAAGAAAAGCGTGGCGGCACGGAATCGTGTCCTTCGCAGGATGCGGGCTGCCGGACTTATCACCGAAAGGGAAGAAAGGGTTGCCGAAAGGTCGTCCCTGCCACAGAAAAACCACCCCTTTCCCTTCAAGGCCCCCCACGCGGCGGATATGCTGCGGGGAATGAATCCGGGGAAATCCCACATCTATTCCACGCTGGACCCGGGTATCCAGGCCGCCGTCGAGGCGATCGTCCGGCGGAACAGGGAGAGAATCCTGATGATTGGTGCCACGCAGGCGGCGGTGGTCGTTATCGCCAACCGGGACAGAACCGTCAAGGCCCTCGTGGGAAGCCTCGGTTTCTGGGACAGAGACAGCCAGGGCCAGGTTCGCGGGTTCGACGCCCCGAGGTCGCCGGGATCGGCTCTCAAGCCGTTTCTCTACGCCCTTGCCCTCCAGAAAGGGATGATTACTCCTGTGACTCGGCTGGAAGATCGCCCCCGGGCTTTTGGTGATTTCAGGCCGGCCAATTTCACCCCCCGTTTCAGGGGGATGGTTGCCGCCCGAAAGGCCCTCGCCCTCTCTCTCAACCTCCCTTTCGTGAACCTCCTCCAGGAGGTGGGTAAGAATACCTTTCTGTCATATCTTGGGAGAGCGGGGCTTTCTTGGAAGAGGGATCCGGGATTAACGGCCATCACGGGGGGGGTGGAAGTCACCCTTCTGGATTTGACAAACCTGTATACTTCCTTCGCGCGGGGGGGGAAGATTGGAAAGATTCGTATCCTTAAGAATGAGAGAGGGAAGGAACGCCCGTGGAT
>CAZPTH010000132.1:0-6805 GCA_964589315.1 uncultured Thermodesulfobacteriota bacterium
CCCCGCCGCGCAGAGGGTATTCATGGAAAAATCGCGTATCTTGATGAGGCCACCTTCCTCTTCGAGGTGGATCAGCTTGGAATCTTCTCCGCCCACATCCATAATGGTACGGGCTTCGGGGTGGAATTTCGTGACCGCCTTCGTCTGTGCAATAATTTCATTCGCGAAGAACCCCCCACACAAACGGGCCATCAGCTTGCCACCTGTCCCGGTGAAGGCGACCCGCTCAATCGCCTCGTCCCCGTAGGTTTGGACCAGCTCGGATAAGGCCATCAGGGCGGTTTGAATTGGTTTCCCGTAATTTCTTATATAACGATCAACGAGGACATTTCCATCGCCATCCATGACAACGACATCCGTACTCACAGAACCGATATCAACTCCTATGGAAATCATTGCGATGCCTCCATCTCAATTTCCGGAAAAGAACTTTATACCGAAAATAAATGTATCTGTTTCAAGGGCATTTTTCAAGCAAGATTCATACACACCGGGCACGTCATTTCCGTTTTGTCCCGGAATTCATAACTCTTTTAACTGGGTGTGGGGGACAGCCTTTTTTGGAAAGAGCGCCTGTCCCCTTTGGTATGGAAATCTTTATCCCGCTTAAGCCTTTGGACAATCTTCCTTCCGAATCAGTTTCCCCTCCCTCGCAAGCTGAACAAGTTCCTCTTCTTTCTGAACCTCTTCGAGGGTTACAGGTTTGACGCTGTCCGGAACAGGTTCAATTCCGTATTTCCATTTGAGGAACTGGAGGCCGGAATTGGGGAAAAGGGCGTAAATCAAGACATCCTCCAGCGACTTGGCAATATCCTTCGTAGCCTCTTTCGCCTTTTCCAGCTCAGGTTCCAAGAGGTCCGCCGCCCGGCATGTGATCGGGGTTTCACCCCGCGGATATCCCTTCAGGGCAATCTTCTGGATTTCAGGGTCAATGGGAGCAGGGGGCTTGCCATAGAGACCGTAAACGTAATCTTTCGTCTGGTTCGTGATCATCTTGTAACGGCCGAACAGGACATTCATGACCGCCTGGGCCCCGACCAATTGGCTGGATGGGGTGACGAGCGGCGGAGAGCCAAGTTCCTTCCGTACCTGGGCCACCTCTTTGTGAACCTCGGGGAGTCGATGAAGGGCCTTGGCCTGTTTGAGCTGGCTGACCAGGTTTGTGGTCATGCCTCCGGGGATCTGGTGGACGAGAACCGTCGTGTCAATTACGGAAAAACGGGTCTGGTCAGCATAGCGCTTATATTTGGGGATAATGGTTTCTAAATATTTTCCAATCTCAAAGACCTTGTTTAGATCCAGCCCTGGATCTCTACCCGTGTCCGTCAGTGCCACGATGAACGGCTCTACGGCCGGTTCGGAGGTTCGCATACCGAACGGCGCCGTGGCCAGGTCGATAACATCCACTCCCGCCTCCACGGCCTTGAGAAGGGACAGGGCCCCCATCCCGCTGGTAAAATGGGTATGGAGCTGAACGGGGATGTCCAGTTTCTCCTTCAGGGCCTTGATGAGCTCGTAGGCGTCGTAGGGTGAAATCAACCCTGCCTGATCCTTAACGCAGATGGAGTCCGCGCCCATTTCCTGGATTTTCAGGGCCTTGTTCACAAAGTAATCGATATTGTAAATGGGACCCCCGAGGCGTCGCTCCGTCAGGGAATAACAGACCGTCCCCTGGATATGCTTGCCGTTTTTCTTGATGACCTTGAAGCTGGTCTCGAAGTTTCGTTCATCGTTGACGGAGTCAAAGACCCGGAAGATGTCGATTCCCACGTCACAGGCCGTCTGGACAAAGGCCTCTACAACGTCGTCGGGATAGTTTCGGTACCCCACCAGGTTTTGCCCGCGCAGGAGCATCTGGAAGGGGGTGTTCGGCATGTATTTCTTCAAGGTGCGAATTCGTTCCCACGGATCTTCCCCCAGGAATCGATGCATGACATCGAAGGTGGCTCCTCCCCACATTTCAACGGAGTGATACCCCATCTGATCGATCTTTTCCGCGATGGGAATCATGTCTTCCGTGCGCATCCGAGTCGCGAAGATGGACTGGTGTCCATCACGCAGCGTTGTATCTGTAATCTTGACCGGGTTTGTTGCCTTCATTTTTTCCTCCTTGAATTTAAAACAAAAGGGTGGTCTGTCCCCACCCTTTTATTCGGAAACATTCCTAATGTCAAGCCTTATTTCAGAAAAGCCAGAAACATCCCTGCCGCCGTGGCTGTCCCGATAACACCGGCCACGTTAGGCCCCATGGCGTGCATCAAAAGGAAGTTTCTCGGATTTTCCTGCTGACCCACCCGTTGCGTAACCCGTGCCGCCATTGGCACGGCAGAAACACCAGCCGATCCAATCAGCGGGTTAATTTTATCCTTGAGAAACAGGTTGAAGAATTTGGCCAGGAGTAATCCGCCCACTGTGCTGAAGGAGAAGGCGATTAGGCCCAGGATGAAAATGAAGATGGGTTGAGGGTTCAAAAAGGTTTCTGCCTTCATGGTCGTCCCGACGGCAATGCCTAAGAAAATGGTCACGATATTGAGCAGTTCGTTCTGGGCAGCATGGGACAGGCGCTGGACCACCCCGCATTCCCTGAAGAGATTCCCCAGCATCAGCATGGCCATGAGTGGGGCGGAGTCCGGGACGAGGAGGCAGATGACCAGGGTGGCAATCATGGGAAACAGGATCTTTTCCAGCTTGGATACCGGACGGAGCTGTTTCATAACGATCTGTCGTTCCTTCTTGGACGTCAACAGCTTCATGATGGGTGGCTGGATCAGGGGAACCATGGCCATGTAGGAGTAAGCGGCAATGGCATTGGCGCCAAGTAACCGTGGGGCCAGCTTGGCCGTGAGGTAAATGCATGTGGGACCATCCGCGCCACCGATAATGCCAATAGATGCGGCCTCTTTCACGGTAAAACCCAGGGCAATCGCCCCGAAAAATGTTACGTAAACACCGAACTGGGCGGCCGCGCCGAGAAGAAGCGTTTTGGGGTTAGCGATCAACGGGCCAAAGTCTGTCAGGGCCCCGACGCCCATGAAGATAAGCGGGGGAATGACCTCCCATTCAAGACCGTAATGGTAAAATATCCAGATGAGATCTCCCTTGTCTGCCAGGGGGGTAAGGGGAAGATTGACGATGAAGATGCCGAATCCGATGGGAACGAGTAGGAGGGGTTCAAAATCCTTTTTAATGCCGAGATAGATAAACAGGAATCCGATGGCCCACATGACTATGTGGCCGACGGTCAGGTGAAAAATCCCTGTCTTCAAAAGCAAACTGTTTAAAGAAAATACGTCCATCTTCCTCTCCTCGCTCGTATCGTTTTATACCAAGGGATTTCTTTCCTGGTTAGGATTTTTTCTTTTTGAAGCGTTTCAGTACGGCGCCACAGATTTGGATGGAAAACATCAGAAGCGCCAGGCAGACGAAAACACCGGCGAACCCATGGGTAAAGATCTTAAGAGCCAAATCCCAATTATACATCGATGACCTCCTCCTTGTTCAAACGGATTTGTCCATTAGCATAAAAAAAAATTCCTTACAAGCGTTATATGGCGTGAAAGCAAAAAAACTTGTAATGAATCATTACAAAATGGGGAATCATGACATTGGTGTTTTCCCTGTTTCCCAGTGGTGGATTCCGTCAAAGAAGATGTTCAGAATGACATCGATCAACTCTTCCATCTCCAAGTTCCCTTTTTTTCTCGGGCGGAACCAGGTGTATAGCCAGTTCATCATGCCAAAGAGGGCCATGATGGCATACAGGCTGTTGCACCCCTCGATCCCTCTTTCCTGCAGGTAGTCTTTTAGAATATCCTCGGCCAGATGGGTATATTCGGTCTTTATCTGAAAGATCTGGTCCTGATATTCCTTACTCAGGACATCGTATTCGTGAATAATCACTTTCATCTCGTTTCGGTTGTTTAAAAAGTAACGCACATGACTTTCCACGAAAATACGTATCTTTTCACGGGAGGATTTATCGCTCGCAACGACCGATTTCAGGTTCTGGACGAGGTACTCAAATCCCCTCTTCTGGATTTGAAAAAGGATGGTCTCCTTGTTTTTAAAATAGTAATAAGGCGCAGCGAGGCTTACGCCCGCGGCCCCGGCGATTTCCCGCATGGATGCCTTTTCATACCCCTTTAGGGCGAAAATCTCTGCGCTTTTTGATAAGATAGTCTTATAGGTGATATCGGACGCGCGAATTTTACCCTCCTTGTCCCAGTTACCTATCCCCCGGAACCCTTTATTAAACGTCCGTTTAGCATAGCTTTCCCTTCGTGTCAAATATTTTCTTCTCGCTGGGGATTGCCCGGATCTTTCTATGGTATGTGCACAGTTGGGTTTTTGCCGATTGTTCGAGGATACGAGAAACCTGTTATGGTGAAACGACCTTGAACAGATAGAGATTGCGCCATTTCCCTTTAGAATAGTTGAAGCCCCGGAAATGTCGGATCATTTTCAGCCGGATCCCGCGCCTTTTCGTTGCCATTAAAAGAGGTTCCTTAAATTCCTCAAAGACGAGGAGATGCGTCAGGCGATTTTTCTCAAGATCCTTGATGGCTTCTTGCAGGGAATCAATTCGTGTCCGTGTCCCGAGCCAAAAGACCAGGCTCGGCTCGTGGTATCCCACGGAAGCGAGAACCTTTTTCCCGGTTCCCTTTTCGGAATGATTAACCACCCTGGCGACCTCGCGGCTGATCCAGATGGCGTTGCCGGAAGGCAGAACGAAGGAAAAAACGGGCATGGTCATCAGGATTCCACCCGCCAGACAAATAGCCACAGCGGTTTGCACCGGGCCCCTCCCTTTTTTCGAGAAGACGAGCCAGAGAAGGATCCCGGTCCCCAGGACCACGACGATTGCAGCGATTGAAACCTTGTGGCTGAAAAAGAGGGTGAAAGCCAAGCTCCCCAGACATATCCCGAGAGCCACGGCGGTAAAGATCCCTCTTGAAAGGCGTGCGAGAAAGGTCTTTGTCAAGCTCGATAATACATTCCCGTTCATGGCTGATATCCTGTCAAGATAAAAACCGGCAAGGAGGGAGATGGCGGGGAAAACAGGAAGGATATAGTGCGGGAGCTTGGTGGGAATGATCTCGAAAGCCAGCCATGTGGGAATGGCCCACGCGAGAAGGAAACGGACGGCCCGGTTTCCCTTTGACTGCCATGCCGTTTTCAAAGAAGGCAATAGAATTAGAATGCCCGGCCAGAAAAGGACGGATATCAGGGCGAGGTAAAGTCCCGGTGGGGCCCCGTGGGACTGATGTCCCCCCAGGAGCTTGGGGAGGAGATCTTCCATAAAGGCCTTCTGGACAAACGCCCCCCCTGTTGCCTTGTGAATGGCCCAGAACCACGGGAGCACCACGAGGAGGAACAGAAACACGCCCGGCAAGGGATGTAAGCGGCGGACGAAAGCCCAACCTCTTTCCGTCAAGGACAAAACCAAAACGGTCAAAAAGGCCACAAGTAGGGGAATCGGTCCCTTCAGGAGAACTCCCATCCCACAGAAGAGCCAGAATCCCCAGGTTTCAACTCCTGGCTTTTTTTCAATCGAGAGGTAAATTTTGCCGAGCATAACCATCATCGCCGTAATCGTGGCAAGCAGGGCGGCATCTGTCGTGGCAATCGTGGCTTCTACCTGGAGAAGCACGCTGCATTCCAGGAGCAGGGCCCCCAGAAACCCAACTTGGGGTTTGAAAAACATCTTTCCGAGATAAAAGGTCAGGAACACACTGATCAGGGCCCCCAGGAAAGAGGGAATCCTGTACGGCCATATCTCTGAATCTTCCGGGTTTCCGAAAATTTTAACGGAAGCCGCCTGCAGCCAGTAGATCCCGATGGGTTTTTTGTATCTCGGCCTGTTCTGAAAACGGATGTCGATGAAGTTTCCCGTCTCCAGCATTTGGCGGCTTGCCTGTGCAAACCGGGCTTCATCACGATCGGTTGGAGGTAACCGAGTGATGCCGGGCAGATAGAAAAGGCATCCAATGAGAAAAAGGATAAAATATGACCGCCATCCTTTAAGAAATTGATCCCAGTTGTAAGGCGGATTTTTCACGAACACCCCGTGGCAGCTCACTTTTTGGTACTTTCTTCCCTATCATAAGACCTTAGAACATTCAATATATCAAACCCGGGGTTAGATTTAAACGTTTCATTTTATCCACCTTCGCGGCAGACCCCGCATTTATGCGGCCTTCAGTTGCTGTGGGACTCGCTGTCAGGTCCATTCTTTGAGCTTGATCGCAGTGTGAATTTTTTGGGGTGACTTTACGTCTTAAATAAAAAGTGCTATAAACATAATGCATAGTAAACAAAGGAGGATTATGATGAAAAGGGTTATGATTGGAATCGTTTTAATCCTTTGCTTGGTATTCATTCCACAGACAGGTATGACAGGCACATTCTGGAGCTTTGGGATCAGTGGTGGTTCCTGCAATTACGGTGGGTATGGCGCAGGTTATTACGGTTATGGTGGCTCCTGTTACGTCCCGCCTGTCCCCGTCGTCCCGGTCGCTCCATACGGTGGGTGTTCAACGTCTTACTATTATAACTCTTCCTGTTGTTACGGACCTGTCTATCACTATCACTACAGAAACTGGTATGACCATCCCTATTATGGGCCTTCTTACAGGCACAGGCAATATTACTATGGTGGTGCGTATCATCCGGGACCATCTCCTCACCATTACCATAATGGGCATCGTCACAGCAGGACAAGGATCAATATAGGAAACTGCAATAATTGCAATATCTACGGGACCCGCTACCGTCGGCGCCCGCGGTAAGGATTCCGTGTTGAATT
>CAZPTH010000133.1:0-6773 GCA_964589315.1 uncultured Thermodesulfobacteriota bacterium
ACGGGAATTGCCTGGCCCTGTTTTTGCGTCTTTTCCTTCAAGGTGTTATTAGATAAGAAACGCAAACTAAAAAGGAGTGAAAAAATGAAGAAAGAGGTTATTGCGACAAAGGAAGCCCCCGCGGCGGTAGGTCCCTATTCCCAGGCCATCCGTTCAGGAAACACCCTTTATGTCTCCGGACAGGTTCCCATCAATCCCGAGACGGGAAAGATGCCGGAAACCATCGAGGAGCAGGCACGGCAGTGCCTGAACAATATCGCGGCCATTCTGAAGGCGGCGGGACTGGGGATGGAAAATGTCGTTCGATGTGGCATTTTTATGACCAATCTGGATGATTTCAAGACGGTTAACGAGATCTACGCGTCCTTCTTTTCAGGAGATTACCCGGCGCGGGCGACGGTTCAGGTGGCCAGATTGCCCCTCGGCGCCATGATCGAAATCGACGCCATCGCGGAAGTCTGAGGAGACGGCCGTGGAGAATATAAAATTTCTGCAAAATGCCATGCGCAAGACGCCGGGGCAGGGGGCGGATACCGCCTTTCTCTCCATCGAAGAGGCGCAGCGCGCCCGATCCTTCCATAAAAGTTTCAAGGAGTATCATCCCACCCCCCTCGTTTCTCTGCCAAACCTGGCCAAGGTCCTGGGTGTGGGCCGAATTTACGTGAAGGATGAATCCAAGCGCTTCGGCCTGAACGCCTTCAAGGTGCTTGGGGCCTCCTATGCCATTGGCCGTTACCTGGCCGACCGGCTCGGATGGGATATCTCCAAGGCGACCCGCGAGGCGCTGGGATCACCCGAGGCCCGGGAGAAGGTGGGGGAGATTACCTTTACCACCGCGACGGACGGCAACCATGGGCGGGCGGTGGCCTGGACGACGCAACAGCTTGGACAGAAAGCGGTGGTTTATATGCCGAAAGGGTCCGATCCCACGCGTCTGGCCAATATCCGGGCACACGGCGCCGAGGCATCCATCACGGACCTCAATTACGACGACGCCGTTCGCCTGTCTCTCAAGATGGCGCAGGAAAACGGCTGGGTCATCGTTCAGGACACGGCATGGGAAGGATATGAGGACATTCCCCGGTGGATCATGGAAGGGTACACCACCCTGGCGCTGGAGGCCCTCGAACAGCTCCGCGAAGATGGCATCTCCGAACCGACGCACGTCTTCCTACAGGCGGGGGTTGGTTCGTTTGCAGGCGGAGTGGTTGGGTTCCTTGCCTCCCTGCTGGGGGACAAGATGCCGACAGCCGTGATCGTGGAGCCCAACAAGGCAGATTGTTACTACCGCTCCGCCCAGGCGGGAGACGGCAAGCCACACGCGGTGACCGGCGATCTCGATACACTGATGGCCGGGTTGGCCTGCGGAGAACCCAATACCATCGGTTGGGAGATCGTGCGGGACTATGCCCACGCCTTCATCTCCTGCCCGGACTGGGTTGCCGCCAACGGAATGCGCATCCTGGGGGCACCCGGAAACGGGGATCCGCGGGTGATTTCCGGGGAATCCGGCGCGGTGACTGCGGGAATCCTCGAGTGCATCATGCTCTATTCGCAACTGCGGGAGATGCGGGAGGCGCTGAACCTGAATGAATCGTCCACGGTGCTGCTGGTGAGCACCGAGGGAGATACGTCGCCCCGGATCTACCGTGACGTGGTCTGGCACGGGAAGGAATGCAGCCCTCAATTCCCCGACAGGGATTAGGATGGGAAGATCAGAACCTGTTTTGTGTTCAGGTTCTTTGATATGATCAGGCCATGATTAAAAAAGTTATCGTTAGAGACAGGAAGAGATATGGGTGAGCCAATCAGCACACCGGTCCGACGGATTGACGCGGTGGACAAGGCGTCAGGCCGGGCCCGTTATATCGCGGACTACGATTTCAAAGGGCTTTTGTACGCGCGGCTTCTCCGCTCGGAGCGCCCCCGGGCCGTCATCACCGGGATCTCAAAGCCGGAATTTCCCGAGGGCTACTATTACATCGACGCCCGGGATATTCCCAAAGACGGTAAGAACAGGATCCGGATGATCAAGGAAGACTGGCCGGTCTTTGCCGAAGGAGAGGTACGCTATATCGGGGAGACCATCGCCCTCGTGGCGGGGCCGGACCGGGAAAAGGTCTTGGAGCTTCTTTCCCGGATACAGGTGACCTACGAAGACAGGGAGCCCGCCTATACCATCGAGGAAGGCCTGGCCTGCAAGGGGGGTCCCATCGTCGGGGAGGACAACCTCTTCGGGCAGTACACCCTTGTCAAGGGTGACCCGGACACGGCCTTCAAGCGGGCGGCGCGTATCGTGGAAGGCACGTATCGCACCGGGTTCCAGGAACACCTCTACATGGAACCTCAAGGGATGGTTGGGACATGGGAAGAGGGCAAGGTGACGCTCTATGCCTCGGCCCAGTGCCCCTTTTATATCAGAAAATCTGTCGCCGGTGTCCTGGGGATGGAAGAGGACGAGGTTCGTGTTCGCCAGGTGACGACCGGCGGGGCCTTCGGGGGCAAGGAACATTTTCCGGATGTCATCGCCACACCGCTGGCGGTGGCGGTCAACAAGATACGGAAGCCGATTCAGCTTATCTTCGAACGGGAAGAGGATATTGCTTTCACCTGCAAGCGGCACCCCAGCCGGATCACGATTCGGACCGCTCTCGACGCGCGCGGCAACATCCTGGGGATGGATATCGACACCGTCATCAACGCGGGGGGGTATGAATCCAGCTCCCTCATCGTTCTCCAGCGGGCGATCCTCCATGGCCTCGGGGTCTATAACATCCCGTCGGCGCGGGTGAGGGGACGGGCGGTGGCCACCAACACCTTCCCATCGGACGCCTTCCGGGGGTTTGGCGCCCCGCAGGGCCTCTACGCCATCGAGATGCACATGAGCCAGGTGGCGCGGGCGCTCGGAGAGTCCCCGGCCGCCTTCAAGCGGCGCTATTTTATCCGAAAGGGAGAGATGACCGTCACCAATGCCACCATGAAGGACAACGTTATTCTGGACAAGATGTTCGAAGCAGTGGACAACCTGTCCGGGTATTCGGAAAAGGCAAGGGCCTACGCGAAAGACCCTTTACGGGGAATCGGCATCGCGTTCGTGAACCATGGATGCGGGTTCACCGGGAACGGGGAACAGGAAATCATCAAAAGCGTGGTGCGGATGAAACGGACGGGGCCGCGTCGCGCCACCCTGTATGTCTCCAACGTGGAAATGGGACAGGGACTGCAGACGACGCTCCGGAAGATTGCTGCGAAGGAACTGGGGCTGGATTACACGGAGATTGATTACGACAACCCGGATACGGATGTGGTGCCGGACTCCGGTCCCACGGTGGCGTCCCGGTCCACCATGGTGGTGGGATACCTCATCCAGGAATGCGCGAAGAAGCTGAAGGCGAAGTGGGATGAGGGAATCGGCGTGGAAACGGAGCAGCATTACCGGCATCCCGAAGGGCTCACCTGGGATCAGGCAACCCTCCAGGGGGACGCGTATCCTTCCTACGGCTGGGGGATCAACGTGATCGAGGTGGCGATGGACCCGATGACCTGCGAGGTCAGGACCACCGGTATCTGGAGCGTCTTCGACGTGGGGGTTCCCATTGACGAGACCATCATGGCCGGGCAGGTTGCCGGGGGGATTATTCAGGCCCTTGGCTATGCCGCCATGGAAAAATGCGAGGTCAGGGATGGCCGGTTCTACCAGCGGACCATGGCCGACTACACCATTCCCACGGCGGTGGACTTCCCGGAGGTTAAGAATATTTTCATGGAAAATCCTTACCCGTACGGGCCATCCGGGGCGCGGGGCGCGGGCGAACTGGTTTTCGATGCCGCCGCGCCGGCCTACGCGGACGCGATTCAGAGCCTGACGGGCAAGAACGTCTATGACATTCCGGTGACGCCGGAAAAGGTGATGGGGATTTTGAAACAATGAGTGAAATCACATTTACGCTGAACGGGGAAACCGTGCGTGTTGCTGCCGATCCCCTGAAACGCCTCCTGGATGTCCTGCGGGAGGAGCTTGGGATGACCGGTGTCAAGGAGGGCTGCGGAGAGGGCGAATGCGGGGCCTGTTCCGTTCTCCTGGATGGGAAACTGGTCAATTCCTGCATGGTACCCTTGGGGGCGGTGGAAGGGCGGGACGTTGTGACGCCCGAGGGATTGCGGGAGACCGAGAGGGGCAGGGCCCTCATCGAGGCCTTTGCCGATACCGGCGCGGTTCAGTGCGGCTTTTGCACGCCGGGGATGGTCATGGCGGCGGAAGCCCTCCTGGCGGAGAACGCTGATCCCACGGAAGAGGACATCCGGCAGGCCCTTTCCGGGAACCTGTGTCGCTGCACCGGCTACGACCTGATTGTGAAAGGGGTTCGAACCGCGGCGGAAAGGGGGAAGGGCCTATGGTAACCGCTTACAGGCCCGCCACCCTTCAGGAGGCCCTCGAACTGAGAGGCCGTGCCGAGCTCATTCCCTTTGCCGGGGGCACGGACCTCATGGTCAAATACCACAGTTGGACGGGGACCCTCCCGAAATTTCCCAAAGACGTCCTCTTTCTGGGGCACCTCAAAGAATTGCGGGGAATTGAGAGACGGGGAGAGGCCCTGCATATCGGCGCCGGGGTGACCTTGTCGGAAGTGGCTGCCCACCCGGAGACGCCGGCGCTGCTGCGGGAGGCGGTTTTGAGCATCGCCGCCCCGGGGATTCGGAACGTCGCCACCCTGGCCGGGAACATCTGCAACGCCTCGCCGGCGGGGGATTCCATCTGCGCCCTCACAGCCCTTGGCGCCTCCGTGGTCCTGTCATCCGCGGGGGGCACGCGAACCGTTCCTCTGACGACCTTTATCACGGGGCCCGGCACCACAGTGCTGAAGCCGGAAGAATTGCTCACCGCGGTTTCGGTCCCCCTGGAGGAGTGGACGATCCAGGTTTTCAAGAAGGTGGGGACGCGCAAGGCCAACGCCCTTGCCAAGCTCTCCTTTTCGGCGCTGGCGCGGGTAAAAAACGGGGTCGTGGACGACATCGCCCTGGCATTCGGCGCCGTGGCGCCCACGGTGGTTCGCTCGATCGAACTGGAGAAGCGGCTGACGGGAAAAACAGTTTCGGAGATTGCCGCGGACGCGGAAGAAATCGTCCGGGACTACGGAACGATGATCGTTCCCATCGACGACCAGCGCTCCACGGCCGCTTACCGGAAACAGGTCGCCCTGAACTTGTTGGAGAATTTTTTGGAAAGATTGGGGGAACCCTCCTTCGCTAAAGCTACGGAGGGCGGGTAAAAGGCGAAAGGTAAAAGGTGAAGGGGGAAGGGCGAAAGGAAAACCTTTAGCCTCATACCTTTAACCATTAGCCATCTCTCGTTGGTTTTTGTAGAAAATCAACGAAGATAACGGAATAAACCGAACAAACGAGAACAACGAGAACAAACGGGATAATCCATGTCCATCCTACTTAAAGACTGCTTTTGTTTGATGACCTCGGCGGACGAGGCGCCGCTCAGGGGTTGGGACCTGCTGATCGAAGACAACCGGGTGTCAAAGATTGCCGAATCGATCGCCCCTTCCGCGGGCGACCGGGTGATCGACTGCTCCACCCATGTGGTGGTGCCCGGATTCGTGAACACCCACCACCATTTTTACCAGACCCTGACCCGGAATCTCCCGGCGGTCCAGAACGCCAAGCTCTTCGACTGGCTGGTCTATCTGTACGAGATCTGGAAGCATCTGGACGAGGAGGCCATTTATACCTCCTCCCTCCTGGCGATGGGGGAGCTTCTCAAGACGGGGTGCACCACCTCCACGGACCACCACTATGTCTATCCCCGCCACGTGACGGGCGACATCATGGGGCTCCAGTTCGAGGCGGCGGAAAAGGTCGGCATGCGTTTTTCTCCCACCCGGGGATCCATGTCCCTCAGCAAGAAGGATGGGGGGCTCCCGCCCGACAGCGTGGTGCAGACGGACGAGGAGATCCTTGAAGACAGTGAACGGGTCATCCGGCAGTATCACGATCCGTCCGACATGGCCATGAGGAAGATCGTGCTGGCCCCCTGCTCCCCTTTCAGTGTGACCGAGTCCCTGATGAAGGATTCCGTGGCCCTGGCGCGCCGGTATGGCGTCCGGCTGCATACCCACCTGGCGGAGACACGGGACGAAGACGATTTCTGCGTGAAATGCTACGGGCGTCGGCCCCTGAGACTGATGGAAGACACGGGGTTTATCGGGGAGGATGTCTTTTACGCCCACGGCATCTTTTTCAACGACGAGGAGCTTCGGCTCCTGAGCGAGACGGGCACGCACATCGCCCATTGCCCCTCTTCCAACATGCGGCTGGGGTCCGGGATCTGCCGGGTGAAGGAGATGCTTGCCATGGGAATCAACGTGGCCCTTGGCGTGGATGGTTCCGCCTCCAACGACACCTCCGACATGCTTGGGGAGATGCGCAACGCCCTCCTTCTGCAGCGGGTGCGCTACGGGAGCGATGCCGTGACGGCGCGGGATATCTACAGGATGGCCACGATCAACGGGGCAAAACTCCTCAATTTCGGGAAGGTGGGCGAACTCCGCGAAGGCTGGGCGGCGGACGTGGCCATCTTTAACGTCGACCGGCTGGAATACGCGGGGGCCCTCTCGGATCCGCTCGCCGCGCTGATCTTTACCGGATACAACCACGGCACCGATTACACCATCGTCAACGGAAAGGTTGTGGTGGAGCACGGCACGCTCACGGGCGTGGACGAGCAGGAACTGACCCGAAAGGCGAACGAGATATCGGAGAGGATG
>CAZPTH010000134.1:0-6724 GCA_964589315.1 uncultured Thermodesulfobacteriota bacterium
GAAATGGCATTCCCCGTAAACGTATTGGGCTGAGACTGGGGAACCAGCTTGTCGTGGAACTTCATGTCGGTCATCACCCCGGCCAGAGGCTGGTCGTTTCCCACACCCTTACCGAATACAATCATATCGGGTTCAAAGTCAAACCACTCGGCCGCCCACAGTTTTCCGCTTCTTCCAAAACCGGATTGCACCTCATCGCACACGCAGATGGCTCCCGCCTTCTCGCAGGCCTTCTTGACCATGGGCCACCACTCTTTCGGCGGAACGATATAGCCCCCCTCTCCCTGAAGACCCTCGCAGATCACGGCAGCCACGTTATCCAGCCCAGTGTAGGGTGTGTTCAGCTTGTAATCGAGATACTTGGCGCACTCAACCTCGCACTTGGGATATTCCATGTTGAAGGGGCACCGATAGCAGTAGGCGTAAGGCATGTGATAGACGTAGGGCATGAGGGGATCATATCCTTTCCGATAACCCTCCCCGGTGGTCATGGCGTTGGTGGTACCGAACACCCCGTGGTAGGCCCCTTCGAAGACCACGACCTGGTTCCGGGGCTGCTGGATCATCCGGCACTGTTTCACGCACGCCTCGGCCGCCGTCGTACCGCTTTGGAAAAAGGAGAGAAAACAGTTGTTCTTCAGGCTATGGGGCGCGGTCGAACGCATTTTTTCAACGAGCTTAACCTTCAGCGGGCTCAGTGAATCGATATGGTGCCCCATCTTCCCTGCCTGCTCACGAATGGCCTCCACGACCTTGGGATGGCAACTCCCCGTGCTCTTGACACCGACACTCGCGACAAAGTCTATAAAGATGTTCCCATCTACATCCTTGATAGTCGCTCCCTTTGCATCATCTGCACAAATAGGAATTACCGATCCGGCGGGTCGCTGAGGCGTTTCATATTTAAGGAGTTTCTGGAATATTTCCATCGCATTCGGTCCCGGGATTTCCGTTACCCGTTTTGGGGCCTCAGGATAACTCAGTTCCTCGAGTTTTGCCTCACGAGTCTTGTCGTCCAAAACCTTTGCCTTTTTCTTTCCTGCTGTCATCTTTTTCCTTCCTCCCCTTTTTGTTTCTTGGTTTTCAATTAACTCAATGCTTCTTCCGGATGAATACTCTCCCTGCCCTGGGACTTTCCCACGGAAGGGCAGGTCAGCTTCCCGCCATGGGCATTCAACCCCTTGAGGAAACCGGGGTCGCTTCTCAAGGCCTCTTTCCAGCCCATGTCCGCAATTTTCAGGGCATAGGGAAACGTGGCATTCGTCAACGCGATGGTCGAGGTCCGAGGCACCGCCCCCGGCATATTGGCAACGCAATAGTGGATGACGCCATCCACGACAAAGGTAGGGTGACTGTGGGTCGTCGGTTTCGATGTCTCGAAACATCCCCCCTGGTCGATGGCCACGTCCACGATGACCGCCCCTTTTTTCATCGTCTTGAGCATATCCCGGGTCACAAGCCTTGGGGCCTTCTCCCCCACCACCAGGACAGCGCCGATGACCAGGTCGGCCAATTGGACATATTTTCTAATATTCGCGGGACTCGACATACAGACCACGCAGTTTTTGGGCATCACGTCTGAAAGATATCGAAGCCGATCCAGATCGATTCCCAAGATACAGACTTTCGCTCCCATCCCGCAGGCGATCTTGGCCGCGTTCGTTCCGACGGTTCCATCACCGATCACGAGAACGCTCGCGGGCTCCACACCAGGGACACCGCCCAGCAAAACCCCCAATCCCCCATACTCTCTCTCGAGATATTTCGCCCCTTCCTGAACCGACATCCGTCCTGCCACTTCACTCATGGGGATGAGGAGGGGCAAGCGCCCGTTCTTCTCCACCGTCTCATAGGCGATTCCCGTGACACGGGATTCCAGGAGCCTGTCCGTCAATTCCCGGTTGGGAGCAAGGTGGAGATAGGTAAATAAAATGAGCCCCTCCCGTAACAGGGGAAATTCACGAGGCAACGGTTCCTTTACCTTGATAATCATCTCCGCTTTTTCATAGACTTCGTCGATGGTATCGAGCAAAATTGCCCCGGCTTCCGCGTAGGCTTGGTCCGTAAATCCCACGCCCTCTCCCGCCCCTTTTTGTACATAGACGGTGTGCCCCCGCTCCGTGAAGTCACTTACATTGTGAGGCGTGGCGGAAACTCTGAATTCCATCTCCTTAATCTCTTTCGGGATTCCTATATCCATGATGTCCTCCGGATCTAATAATTACAAACACCGTTTATAAATCTCTGCCCCATTGCGCCGGATTTTGCAATAGGGAAAATTACCTATTTTTCATGGGCCCTTTTCCCTATTTTTGATATTACATCAGGAACCGTTCAAAACATCGGTTCATCCAACCATGTTGACCCTCAAAATTCCGTGTGATATTAAATCCCACAATGTTGAATAAGCTGAAGAGAATCCTGCCTATGGGCAATTCTAAACCCTGGTCTTAACAACGGGTAAATTCTAACCAGTCATCAAAAAAGGAGGGGTTAATGGCTATCGCAAAAAAGATCTCGAAGGCAATGGAGGCTTCCTCATGGATCCGGAAGATGTTCGAAGAAGGGGCCCTGCTGAAAAAGGAAAAGGGAGAAGAGAATGTGTATGACTTTACCCTCGGGAACCCCATCTCTGAACCGCCAGAATCTTTTCATAAGCGGCTTGTAAAGCTGGCGGCGGACGAGACGCCTGGGACCCATTCCTACATGCCCAACAGCGGAATCCCCTGGGTTCGCGAAAAGATTGCCGCCTACCTTGCCGGCAAATCGGGCATTCCCTACACCATGAACCAGATCGTCATGACGGTCGGGGCCGCAGGGGGGCTCAACACCATCCTGAAGGCCCTTATGGACGAAGGGGATGAACTCCTGACCTTCGCGCCCTTTTTTGTTGAATATCGCTTCTATGCCGATAATTTCGGGGGAACCCTCAAAACCGTTCCCACGACGGATGAATTCCTGCCGGACCTCGACCGGTTGAAGGCCGCCATAACCCCCCAAACCAAGGCCCTGATCATCAACTCCCCCAACAATCCCACAGGAGTTATCTACCCGGAATCCACCCTGAAAGGGCTTGCCTCGGTCCTCACCGAGGCGTCTGAGAAAATCGGCCACCCCATCTACCTCATCTCCGACGAGCCCTATCGCAAGATCGCCTATGACAACGCGGTTGTGCCCTATCCGAGTGCCTACTACAAAGATACCGTCCTCATCACCTCCCACTCGAAAGACCTCTCCATCCCGGGAGAAAGAATCGGATACCTGGCAATCCACCCTGAATCGACGGATGCGGAAGCCCTGTCTGTCGCGACAAATTTCACCAACCGTATCCTGGGATATGTCAATGCCCCGGCCCTGATGCAGCGTGTCGTGGCGGAGCTTCAGGACGAACCGGCCGACGTTGCGGGATACCAGAGGAAACGGGACCTGTTCTATCCACCTCTCATCTCATTTGGCTACGAGTGCATCAAACCGATGGGGGCCTTCTATCTCTTTCCCAAGGCACCCGGCGGAGACGACGTGGCCTTTATTCAGCACCTCAAGAAATTCGATATCCTTGCCGTGCCAGGTTCGGGTTTCGGTGCGCCGGGATACTTCCGCCTCGCCTACTGTGTCAAAGACTCCATGATCGAACGCTCCCTGGAAGGGTTTAAAAAGGCCATCGAGAGTTACGCCTGAGACACGGACCGAAGGAGATAAAACGAATGCGTAAAGACGGCCGGAAAGCGGACGAGCTTCGCCCCATTTCTTTTGAACGATCCTTCCTGAAATACGCCGAGGGCTCCGTTCTCGTCAAGTTCGGCGACACCCACGTTATCTGCACAGCGTCAGTGGAAGAAAGTGTCCCGCAATTCCTCCGGGGTTCCGGACAGGGATGGGTCACGGCGGAATACGCCATGCTGCCCCGCGCGACCCAGACCCGCACCTCCAGGGAATCGGTCGGGAAAAAGCCGAGCGGGCGCTCCATGGAGATCCAGCGTCTGATCGGCCGGAGCCTCCGTTCCATCATGGACATGAGCCTCCTGGGAGAACGAACCGTCTGGATCGACTGCGATGTCATCCAGGCCGACGGAGGCACCCGCACCGCCTGTATCACCGGGGGTTGCATCGCCCTGTATGACGCCCTCAAGACCCTTCAGGGGTATGGAGTCATCGGAAAGTTTCCCATGGTCTCCATGGTGGCCGCCATCAGCGTGGGAATCGTCGGAGGAGAGATCCTTCTGGACCTCAATTACGAAGAGGATTCCAGCGCGGAAGTAGACCTGAACCTCGTGATGACGGACCAGGACACCCTCGTTGAAATCCAGGGAACGGCAGAAGGGGTCCCCTTCAGCAGAGACCGGTTAAACGCCATGATCACCATGGCGGAAAAGGGGATCCGGGAATTATTAAGCCTGCAGAAAAAGGTGCTGGGAATTGACAGCCATTCCTGAGCTCCTCGTTGCCTCTAACAATCCCGGGAAAATCCGGGAGATCAAATATGCCCTGAACGACTTGGCAGGCAGGATTCTGTCTCTCAAAGAGGCCGGTATCTTTATCTCGCCCGAAGAAAACGGGGCCACTTACCTGGAAAACGCCACGATCAAGGCGCGTGCGGCGGCCGAGCAATGGCCTGGCTGGATCCTTGCCGATGATTCCGGATTGGAAGTGGATGCCCTGGGCGGTGGCCCCGGCATCTATTCCTCCCGCTTCGCCGGGGAAAACGCCACGGACGCGGAAAACAACACCAAGCTGATCCACGCGTTGGAGGACATCCCCGAGGCAAAACGAACCGCGCGTTTCCGTTGCGTCGCCGTCCTCTTTCACGGCGAAAGCGGACAGACCTTCACGGCGGAAGGGGTATGTGAGGGCCTCATTATTCAATCACTTCGAGGAAAAAATGGCTTCGGGTTTGACCCCTTATTCTTCCTGCCTTCCCTCCATCGCACCATGGCGGAGCTCACGTTCGAGGAAAAGATGCAGATCAGTCACCGGGCCCTGGCCCTCAAAAATCTGAGAGAAAAAATAAAATCCCTCATTACCTGAGGGACAGCGGCTGAAAGAAATCATCAATGTTTCGCCCCATCGAGGATTCCCGTCAACTCTCCGGGCTCTAAAAATCTCTCTTCAGGCGCCAAATATACCTTGACCTTCTTGCCCTGTTCGAGGGCGCGCGCAATATTCGCATAGCTCCCCTTGCTCTTTCCGTCCCAAACCACGAGGCTGAAATCGCTCGCCTCCGTCATGGCCCTGTCCTTGAAGGCCTGCCTCTTGCGCCTGTTATTCAGAGAATCAGGAACATCGATCTTCCTGACTCCGAAGCTTTCCGAGGCGATATTTCTCGGGGGATCCGAAATGGTGTAAACGGTTACGTCTAAATAGCCCCTCGAAAGACAATACTGCTGAACGAGTGAATCGACCCCCCTGGCGTCTCCCACGAGAATCCGCATCCCCTGGTCCATAATCCTGTCCATGGAACGGCAAACCTCCGCGGGCAGATTTTTTATGGAAATCGACCCCGATATAAAGACCTTCTGACTCATTTCTTCGCCCTTGTCCTGGTCAAGGTCAACACATAGACGGCCCCAACCTTTCCCTCCTGGTACAAAACATTCGTGATTTCCTTCAGGGTAGCCCCCGATCGAAACAGGTCGTCAAAAAGGAGCACGTTTTTACCTTTGTATCGGCCATCCGCGACGGAGAAAACACCCTCCAGGATTTCCGATCTCTTGCGAGAGCCCTGGACGTCTTTCAATGGATGGGTCTCCCTCTTCTTCTGGATATAATCAAAATCCACCCGAAGGTTAAAATGTTCCCCGATCAAACGGGCTATTTCAAAAACCGGCTGAATCGGCCGGTCTTCATTCGAGGGGGGAACGGGAATAAGGACGTCAATAACCGGGATGAACGGCCTCGCTTCCAGAAAATCGATCGCTATCTTCGCCAAAACCGGAATTTTTGACCGATCATCATGATACTTCAGCTTGTGGAGGGCCTCGCCCGTTTCGGAATACGTGGTCTCAAAATGCCCGGAGTCAGCGGGCACGCTTTTCAGTGTGTGCAATTCGATCGCCCACCCGGCTTTCCAGTTCCCCGTTAGCCTAATCTCACCCGTATATTTTTCCCGGCCGGCCATTTCGAGCTGTTCACGCATTGAGTATCTCGATCCTTTTTCACACGTAGCCTATATTCTCCGGTCCACCTGTCTACTTACGCCGGGCCATACAAGATCTAATCGCCCACTCATTGCCCCGCTCCCTGCAAAAATGACAGCACGATTAACCGGCGTGTTGAGAAACGCGGTGGAATAACCAGCCCGAGCTAATGCGGCTGTTCGGAATTTCTCAGTGATTCCAATGCCTCTGCGTCAGCTAAATCCTTGGTTCTTCCTGTCGCCCTCTTGTTTCGAATGAGATCGTCAATTACTGGAATGTGAACTTCGATTCCCTCAATGTTCACAGACAAGGAGCGGCTATAAACCTCCTCAAATTGAAGTCCGGAAGCAGTGGTGATGAGATCTATTCGTCTTGGGGCAACACCGATTTGAAAAACAGTTCCATCCCTTTGGAGATCTTCCCGGGTCAAATTGTGTAGAGGAGCGCCAAAGCGACGCAGTGCCCGTAGCACGGCATCAGCGTTTTGAGCTGATGGCATGATCCAAATATCTATGTCCATGGTAGCCCGAGGGTAACCGTGAGCTGCCATTGCATAGGCGCCGACAAGGAGAAATTTAACCTTCTCCTCG
>CAZPTH010000135.1:0-6712 GCA_964589315.1 uncultured Thermodesulfobacteriota bacterium
CCATTTTCCTTTCCATCGGCTACGCCACGTGCCACTGGTGCCACGTCATGGCCCACGAATCGTTCGAGGATAAAGAGGTCGCGGCGTTCCTCAATACCCATTTCGTTCCCATCAAGGTGGACAGGGAGGAGCGCCCTGACATCGATGCCCTCTATATGATGGCCTGCCAGGCGCTGACCGGGCGTGGGGGGTGGCCTCTGTCGGTTTTTCTGACGCCGGAAGGCAAGCCCTTTTACGCGGGGACCTATTTCCCCAGGGAGGCACGCTTTGGGATGCCCGGGTTTCTCCAGGTCCTGGAAAGAATCGCGGACATTTGGCAAACCCAGCGGGAAAAAGCCATCCAGGCCGCCGATCAGCTCACCGCGGTTTTTTCGAGCGAGGCGTCCCGAACCGTTTCCGCCGAAACATTGAACGAGGGCGTCCTGCAGGCGGCGGTCCGTCAACTGAAAGAGCGTTTCGACCCCCAATGGGGAGGGTTCGGGGCTTCACCAAAATTTCCCACGCCGCACCACCTGACCTTTCTCCTCCGATGGGCGCGTTACCGAAAAGAGCCCTCCGCCAGGGAGATGGCCGAGAAGACCCTCAAAAAGATGCGTTGCGGTGGTATTTTCGACCAGATTGGCTTCGGGTTTCACCGCTACAGCGTGGATGCCCACTGGCAAGTTCCCCATTTTGAAAAGATGCTTTACGACCAGGCCACGCTGATGATGGCGTATGCCGAGGCCTTTCACGCGACCCGCGACGTCTTCTACGCACAAGTGGTGGACGAGGTCTTCGCCTACCTGACGCGGGACATGACCCACCCGGAAGGGGGATTCTACTCCGCCGAAGACGCGGACAGCGAGGGAAGGGAAGGGGCTTTTTACCTCTGGACGCCGACGGAGATCAAGCGCATCCTGGGACCGGATAGGGGGGCATTGATCTGCCGTTTTTTCGGGATCACGGAGGGGGGAAACTTCGAGGACGGAATGAGCATTCCTATCATGCCTGTCCTCCCTGAAGATTTCATCCTGAGGGAAGGGATGTCCCTTGAAGAATGGCAGATCGTTTATGAAACGTCACGCAAGGCCCTCCTGGAGGAAAGGGAGCGGCGCGTTCACCCGCTGAAAGACGACAAGATCCTGACATCCTGGAATGGGCTGATGATCGCCGCCCTTGCCATAGCCTCGCGGGCCTGTGCAAATCCGGAATACTGGAAGACCGCGGAACGTGCCGCAGGGTTTCTCTGGCGAACCCTTCGATCCGGTGACACGCTCTACCACCGCTACAGGGAGGGAGACGTGGCCATCGAAGGCTTGCTGGAGGACTATGCCTTTTTCGCCTGGGGCTTTCTTGAGCTATACGAGGCGGCATTCGATCCCGTGTTTCTCGAAAAGGCCGTCACCCTCGCGGGGGAGATGATTCGCCGTTTCTGGGATAACGAAAAGGGGGGATTCTTTTCAACCTCACGGGGCGTCTCCCCTCTGTCCGTCCGGCGCAAGGAGGTTTACGACGGGGCTGTCCCCTCGGCGAATTCTGTGGCTTTGTGGATCTTGCTGCGGCTGGGAGCCCTGACCGGGGAGGTTGAATACACGGAGAGGGCGGACGAGCTCATGCGCGCCTTTGCCGGGGAGGTCTCGGCGGTTCCCATGGGACACACCCAGTTTCTAAACGGGGTGTTTTACGCGCTCGGCCCATCCCGAGAAATCATCGTTTCAGGAGATCCCACCGCCCCGGCAACACGGGAGATGCTTCAGCAGGTTCACAGGGTTTACGCCCCGCACACGGCGGCTCTTCTCTATTCCCCCGGGGATGAACGGCTGACGCGCCTGTGCCCTTTCCTCTCCGATTATCCCGCCCCGTCGGTCAGAAAATCCCTGGCGTATGTCTGCGAAAAGGGAACCTGCCGGCGCCCTGTCGAGGAGGCCGACACCCTAAAGGCGATGCTCACCTGATTTCGGTGCGACCTCGGGGAATCATGCCTTGATAGGCAGGGGGCCGCAGATATTAAGGCCGTATTGAGGAAATTATCGAGAATTACGTCCCGCCACGCCATCCAGTTTGAAAAAATAAGCTCGGAATGAATAAACCTACCTTTATACGTCACTACGCACCCAGCGTTCCGTTGACCCCGGGATTCCCTTGGCTTTATTTGACATGCGTTTCTGTTTCTTTTAAAATAAACTATATAAATTGATATAGTTGAAAAGGAGAATTATTATGTCAATAAAGGTCATTACGGCCATGAAGGCGAGGAAAATATTCGGGACGATTATGAACGCCGTTTCCTTTGGAAACGATCAGTACATCGTTGAACGGAAGGGAAAACCCATGATTGCCATTATCCCCGTCAGAAAGTTCGAGCAGATGACACGGGCCAGGCAACGCTTCTTTCGCAACATGTCGAAAATCAGTCAGTCCTTTGCCGGGGAATCCCCTGAAAAGCTGGAGGCCCTTCTCGAAGAAGCCACGCGGGCGGCGAAAAAGAAGGGTTGAAAATCACACGTGAAGATTGTTCTGGATGCCAATCTCTTTGCCAGCGCCCTCATCAAACCGGATTCGAATCCGGGGAAAGTCCTCGAGCTTGTTTCGCAAAACCTTTTGGAGTGGGTTGTTTCTCCGCCCATCCTACTTGAAATCAAACGGATTCTGCTTTATCCGAAACTGCAAAAATATCATCGAAAAACAGCGGAGGAGCTGGATACCTATTTTGAGGATCTCCTGATGTTCGCCTGGGTGGTTGAGGGAGCCGAGGCTTTACATGTTATCCAGGATGACCCGAGCGACAACAAATACCTCGCCGCCGCCAGAGAGGCCGCCGCTGATTTCATCGTGACGGGGGACCATCATTTACTGGATCTTGGCTCATATCAGGGCACCCGAATCGTCAAGGCAAAAGAATTCCTGACGCTCTGGCAGGAAACAACCATCCGA
The DNA here is from genome assembly GCA_964589315.1 of uncultured Thermodesulfobacteriota bacterium. Taxonomy (GTDB): domain Bacteria; phylum Desulfobacterota; class S145-22; order S145-22; family S145-22; genus JAOZMY01. The sequence continues at coordinate 2,914 of CAZPTH010000135.1, forward strand.
ATCTGAAAACCCGTCCTCAAGGCGTGAAGAACGAATGACTTAAAGATCTTTCTTGGTTTATTGATTTGTATCTTTATGTACATCCCATGTCCTATTTTCCACTGCCAACCCTGCCAACAAAGCGTCAATCCAGGCCCCAGGAGCTAAAGCCTCACAACGCCCCGGTATGGAGCGCGAGATAGTAAAAGGCGGTCACCACCATGGCGTGGCGGATTTCCCCCTTTTTGATCATTCCCGGGATGTCTTTAAGGGGAACGAGGACGGTTTCCAGGTCTTCCCCTTCATCGAAGCTTGTCTCTGAGGTTTTTCTCGCGTCCTCGGCGAGGAAGATATGGTAACGGTTGCTCTGGACGGCGGGCTGGGGGTAGAGGGATCCGATGAGGGTGACCTTATCGGTGGTGTACCCCGTCTCTTCGCGAAGCTCCCGCATGGCCGCGGTCTCCGGTGAGGGGTCGTCTCTGTCCATCAGCCCCCCAGGAATCTCGAGGAGAATTTCCCGGACCCCGTGCCGGTACTGCCGGACCATGACCACTTGCCGGTCCGGCGTGAGAGGGATCACGCTGATCCATTCGGGAAAATCGAGAACCACGATGTCCCGAACGGCCCCGTTTCTCGGGTTTTTCGCCCTTTCCTCCCGGATGGAGAAGATTTTGTAATCCCTTTCCTTTTTTTCCTCGAGAATTTCCCAGTCTCTAATCATTGGTGGGCTCCATTTTTGGAGGACGCTACCATGGCTTTGTCCCTTTTTCAAGAAAAAACGATGGGTTGCGCGCCGATTCCATTGACAGGGATGGCATATTTTTCTAAAAGTTTTTCATGCGTCATTCGAAATTGTGGGATGTAGTGATTGTGGGAGCGGGCCCAGGGGGAGCGATCGCGGCTTATCACCTTGCCCGTTATGGATATGATGTCTTACTTCTCGAAAGGGAATCCTTCCCGAGACACAAGCCTTGTGGCGGCGCGCTTTCGCGAAAGGTTGCCGAGTTTCTTCCCTTTGACTACGACACACTCGAAGCTGACGATATCCATGGGGCTGAATTTACCTACATGGGGGAAGACCCGTTCCGTATTGAGATCGAATCACCTTTGAGCAAGCTGGTGGAGCGAAGGGATTTTGATCAGAAGATCGTTTCTCAGGCCGTTACGAGGGGTGCGACCTTCCGCGACGGTGAGAGAGTTACCGGATTTGGCAGCGATGGAAACCAGGTTGTTCAGGTCGTGACCCCTGAAGGGACATATCACGCGAAATATGTCATTGGCGCGGATGGACCAAGGGGGATCAGCTCACGGTTCCTCAACCCCTCCCATTATGAGCCGATGGGGATCGCTCTTGAGGAGGAGATTGCGTTGGATGAAACGATTCCCAAGGGCCTGGTTCGCCTTGATTTTGGCCGTTTCCCGTGGGGATACGGCTGGGTTTTCCCCAAACGGGGGTTTTCTTCCGTTGGATGCGGCACGATTTATCGCAGGGAAAAGGTTGCCTTGAAGGCAGCTTACAGGGAATTCAAGGTATCCTTCGGGATTAATCCTCGGGAATCGGTAGCGGCGAAGGCCCATTTGCTTCCCAATTACGGGGAATTCCCTTACGTTCGGGCCAAAGGGCGCATGTTGCTTGTGGGTGACGCGGCTCGTTTGATGGATCCCTTCCTTGGCGAGGGCATTTATTACGCCCTTGCGTCCGGGACTCTTGCGGCCCAGGCCCTTCACGAGACCTTGAAGGGGCAGGGACGCGCGGATAAACTTTACCTTTCCCTGCTTAAGAAAAAGATTCTTGATGAACTAAGGCACGCCGTTCGGATGGCGGATTTTGTCTACCCCCGGCTTGCACTGGGGTACAAGGTCCTGAAAAGATCGAGCCGGTTAGGCCTCTTATACATCCGGGTTATGTCCGGCGAGGTATCTTACAGGGATTTTAACAGAAACCTTTTTCAAACGATGAAAGAGGCGGGCAAGAAAAAGTTCAAGAAATTGTTTTTTGAAAGGTGAGTGGCCTTTTTTCGTGGGCTTTCCCTTAGCCCTAACCTTTCAGGTGCTGGACCCAGAGACTCCGTGTTCGAGGACCGTCATACTCGCAGTAGAAGATGGATTGCCACGTTCCCAGCTTGAGGTTGCCGTCCTCCAGGATGACAAGGGAGGAATTTCCCGTCAGGGTCGTCTTGATGTGGGCGTCCGAGTTGCCCTCCGCGTGACGGTAGGATCCACGATAGGGAATCAACTGGCTGAGGGTTTCTTCAATGTCGCTGCGAACGGCGGGATCCGCCCCTTCGTTAATGGTAATACCGGCCGTGGTATGGGGAACAAAGAGGCAAATGGCCCCATCGTCCCACCCGTTTTCACGAACAAGCTCTCTGACGAGGTCCGTAACATCAATGAGTTGTATTCTCCTGCTTGTCTTGATGCTCAGTTTTTTCACCTTGTAGCCTCCTTTTGATGAAAAGCAGCTCGTATCGGGAAAAAGATAAGGTTTTTGTGGAAAATTTTCAAGGACATTTTGCGCCAAATGACCTTTTGGGTTTTGTGAAGCGACAATCTTTTATTTCTTTTTATTTTCTGGTAAAAGGTAAAACACAAAAATAATGGAAGGAAGTTTATTATGGCAAGTTTGATTCCTGAGCATATCCGTGTAATTGTCGTTGATGATGACGTTTCGATCTTGAGAATTTTGAAACAACTGCTGAAAGACAAGGGATACGAAGTCTTTACGGCGAATGACGGGAAAGAAGCCATTGAGCTGATTTCCAAGAATGATTTCGAGCTTGTGATTACGGACCTGATGATGCCGGAGAGTGACGGTCTCGAAGTCTTGAGAAAAACGAAGGAGAAAAACCCGAAAACTCAGGTCATCATGATTACCGGTTTTGCAACCCTTGACAGCGCCATCGAGGCCTTGAAACTGGGTGCCTTCGATTATATCAGGAAGCCCTTTAAAATCGCAGAGCTGGATGTTACCATACGTAATGCGGTGGATAAAATCCATCTCCTCAAAAGCAACGAGATGCTTCTGAGCCACCTCAGGGAAACGCACAAACGCCTGAAGCAGACCGTTACGGAATCGGTTTCCGTCATGGAAAAGGATATCGAGGCGCTCGACATCAGTGACCCCGACGCGGACCTGGAGGTCATGCGGGCAGAGGTGTTGAATCGGTATGGCCTGGTGGGTGACAGTGCCGCCCTGAGCCTGAAGAAATTCGAAGAAGAGGAAGAAACGGCGACATTGAACGAGATAGAACGGTTGAACCAGTTGTACGAAAAGGGAGTTTTGACGAAAGAGGAATTTGAGATATGCAAGAAGAAACTCTTCGAGACTCCTTGATTCACGACGAAGGGCACAAAAACGGGAAAAATGTCAGACGCCATAAGATCCTGATTGTTGACGATGATCCCTCCATTCGCTCAATCCTGAGCCAAATCCTAAAAGAAAATTCTTCCTATATTCCGGTGCTTGCCGAGAACGGTGAGCGGGCGCTCGACGTCCTGAAAAAAGATAAGGGGATTGATGTGGTTTTGACAGATATCCAGATGCCCGGGATGACGGGCCTGGAGCTCCTGAAGGAGGTAAAATCTCTCTATCCCACGTTACCTGTCGTTATGATTACGGGGTTCCCCACCATTGATGTTGCCATCGATTCCATGAAGAAAGGGGCCTCGGATTTCGTTACGAAGCCCTTTAAATTCGAACAGGTGAAACTTATTTTAAGCAGGATCATTCGAGAACGTGAGCTTTTGATTGAAAATGAGGAACTCAAAAAGGTTGTGGAACAGAAAAAGAAGATCGAGATCCTCAACCGAAAACTCTCTG
>CAZPTH010000136.1:0-6578 GCA_964589315.1 uncultured Thermodesulfobacteriota bacterium
ATCCATAGTTTATGTATATATTCATACCATACATTTTGTCAAGACAGGATATGGCCCACGTCCCTCGCAATTATTTTCCCCTCGGTATTGCCAGAGCACCATCCAGGCCCAAAACCTTGAACCTTGAACCTTTGAACGTTGTTCTTCGCCTTTCACCATAACCATACTGTTTAGCCAGCGGAATTATCCAAAGGGATTCCACCGGGGTCCCCAGTCCTTTCACTTTTGAGCTTTAACCTATTACGCTCTACACTTCACGACTCGCTCCTTACTCCTCTCCATTTACTGTTTATCTTCAGCCTTCAGCCTTCAACCTTTCCCTTCCCACTTAAAACCTAATAATTTCTCATGTGATCTGCAAGCGTGTTTATCATATCCTGAATTCATCACAAAAGGGGAGAGAAAACACGACAGAGATCTTCCGAAAACGTCCTCAACCTCCCCTTTTGCCCCATCTCTTCCTGCGAAATCTCCCGGGAATCGCTCATAATACGCCGGACAGCACCCAATACATCCTCCACGCTTTTCTCATCATAGAGAAAATTGGCAATCTCAAAATTAAGCTGGAAACTCCTGATATCCATGTTGGCTGATCCGACAACAGCGATTTGATGGTCGATCACAAACAGTTTCGCGTGCAGCATGCCGGGTTGATAGAAATAGAAACGCACCCCGGATCGCATCAGGTCTGAAATATAAGAGCGACCCGCCAGATCCACCAAAGGGTGGTTCGATTTTTCCGGGATGATAATATGGACCTGGCATCCCATGCGAGCGGCAAGCATCAGGGAGGCGGAAAGGGCGTCGTCCGGCACAAAATATGGGGTCACGATCCAGATGCTTTTCCCTGCCCGATTCAGCGCCGCCAGGACGCCGGAATACAGCGGGCGCTCATTTGCATCCGGGCCATCCCCTACGACCTGTATCACCTGCCCATCTCGGCCCCGCGAAAAACTGACGGGACAAAAATCAAATGCGTCTGTCCCCTCCGAGGTGGCAAACGACCAGTCTCTCCAGAAAAAATAGCGCACATGATCAACCGCGCCTCCAGTTATCAACACGCTCACGTCTTTCCATCTGGCACTGTAGGGCATGGGGCCCATATATTCCTTTGCCAGATTCATTCCCCCTACAAAGGCCTTTTCCCCATCGGCAATGGCCATCTTCCGATGATTCCTGAGATTGGCGGAAGAACGTCGCCTCAACGGCAAAATCGGCAGAAAAATCCCCACCTGCCCCCCTGCCCTCCTGAGGGGGTCGACAAACCTCCCGCGGGTGCGGAGGCACCCCAGGGCATCCAGCAAAAGCCTTACTTCCACCCCCTCTTCCGCCTTCTTTACAAGCAGCCGAAGCAGGGAACCTCCCACCTCATCCTTACCAAGAATAAACGTAGCTATCTCGACCGATCTCTTCGCGCCCTCAATCAGGTTAAAAAGGGTTTCGTAGGCCTTGATTCCGTCATCAATAATCTCAATCCTGTTGTCGCGGCTCGGTGGCAGGATGCCAGAGCGGACCAGGATATGGGCAATCCTCCTTCCCCTTTCCGGAATCGCGGCAAAAACCGGCGCGTCAGACTCGATATCCATTTCGACAACACGACAGTCGTTTTTATGGGCAACCTTTTCGACTCTCCTGCCCCCTATCAGGAAATAGAGGGGAACTCCCACGTAAGGCACCAGGCCGATGGCCAGGATCCACGCAACCGTCGCGCCCGGGTGGCGGCGTTCCAGCAAAATTCTGGGGATCAAAACAATCGCCAATAGAAAACCGATGATTTCAAAAAGGTGAGCAAAGATCCACGTCGTGATCTGCATATCTCTTCCCGCTCCCGTCCTTTCCCCGCAAAAGTGTTTTGCCTTTTGCCTTTTTTACCATACATCAGTGTCATGACAAATCAAAGCTTCATACTTCAAGGAGATAAAACCTTAGTCAAACGATTTTCATTTTCTCTTGACAACATGTAACGCATCTCCAAAAATGCCTTGTTGTAAACTGTGGCTATAAAGTTAAACGCTATTCGCAAAAAAGGAGGATGCGACATGAAACCGTTTCTGAGAATTGGCGAAATCGGGAATCCAAAGAGGGAATTTTCTCAAGTTATTGATTTTTTAAAAGGAACCATGGGAAAGATTGAGGGGTATAACCTTGGGGGCATCCATCGGTGGTCTCCGGAGGCCTTCACCTTCGAATTTCACAACGATGATCTCTCGAACATTGTCCTGGAACGAAGGTGGGCAAACGTCTACGCCCTGCCGCTCCTCAAGGTTGGGGTCTATCTCGACGGCAAAACCGTCTGCGTCAATACCCGAAATCCCGAAACCTTTCTCGATCTCATCGGCGAGGATGTGACGGGAGACCAGCGTTACAAGGCAGACCAGATTTTCAACGACTTCAAGGACAGGGTCATCGCGTTTTTCAGGGGTGTTTCGGACGACATCGGCACCATGGACCTCATGCACCGTTCCGAGGGGTTCGATATGGATGACCGACGCATGAGTTTCCTGAAACGCCTGAAAAAAACGAAGGATATCTACAGGATGAAGATTACGGGGGACGCCCACGCGGCGGTTGAGGCCCTTTCGAAGAAAGTTACGAGCAGTTTCGACGAACTGGAAGGATGGAAGATTATCGACGTCCGGGACTACAGCTTTGCGCCGGGCGTGGAGAACCTGATTTTCATCGAGTTCTGTACCCCTCAATACGCAGGGCAGGCCATGCGGATGAACCGCGCCTACAACCTCTCCCTCCCCTGCCTCGGCTCCGTCCGGTCTGAAAACGGAATGGCGTATATCAACATGTTCCTCCCCACCTATATGTTCCGCCCCCTCTTTTACAGCGTGGACGCCGAAACACGCCGGGAAAACGCCGACTTCCCCGGTATCGTGACCCGGATTATCCGGGAAACCTGCCTGAAAAAGGTCTGATCACAAAAGCTGCGAGCCCATGTCCGGCGCCTCCTCTGACCTTCAGGAGGCGCCGTATTACCTTGAAAAACCCGCCCTAATACGCTATAAAATACGCAAAACTAAAAAACTGGAGGAAATTATGACCCTAAAAATCGCGATCAATGGATTCGGACGCATCGGAAGAAACGTTTTTCGAGCTTCTCTGAATAAAGACAACCTGGAATTCGTGGCGGTGAACGATCTGACCGACAGCGCAACCCTGGCACACCTGCTGAAATACGACTCGGTCCACGGGAAAATCAACGCGGACGTGGCGGTAGAAGGCGATTACCTCGTGGTCAATGGCAAGAAGATCCGCGTCTTTTCCGAGCGGGACATGACGAAACTCCCCTGGAAAGACCTGGGCGTCGATATCGTCCTGGAAAGCACGGGTCTGTTCACCGACCGTAACAAGGCCGCCGGACATCTCACGGCGGGCGCCAAGAAGGTCATCATTTCCGCCCCTTCGAAAAACGCCGACGTGACCGTGGTTTTGGGTGTCAACCCGGAGAAATACGACCCGGCGAAACACGATGTCATTTCCATGGGGTCCTGCACGACCAACTGCCTGGCTCCCATCGTCAAGGTTCTGGTGGATAATTTTGGACTTGAATACGGGTTGATGACCACCACGCACGCCTATACGAACGACCAGCGGATTCTCGACCTGCCCCATAAAGATCTCCGGCGCGCCCGGGCGGCGGGAGTTTCCATGATCCCCACGACGACCGGCGCGGCCAAAGCACTGTCCCTTGTCATCCCCGAAACGGAAGGTAAACTGGACGGCATGGCCATCCGCGTTCCCACTCCAAACGTTTCCGTCGTGGATCTCGTGGCCTGGCTGGGGAAAGAAACCAGTGTCGAGGAACTGCTCTCCACCTTCAAGTCCTACGCCGAGGGGAGCATGAAAGGCATTCTCGGTATCAGCGAGGAACCCCTGGTCTCCATCGATTTCAACGGAAATCCCAATTCCTCCACCCTGGATGCGCCTTCCCTGAAAGTCATCGGGGGACGTATGGTGAAAGTCCTTTCCTGGTACGACAACGAGTGGGGTTTTTCCAACCGAATGAGTGAACTCTTCGGTTTCGTGGCGAAAGGTATGTGATGACCGTTCCTTTCAAGACGATTGATCAGCTTCCCATTGACGGAAAGCGGGTTCTGCTCCGGGTCGATTTCAACGTTCCCCTCACCTCCGAGGGGAACGTGGCCGACGACAGCCGTATCCGGATGAGTTTGCCCACAATCCGTTACGCACTGGAGCGGGACAGCCGTATCGTCTTGATGTCCCATTTGGGCAGGCCCAAGGGGAAGGTGGTCCCCGAACTGAGCCTCCGGCCGGTGGCTGAAAGGCTCTCGGAACTTCTCGATCAGCCTGTCTCCATGGCGCCGGACTGTGTGGGCACGGAGGTGGAGAAAGCGGTTGCTTCTCTCGGCAAGGGAGAAATCCTCCTCCTGGAAAACCTTCGGTTCCACAAGGAAGAAACCAGTAACGATCCGGCCTTCGCCAAGGCGCTGGCCGCCCTGGGTGAGGTTTACGTGGACGACGCCTTTGGCGCGGTGCATCGGGCCCATGCCTCCGTGGCCGGGGTTCCGGTTCACATGGACATCAAGGGCGGGGGATTCCTGCTCAAGAAAGAGGTGGAGGCCCTCTCAAAGGTCCTGAATGCGGAGACGGAAAAGTTTGTCGTCATCCTGGGGGGCGCCAAGGTCTCGGACAAGCTGGGGATCCTTCTTTCCCTCATGGACAGGGCGCACGCCGTCCTCATCGGCGGGGCCATGGCCTACACCTTCCTGAAGGTGCGGGGTATCGACGTGGGGAATTCCCGCGTGGAGGAAGGCTCTTTTCAGGAGGCCGAGGCCGTCCTGAAAAAGGCGGAATCCACAAACACCACCTTTCTCCTTCCCGTCGACCACGTGATTGCGACGGAGATCAGTGAGACGGCAACCCATCAGACAACGGAAGACGCGACCATTCCAACCCCATTCATGGGGGTGGACATCGGCCCGAAGACGGTGTCGGCCTACGCGGAACAGCTCAGGGACGCCACCATGATCTTCTGGAACGGCCCCATGGGTGTATTCGAGATTCCCGCGTTCGCGAACGGGACATTTGAGGTCGCGAAGGCCGTGGCCAAATCCCCGGCAGAAAGCTATGTGGGCGGGGGAGACTCCATTCGAGCCATCCACGAATCGGGCGTGGCCGACCAGATCACCCACATCTCCAGCGGTGGCGGCGCCTCGCTGGAATTTCTCGAGGGCAAATCCCTTCCGGGAATTGAGGCACTCAAGACAGACTAATTCCAAGGAGACATAAGTAATGAAACGCAAACCCATGATAGCGGGCAACTGGAAGATGCACATGACCATAAAGGAGGCGCGGGACCTTGTCACCGGCATCCTGGATCAGACCAACGATGTAAACCCGGACGACGTGGACATCCTCGTCGGACCTCCCTATACGGCCCTTTCCACGGTGGCGGAACTTGTTTCCGGAACCCCCGTCCTCCTCGCGGGCCAGAATATGCACTGGGAAGAGAAAGGGGCCTTCACGGGAGAAATCTCGCCGGTCATGCTGAAAGAGGTCGGATGCACCCATGTGATTATCGGCCACTCGGAACGTCGGCAATATTTTGGAGAAACGAATGAAACCGTGAACAGGAAGCTCCATGCCGCCCTTTCGCATGGTCTGATCCCCATTTTGTGCGTAGGGGAATCCCTCGAGCAGCGGGAGGCCAACCAGACATTTTCCGTCATCGAGGAGGAACTGGAAAAGGGTTTAAACGGCTTGACAACGGAACAAGTTCAGTCTATGATTCTTGCCTACGAACCCATCTGGGCCATCGGAACGGGGAAAACCGCCTCCCCGGAACAGGCGGAGGAGGTTCACGCCTTCATCCGCGGGTGGCTCGAAAAATGGGGAGGAAAGGAAACGGCGGAGGCGATACGCATCCTCTACGGAGGGAGTGTTAAACCGGAAAATATCGAAGGCCTGATGACGAAGGAGAATATCGACGGGGGGCTGGTCGGCGGGGCGAGCCTGAAAGCCGATTCCTTCGCGCAGATCGTCAAACGGGCCTTATAAGGAAACAGAATGGTAACGGTAATCGCAATCTTGCATGTGGTCGTGGCCCTTGCCCTGATCATGATTATTCTGATGCAGACGGGGCGTGGCAGCGATATCGGCGCGGCCTTTGGCGCCGGGGCCAGCCAGACGGTCTTTGGAAGCTCGGGCTCAACCCCGTTTTTGAACCGGGTAACGGTGGGGGCGGCGGTCGTTTTCATGCTGACCTCTCTTATGCTCGCCTACGCGAGCGGTCACAGGAAGGCCTCCGTTTCAACCATCATGAACACAAAATCCAAGAAAACGGCGCCGGCCAAGGCGGGAACAAAGCCTCAAACCGCTCCTAAGCCCCAGGCCCAGCCGAAACCGGAAACGGGCTCAAAGACGAAGTAAAATGACGCCATACTGTGCCGAAGTGGTGGAACTGGTAGACACGCCATCTTGAGGGGGTGGTGGGCTACGCCTGTGCGGGTTCGAGTCCCGCCTTCGGCACCATCCATTTCTTTTTCTTCTTAATCTTGATGCACTCGCAAAAAGTCAGAATTAGAAGGCAAAGTAAAAAGCTTCAAGTT
>CAZPTH010000137.1:0-6527 GCA_964589315.1 uncultured Thermodesulfobacteriota bacterium
ATATTTCCAAGAACTTGAAGTCTAAGATAAAATATGATTAACTGTATAGTGAAATGGATGATACATGGAAGTGACACAGAAAGAAAAAGAACGGGACTTCGTAGAAATTTCAGAAACTGAGGAAGGGCTTTTAGTCACCTTATCCGGGGAATGGACGCTGCACAATGTCCCCAAGATAGAAAAAAAGCTGAAAGATATCCATGAATTAAAACACCCCTCACATAAAATCATCTTTGACGTTTCAGCCATTTCCCTGATTGACACGGCCGGGATGCTTTTTTTTCTGGAGACACGGGGAAACCTGAGAAAAAAGACAAAAAGGCAGAGGGACATCACTGTTCGAGGTGTAGCGGCCAACAGCGAGTTCCTCAAGATGTTCAAGCTTATTGAAAAGCACAAAAAGGGAGAAAGTCTCCCAACAACCCGCATCCGTCATCCTTTCGTCGCCTTTTTTGAAGATATCGGACGGCATTTCTTTAACGGCATCGAAAGCATATTTTTCTTCCTTGATTTCATCGGAAGAACCTACGCGGCATTTCTGAGAGATCTCCTCCACTTTTCATTCAGATTCAGGGAAATCTCCAACCTTGTGAAAAAGGCCGGGATTACGGCGCTTCCCATCATCGGCATTACCACCTTTCTCATCGGTGTCGTTATCGCCTTTCAAAGCGCCGTTCAACTTCAGCAATACGGTGCCAACATCTTTATCGTGGAAATCGTGAGTATCTCCATCGCGCGTGAACTGTCCCCCATCTTGACTTCCATCGTTGTCGCGGGGCGGAGCGGATCCGCCTTCACCGCACAGTTAGGCGCCATGAAGATTACGGAAGAGCTGGACGCCATGTCGGTCATGGGGTTTGACATCTTTCGTTTCCTCATTCTTCCCCGGAGCATGGCTCTCATCATTGTCCTGCCGCTACTCATCTTCTTCGGGGACGTGGTCGGGATCTTCGGTGGAATGATCGTGGCGAAATTCCAGTTGGGTATCACCTTCACCTCATTCGTAGACCGGCTTCACAGCGATTTCGCAATGCGACACTTCTACGCGGGACTCGTCAAGGGACCCTTTTTCGCGGCCACCATCGCCGCCATCGGGTGTTTCAGGGGTCTTCAGGTCACGCGTGACACGGAGAGCATCGGAAGACAAACCACCATCAGTGTCGTAAACTCCATCTTCATGGTCATTATCATCGACGCCGTCTTCTCGATTATTTTCACGGAGTTGGGAATTTGAATCCACCCCTTATAAAAATTAGAAACCTCGTCACGCAATTTGGTGATCACGTCGTCCATGACGGCGTCAATCTCACCATCCACAAGGAAGAAATTTACGGGATCCTGGGAGGTAGCGGATCGGGAAAAACAACCATTCTCCGAGAGATTATCATGCTTCACAGGCCCACAGGGGGGAAGGTCTTGGTCATGGATCAGGACCTCTACGCGGCAGGCCATGAAGCGCAGCAGAGGCTCAGGAATTACTGGGGAGTCCTCTTCCAGTTCGGCGCCCTCTTTACTTCCCTGACCATCGCCGAAAACATCGCCGTCAAACTGAAGGAATACACCCATCTCAACGACTCTCTCATCAACGACATTATCGCGACAAAACTGGAGATGGTGGGGCTGGATCTCTCGGTCGCGTCGCTCTACCCTTCAGAGCTCAGTGGAGGCATGGTGAAACGGGCCGCCCTGGCACGGGCCCTGGCCATGGACCCCAAGTTACTTTTTTTAGACGAACCGACCTCGGGTCTGGACCCCATCAGCGCGGAGCAGTTTGACAACCTGATTGTTCAGCTCAAGAACCTTTTGGGACTCACCATCGTGATGGTCACCCACGATATCGATTCCATCTTCACGGTGGTCGACAGGATGGCCGTCCTTGGGGACAAGAAGGTGGTGGCGGAGGGAACCATCGATGAAGTCGTGCAAGTCGATCACCCGTTCATCCGCCAGTTTTTCGGGGGAAATCGCGCAATGATTCGGAGGAAACATGGAAAGTAAAGGAAGTTACGTCGTCGCCGGCGTATTTATCGTAATCTTTACCCTGGCCTTGGTTCTCGCCGTCCTTTGGATGGGAAAATTCACGGAGAAGAAGGAGTATGACTATTACCTCATCAAGGCAAGGGAATCCGTGTCCGGGCTTCAAAAGGACTCACCGGTTAAATACATGGGAGTCAAAATTGGATCGGTTCACAAGATCGATGTGGATCCCGATAACCCAGAGGTAGTTCGGATCACCATCCAGGTCCCCAAAGGGCTTCCCATACGGAAAGGGATGTGGGCCACCCAGAAAAGTATCGGCATCACTGGATTGTCTTACATCGAGATTGCGGGAGGCAACAAGAACGAACCCCTTTTAAAACAGCATGAAGGGGAAATCCCCGTCATTCCCTATAAACGTTCCATGCTCGGAAAACTCGGACTCTCCGTCGAGGATTTCAGTTATCAGATCTCTAATGTTTCCAAGAGAGTCGGTGAAATTCTGAGTGACAAGAATATTAAAAACCTCAGTGCGATTCTGGAAAACCTGAGGATCAGCACAGAGAATCTCCGCGGCTTTCTCAGTCCTGAAAACACGCAAAACGTCCAGAACCTCCTGAAAAACCTCAACCAGGCCTCAATCAAGCTCAATTCCGTTCTTACCCATGTTGACGCGTTTGTGGCCGAAAATAAAGATATTCCCCCAAAGGTTAAAAAGATGATCGATAAACTTGACAAGGCCGCCGAAAACGCGCAGATAACTACCGAACTCCTCCGAAAGAGTTTCGCCCGGGGAGATTACAATCTCAAAGGCATCGCCCAGGGGACCCTTGACAATATCAATCAATGGGTCGACGAGATGCAGGATGTCACGATCCGGATCAATAACATCCTGGACGTCATTGAAAACAGCCCGAGCGACTTCTTTTTCAAATCCTCAACGCCTGGACCCGGCCCGGGGGAAGGAGAGAGTAAAAGATGAGAAAGAACCCTATCATACTGACAATTTTTTCCCTGGTCTTGGCAGCGCTTATGCTTTCTTCGTGCAGTTTCCGGCCCAAGCCCGTCACGATAAGAAATTACGTTATCGACTCGGGGAACAAGATTGCAGGCCAGATCAAGCCCCTGTCCAAACCCTTTCCTTACACATTGATTCTCCCTCCCGTCATGGGGGCCCTGCCCTTCAGGACCCAGAAGATCCTCTACCGGTCTTCGGAGATTACCCTTTCCCCCTACCTGTACAGCCGCTGGGAATACGCCCCGACCCACATGCTGATGGTAAAAATGCTTAAAACACTTGACAGAGCCAACATCTTCAAGTCAGTTGCGTATCGCGCCACGGGAGCCCACGGGAACCTCTACCTTGAAACGACCCTGTTCGATTTTTCCCACCATGTCAATGCGGACGGAAATACATCCTTCGGTGTTGTCTCCGTCATGTTCCAGCTTATCGACGGCAAAACACGGGACATCATCGGAACAAAGTCTTGGGTCATCAGGAAACCGTCACCAACCCTGGACGCGCAAGGGGCCGCCCAGGCCCTCGACGCCGCAACGAATGATCTTTGCCTCAAGCTGATCCAGTGGCTCAGAGAAACGCTTCAGGGTCTCCCCGCCCAGCCTTGAGATGTTTCCCGTAAATTAAAATACTTGACAGCACCATACCCCTTTGCTAAAAACGGGCAACGAAAACAAACAGGAGGATTATATTATGGCAACAGAAGTTATGGTTCCGATGGTCGGAAAAATCGTGAGTGTGGAAGTCAAACCCGGTGACAGCATCAATGAAAACGACCCCATCGTCATCCTTGAAGCCATGAAAATGGAAATGCCGGTTCCCTCACCCGCATCCGGAACAGTCAAGGAAGTTCTCGTTAACCCGGGAGATGAGGTCGAAGCGGACAAGGTGATCGCTATCATCGAATAAAATCCAGGAGACACCCATGGATTTCCAGTTCATAACGTTTGAAAGGGAAGGCAAGGTCGCGACCTTGACCATCAACCGGCCTCCCTACAACGTCCTCGACATCCCCACCATGAAGGAGATGAACACCGCCCTGCTGGAGGCAAAAAAGATGAAGGGCCTCAGCGCCCTCGTCATGACCGCCGCAGGTTCCAAGGCCTTCTCCTCCGGGGTGGACGTTAAGGATCACACACCGGAAAAGATGGACGAGATGATCGAGGTCTTTCACCAGATCTTCCGTATTCTGACCACCTACGAGATTCCCACCGTCGCTGCGGTTAATGGCGTGGCCCTGGGTGGGGGGTGCGAAGTGGCATCCTTCTGCGACATGGTGGTCGCCTCGGAGCATTCCAAGTTCGGGCAGCCGGAGATCATGGTGGGGGTTTACCCCTCCATGGCCGTGGCATGGTTCTCCAAGATTATGGGGCTGAAACGGGCTTACGAACTCATCCTCACGGGGAAGACCATCGACGCGAAAACGGCCTGTGACTATGGTCTCGTCAACCAGGTTTTCCCTGACGCGGAATATGAAGAGGGCGTCAAGGCCTTTGTCGGTGATCTCACCAGCAAGAGCTCCGTGGTCATCAAGTGGACGAAAAAGGCCATTGTCAGCGGCCTCGAGGTTCCCTTCGAGAAGGGGCTGTCGGCTTCCGAAGTGATTTATCAGTACGGTCTCATGAGCACTGAAGACGCCAAGGAAGGACTTGCCGCCTTCCTCGAAAAACGGAAGCCGGTCTGGAAAGAAAAATAACCCGTTTAAAAAGGACGCACCCATGATTGTTGCAGGGGTAGACGCGGGATCCCTGTCCGCGGAAGCCGCTTTAGTTGATGAAAAGGGAAAAGTCATTGCCCAGTCCGTCGTCCTGATGGGGGGATGCAGCCCCAAGGCCTCCGAAGAGGCCCTGAAGGTTGCCCTGGAAGAGGCAAAGCTCTCCCTCGAAGACCTGTCTTACATCGTCGCAACGGGCTGCGGCAGGGAAATATCTCCCCGTGCCAACGCCCGGGTCACGGAAATCACCTGCATCGCCCGGGGGGCCTTCAGCCTTTACCCTTCCTGCCGAACCATCATCGACATCGGGGGGCAGGATACCAAGGTCATCCGGGTCAACGAGCGGGGGATTGTGTCCGAATTCGACATGAACGACAAGTGTGCCGCGGGCACGGGCAGGTTTCTCGAGGTCATGGCCAATGCCCTGGGCGTTACCCTGGAGGAGATGGGACAGCGGTCCCTCGAATTCGATGAGGATCTCCAGATCAGCAGTGTCTGCACCGTCTTTGCCGAATCGGAAGTTATTTCGCTACAGTCCCAGGGGAAAGCCGTCAACGATATCCTGAGGGGAATTCACAAGGCCATCGCCGACCGGACCGTCGGCCTTCTCGAACGGATTGGCGTGGAAAAAGACGTGGTTATGACAGGTGGCGTGGCGAAAAACATCGGCGTTGTCCGGGTCATCGAGGAGAGGCTGGGACTCAAGCTGATGATCCCCGATGAGCCTCAAACGGTCGGCGCCATCGGCGCGGCAAACATTGCCCTGCAAAAGGCACAAAGCGCCTGACGATTTTCCCAAGCTTCATAAAAGCCTGGCTCAAAGAGCCAGGCTTTTTTATCCTTATCCCTGGGGCCCCCCGCGGGATCGCCCCCTATCTGAGATCGCCACGTAATCGACCCAGCTCTCAACGCGGCTCCAGTGCCCCATCTCATCCGCGACCCTCACCTCAATCCTTCCGGAAGGGGGCGTGATAAAGCGGGTTTCCCCGGAGCGGCTCTTGGCAATCAGCTTCCCGTTGATGAACCAGTAGAGAAACCCCTCATGCACACTGCTTGTGGCCCTAAGGGGCAGTCCCCGGCTGTAAGAACCTTCCCCTGACAGGAGATAGAGAGTTTCAGACGTCGGAGAAAGGATTCTCACCTCTCCTCCCGCCTCCTCTACCCGGCACGCCGGGGAGAAAGGCGGAGGGTCTTGTCCCGGCACCACCAGAAAGACCTTGCGAATCAACGCGCCTCGCGGGTAGATCTTCCACGGGCAGGCGCGATAACCGCTCCCTCGTTCCACCAGAAACGGCCTGTGCCAGAGACACCGACGGGGGAGAGAGACCCCCCTGGGGAATGGCACCAGGATGGCATGGGGACAATTCGGTCCCACGGGCAGCCCGCTGACCGGACAGACCTTGATCCATTCCAGGGCGTCTTCCGGCCGCTGAAATCTCCGCGGGTGAGATCCCAGGGACCTCATGAGGTCCGACAAAAGGGGCAGGGCCGCCTCCGCACCTACGAGGCCTCTCACTCCCTGGCCGTCGAAACGCCCGACCCAGACCCCCACGGTGTACTGGGGGCTGACCCCCAGGGCCCACGCGTCCCGCTGTCCGAATGACGTCCCCGTCTTCCAGGCGAAATCGAATCCCTTCCACGGCACCCCGTGAGTCTCACTTTTCAGGGCCTGGAGGGTGAGAAACGCCGCGCCCGGCTGAATCCACGGGCGTTCCTTCCCTTTCTCTTCCTTGAGGATACGAACCTTTCCAATCTTCCCGGGGCGCGGGGGGGGGGGAGGGAGGGGTGGCGGGTGGGGAGGGGGGGGGGGGGGCGCGG
>CAZPTH010000138.1:0-6517 GCA_964589315.1 uncultured Thermodesulfobacteriota bacterium
TTTCCAGAGACCTCCATGAAAAATAGATTTATTCCCTACGCCGACGAAATCTCCGTGGGAAGCCTTCGGAAGGGATTCAAAATCGTCCTGCGTAAACCTTATGACGCGGCCCTGCAGGAATACCTCCAAACCCCCGCTTCCTATTCGCGTCTGATCGAAAAGGAGGGGGTTTCTCTCAAGATGGAGGCGCGCACGGAAATCCGACTCTGGAACCTGGGGGACAGGGAGCTCTTTTTCAAGCACTACCTCTATCCCGGTATTTCGAGAATGAAGACACTCCTGAGCCGGATGCCCAAGGCGCAGCGGGAATACCTCGCCCTCGGTTTTATGGAGTTCCTGGGAATCCCGTGCGTGGAAGCCGCGGGATGGGGCGCGGAATGGACCCGCATGGGGGGCGTCCGGCGCTGTTTCATCCTGACGGTCAAGGAGAAAAACACCCTTGATTTCCGGGCGTGGCTGAAAGAAACGGAAACAGCATCTGGTTTTCGAAATCGCGCCATGGTCATTCTCCAGAAATTGGCGGGATATTTCAGGAGTATGCACGCGCGGGGGTTTTTCCTGCTCCGCCCAAATACCCGGAACGTGCTGATTCACCCCCCCGACGCCCCGGATCCCGGGGTCCTCTTTCTCGATCAGCCCTATGCCCGTTTCCTCTCGGGTCCCGGCGCGCGGTGGGGACAGCTCCAGGATCTCTCCACCCTTCTCGGCGGCGCGCTCCGCCATCTGGATGAAGGAATCATCGATGACTTTCTTGACGTCTACCTGCCGGACCCGCTGAGGGGATCGCCGGAGGCGCTGCGCCACCGCCTGATGCTCGCCCTCAAGGCCAGGGAAAGCGAGAATAGGGTTGAGAAGCTGACGCTTCGTTTCCGGTCCCTGCTGCCTGTCTTTCTGGACAAATCGAGAAAGAAAAGGTAGAAAATGCCTCATGGATAAAGAAGTCCTCGATCACTATAACAGCCCCCAGGGCGCGCAAAGTTACACCCAAAAATTTGAGAAGCACTGGTCGGAGCGGATCAACAACCGCCACGAGCAACGCCTGCTCCAGCGGTTGATCGAAAAAATCTCGGCTCAGGCCCCCTTCGAAACGGCCCTTGATCTTCCCTGTGGATACGGACGGCTCATGCCCCTGCTGAGACAACACGCGCGGCATGTCATCGAGGGCGACTGGAGCCTTCACTTGCTCAAGATCGCCCGGGACAATCAGCGGTCGAACCCTTCGGTCAAAGAGGCGGACGGCTATGTTCGCGCTACCGCGCTGGCCATGCCCTTTACCAGTCAGGCCTTCGATTTCGTCCTCTCCGTGAGGCTCTGCCACCACATCCGGGAACGTGCCGAGCGGCTCACTTACGTGCGGGAGCTCTTACGCATCAGTGGAAAATGGGTGATCTTCACCTATTTCGATTATCATTCCCTGAAAAACCTGCTTCGGGAGGCACGGGTGAAACTCTTCGGGAAGCGCCCCAAGTGGACCCTCAAGGCGTCGGAAATCTCCGGGATCGCGGAGGAAATGGGATTCGAGGTCGTCTATTCCATCCCGTTGTCCCGGCTCTTCTCGGGTCACCGCTACGTGGCCTTGCGGAGAAAGGTTCCCCGATAATCGGGGAAAAAAGAGGTTTGACTTTCCCGGCAAGTTCGTCTAAAATCTATTGAACGTTAGTTAAAAAATCTAAAGGAGGCTGAGTATGGAAATCAAGACAATCGGAGTAGTTGGCGCAGGCGCCATGGGAAGCGGAATCGCGCAGGTCGCCGCGACGGCGGGGTATAACGTCATCATGCGGGACATCGAGGATCGGTTTGTTGAGAAGGGAATGAATGGCATCGAGAAATTCCTTGCCAAAGGCGTTCAGAGAGGAAAGGTCACGGAAGACCAGAAAAAGGAAATCCTCGGCCGGATCAAGGGGACCACGAACCTGGAAGACCTGAAGGATGTGGACTACGTCATCGAAGCGGTCATCGAAAACCTCGATCTGAAAAAAGAGGTCTTCAAGGCCCTGGACGGGATGTGCCGACCGGAAGTGGTGTTGACAAGCAACACCTCCTCCATGTCCATCACCGAGATCGCCGAGGCCACCAACCGCCCGGACAGGGTGGCAGGGATGCATTTCTTCAATCCCGCCCCCATCATGAAACTGGTGGAGATTATCCACGGCTACAAGACCAGTGACGAAACCATCAAGGTGGTCTTCGAGGTCACGGAGAAGATGGGCAAGGTCCCCGTCGAGGTAAAAAAAGACAGCCCGGGTTTTATCGTCAACCGGATCATGATCCCCCACATGCTCGAAGCCATCAAGATCGTGGAAGAGGGCATCGCGACCCCGGAGGACGTGGACAAGGCGGTCAAGCTGGGCCTGAACTACCCCATGGGGCCGTTCGAGTTGATGGACCTCACCGGGATCGACATCGCCTACCATGTGACGGAATACTTCTTCAAGGAACTGAACAAAGAGCTGAAATGGGTCTCCCCCAACCTGCTCAAAACCATGATCCGCGCGGGCCGGCTTGGCAAAAAGACGGGCGGCGGATGGTACGACAGCGACAAGTAAGACCTTATCAGGTCCTGAAAGAGACAGGGAGCCAATCTTTTGGCTCCCTGTTTACGAATGCGTAAATGGTGTTGCTGATCCCCTCGTAAGAACCCAGGAATAAAAGGAAAATCAACTTTTTGCAAAGCCACTTTTCAGAAGAAAAATGAAAGAGACTTTATTTGATACCCATGCCCATCTGGGGCTTGAATCTTTTTACGAGAAGGACCTGGGAAAGGTCCTCGCGCGGGCGGACGAGGCGGGCGTGAGGTATATCGCCACCGTCGGCATCGACCTGGAAGAGAGCCGAAAGGCGGTGGCCATTGCCAGCAAACATCCAAGGGTCTATGCCATCGTCGGCGTGCATCCCCACGAGGCAAAGGATGTCACGGATACAACGCTTGAAGATCTGTCTCGTTTGGCCCGGCACGAGAAGGTCGTGGCCTACGGGGAAATCGGTCTCGATTTCTACCGAAACCATTCTCCCCGGCATACCCAGATGGCTGTCTTCCGGGAACAGATACGACTGGCCAGGAAGCTGGGACTTCCCATCGTGATTCACGACCGGGACGCCCACGAGGAAACAATGCGGATCCTGAAAGAGGAAAAGGCCGACGAAGTAGGCGGAATCATCCACTGTTTCAGCGGGGACGCGCGAATGGCGTGGGGCTGCATCGCCATGGGATTTCTCATCTCCATTCCCGGGACGGTCACCTTCAAGAAGGCGAAACAGGTCCACGAGGTGGTCCGGGAGGTCCCCCTCGATTACCTGCTGGTGGAAACCGACTGCCCGTATCTGACGCCGGTTCCGTACCGGGGCAGACGCAACGAGCCGGCCTATGTCCGCTATACCGCGGAGGCCGTGGCCGCCCTGAAAGGGCTCCCCTTCGAAGAGGTAGCGGCGGCAACGACCCAAAACGCCTTGAGGATCTTCGGGCTGAGCCCGGAAAAGGAACGGTGATGAAAATGAGCTACGCGCTTATCGTTGTCGACATGTTGAAGGGGTCGTTTACCAATCCCGAGGCCCCCCTCACGAAAGAGGCCCGGAAAATTATCCCCGTCATCCAGGACCTCCTGACCCGGGCGCGGGAAAAGAACCTTCCCGTGATCTATGCCTGCGACAGCTTCCTGCGTGGGGATTTCATCTTCAGGGGAAGAATGCGGGAACACGCCATTCGGGGCACGGACGAGGTTCAGGTCATCCCGGAGCTGGCGCCCCAGCCGGGCGATACCATCCTGGAAAAACGGCGCTTCAGCGCCTTCTTCAAGACCGACCTGGACCAGACCCTCCGGCTGTGGGGTGTCGAGACCGTCATCGTCACGGGGGTCACGACCCATGTCTGTGTCCTGACCACGGCCCTGGACGCCATCGCCCACGATTTCGCCTGCACCATCGTGGAAGACGGCTGCTGTTCCCACAAACCGGAGATTCATGAGGGCGTCCTGAGGGCGTATCGCTACTCCGCGCTTCACCCCCTGCTACGGGTTCTGCCATCCTCCGAAATCGTGAGGGAATGCCTCGATGGTTGAACGGATCAGGGCCGTTCTCGCCGCCCATCCCAAGAAATCCCTTCCCCTCAACGGGCTGACCCCCGCCGCGGTTACCGTTCCCCTCTTTCTCAAGGACGGGCAGTGGTGCGTCCTCCTCACCAAGCGGACCCGCAAGGTTCGGCATCACAAGGGGGAAATCTCTTTTCCCGGCGGGGCCAAAGATGACTGCGACGCCTCCCTCCTGGAGACCGCCCTTCGGGAGACGGAAGAAGAGGTCGGTATCCGGCGGGAGGACGTGACCGTTCTCGGTGAATTGGACGACATCCGTACCCTTTCCCATTTTCGCGTGAGCCCCTTTGTCATCACCTTTCCCTACCCCTACCCCTATGAGGTTTGCGACGCAGAGATCGATACACTCCTTGAAATCCCCCTGGTAGGATTACAGAAGGAGGCCCGCCTGGAAGAAAGGCCGGCGCAGTATGAGGGAACCTCCGCCACCGTTTATTTCTACTATTACCGGGACGTGGTCGTCTGGGGCGCCACGGCCAAGATCCTCAAACAGTTACTGGACCGGATCGACTTTTCCGCCTGAGTGAATTTTTCCTAATTCTTTGTATCAGATGATGGAGTGTTTGGCTCTTTTTCCCCGGAAGGGTTCTTCGACTGTTTCGGCTTCAGGATCTCGGTGACCTCGATGGTTCCGGACCAGCCGCGCCGTTTTGCCGTCCCTATTACCGTGATGACCTGGCCGTCCAGGACGGTTATCTTGTCTTTCAGGTCTCCCGTAACCAGATAGTCGACCCGGGAACGGCTTTTGTAATTCGTAATGATGTAGACAGCCTGTCCATCCACCGACACAAGGCCCTCATAAACGCCGGTCCGGACAATGAGGGGAGGCGCGTCTTTACTTATGGTGTCTCCTTTTTGAGCCGTCGCACAGGACGTAAAAAGGGCCAGAAAAAAGATTGCCACGAAAAAACCAAAACTTTTCCGCTTCATGGTTTCTTCCCCTCCTTCGCACCTTTTTTTTCTTTGTTGGAAGAGTAGCTGATGGCAATCGCGCCGGCCAGGGCGCTTTTCGGAATGACTCCCTTGCCGCCCTTCCATCCGTATTTCAAGAGGCGAACTTCCATCTTTTTCTTCGTGGAAACCGCCTTGATCAACCCGAAAGGAACCTCCGGGCTGCACGTCAGGACGCCCCCGTATTTTTTCGATTGAAGGAAATAGGCGTGAACCCTTTTTCCCCCCGGCAGGGTTTGGGAAATCTTCTTGACCTCGGGAAGATCCCCGCAACCGGGGGGCGCGAAGGCGAGGCCGTTTTCAAGAAACGTGCCCCATTGGCTTCCTTTCAGAAAGATCTCGGCCATCTCCCGCGTCAGGTAGAAAAAGGCCCCTCCCATCTTCATGTAGGCCTCCACGGGCTCCAGGATGAGGAATCGCAGTTTCTTCCCCTGATAAGGAAACACGTGGGGCCGGATCCTGTACCAGACCTGGCCGGTAACCTTTCCCGTAACCTCGACGACATCCAGCTTCTTCCCCGACTTGGGAGAGACCCGGCGCCCCAGGTAGACGACCTTGGCAAGCCCGTAAGACGCCCAGGCCCCGGGGGACAGCTTTTGGAGGCTTCTTCCCACGATTCGGTTCTGAACCGCCTGGAGATTTTTCGCCTTGTTCACACAGGTACCGGCGAATGCTACCGTCGCGGTAAAAAGAAAAATGATTAGCAAGGCGATTGTTTTTTTCATCTTTTCTTCCTTTCATTACCGGGGAAATTTCTTTGAATTTATCTCACAGCCGTTTGATCGATTCAAGCACGAAACGTGTTGTTTACCCATGGACGGTTTATCCCTGTTTCACCCTTGTTTTGGACAAGTGATCCCGATTATCGAATCAGGGAAAGCCTATTGGCCCACGCGTTGCCTCCTTTATGTGATTGGCCTCTCAGAGGGTTATGGGAATGACTTCAGCGCTATCAACCCGACCTTTGGTTTCAAGGCCATATCCGTAATCCAAGGTGCGTCTGATTGCAAGTTTTAATCCGTCTGATTGAAAGCCCGTTCCCAAGGATCTCCCCTGCCAGCGCCTCTGGCTCTGGCGGATCCTCCTGGACAGCCGCCCTGGCTTTGTCGCGTTTGCTTATTCTCCGAGGACGGTTCTTTTCCCCTTTCGGCCGCCGAACCGTTAAGAATTTCTTAACAGTTGCCGATGGGAATAATTCGTCTTCTTCGTAAATGTTTCTTATATGCATGCTGATGTTTGGAACCGTCGTCTGAAACAACTCCGCCATCATCTGTTGCGTCATCCACAGCGTCTCATTCTCCAGGCGAACGTCGATTTTCACCCGCCTGTCATCGGTCTTATTAATCAGCACCTCACCGCCACAGGGTGCCATATCCGGTTTTCATTTCGCCCATTTCTGCCTCCTTAAACCGTCCGGAACAGGATCTGTCCGGCCTTGTACCGACCCTGGTTTTGGGCGGTAATGGTCTGAACCTCAATAC
>CAZPTH010000139.1:0-6489 GCA_964589315.1 uncultured Thermodesulfobacteriota bacterium
CTTTGCGGGCTTTGCGACTTCGCGTGAGGTATGTTTTTTACGTTCGCCGTTCAAATTCTCACCCACTTCACGTGTTAAACGGTATCTGGCTTTGGATTCTTTTCCCTTCCGTGTCTGTTTATAAACCAACCCGTCTTTCTTCGTCATCCGGGAGCCGTACCGTTCTCTATGCCATCTCTCCGAAAAGGTTCACCATCTCGATAGCGGAATGGGCCGCGTCCCATCCCTTGTTCCCCGCCTTGGTCCCGGCCCGTTCAATGGCCTGCTCGATCGTATCCGAGGTGATGATCCCGAAGGTAATCGGAACCCCCGTCTGGAGGGAGGCACTCGCGATCCCCTTGGCCACCTCGGAGCTGATGTAGTTGAAGTGGGGAGTCGCCCCGCGAATCACGGCGCCAAGGGCAATCACGGCATCGTATTTCCCGGACTGGGCCATTTTCTGACACGCGAGAGGAATCTCAAACGCCCCGGGGACCTTGGCGACGGTAACGGCATCCATGTCCGCCCCGTTTCTCTCCAGGCAGTCCATGGCCCCATCGAGAAGCTTATCGGTGATAAAGGCGTTGAACCGGCTGACAACGATCCCAAATTTATATCCCTTCGCCTGGATGGCTCCTTCAAGGGTCTTTGGCATGGTCTTCTCCTTCTTTACAGATTGGTGAGGATATGTCCCATTTTATCCCGTTTTGTTTTCAGGTATTTTACATTCTCTTTCTTTGGGGGAATTTCAATCGGCACCCGTTCGACCACCTCAATTCCGTATCCCTCCAATCCCTTGATCTTACGGGGATTATTGGTGATCAGACGGATCTTCTTTACGCCCAGGTCAACCAGGATCTGGGCGCCGATCCCGTAATCCCTCAAGTCATCCTTGAAGCCAAGTTCCTCATTGGCCTCTACCGTATCGCGCCCGTGGTCCTGCAGGCAGTAGGCCTTCAGCTTGTTGGCCAGTCCGATTCCCCGGCCCTCCTGACGCATGTAAAGAATGACCCCTTTCCCTGCCTGGTCCACCATCCGCATGGCCTCGTGGAGCTGATCCCCGCAGTCGCAGCGCAGGGAGCCCAGGACATCCCCCGTGAAACACTCGGAGTGGACACGAACCAGGACGGGGTCATCCCCGCTGATCTCCCCTTTGACCAGGGCGATATGCTGAAAATCGTCCACGTCGTTCTCGTACATGATGATCCTGAACGGACCGCCATAGATAGTCGGAAGGAAACTCTCCGCGATGGGATGCACGAAAGATTCTGTCCGCATCCGGTAACTGATGATGTCGGCAATCTTGACGATCTTGAGGTCGTGCTGTTTGGCAAAGGCCTCCAGATCCGGCATTCGTGCCATGGTCCCGTCATCCTTCATGATTTCACAGATAACCCCGGCGGGTTTCAAACCGGCGAGCCGTGCCAGGTCCACAGAGCCTTCCGTCTGCCCGGTGCGAACCAGGACGCCGCCCTTGCGGGCCTTGAGGGGAAAGACGTGCCCCGGCGTAACCAGGTCCTCCGGCTTGGCGTCGTCCGCGATGGCCGTGAGGATCGTGTGGGCCCTGTCATAGGCGGAAATCCCGGTGGTCACCCCTTCCTTCGCCTCGATGGAGACGGTAAAGGCGGTCTGAAACCGGGACTTGTTGTTGGTTGACATCATGGGCAACTGCAACTGCTCCACCTTCTCCTCCGTCAAGGAAAGGCAGATGAGCCCGCGGCCATACATGGCCATGAAATTGATGATCTCGGGGGTCACCTTTTCCGCCGCGATGGTCAGATCCCCCTCGTTCTCTCTATCTTCGTCATCGACAAGGATGATCATCTTT
Source organism: uncultured Thermodesulfobacteriota bacterium (assembly GCA_964589315.1). Lineage (GTDB taxonomy): Bacteria > Desulfobacterota > S145-22 > S145-22 > S145-22 > JAOZMY01. The sequence continues at coordinate 1,808 of CAZPTH010000139.1, forward strand.
CCCTGCCGTATGAGATCAAGTGCTTCTTCAATGGTTGCAAATGGCATGTTTAAGCCTCCTTTAATTCATCATAATCCAAATCAACCGAGAAATCCATGTTCGGCAAGGAACGCCTTGTCGAGCGTCTTCGAATCACCAGGTTCCGAGGTTGATAAAAAACGTTTCACATATTTCCCGATCATATCGGTTTCCAGGTTCAGGACATCCCCTACCTTCCTGCGCCCCAAGGTCGTGTGTTCCAAGGTAAAGGGAATCACGGCCACGGTAAACGTCGTCTCCCCCAGGGAGGCAATGGTCAGGCTGATACCATCTATGGCCACCGACCCCTTTTCAATCATCAGGGCGGCGAGATCTTTCGACACCTCAAAGGTCAATTCTACCATATCGCCAGCGGGTTTGATGGCCGCAAGGACGGCGGGACCATCCACATGGCCGCTCACCAGGTGTCCCCCAAGGGGCTTGTTCAAGGTCAGGGCGGGTTCCAGGTTCACGGGATCGCCCGGCTTCAGGGCACCCAACTGGGTCCGCGCCAGGGATTCGCCGGAGATATCGAAAAAAAGGGTAGCGGGAGGGGTCTTTCGGGTCACGGTCAGGCAAGTGCCATTGACCGCCAGGCTGTCCCCCAGGTTCAACTGCGGGAAGAGTCCCGGGGCCTTGAGGGACAAGACCATATCCTCCGTGCGCTTTACGACGGACTCAACCGTTCCCACTTCCTCTATGATTCCGGTAAACATCCTCTCTATTCCTATGCCGGCCGCGGCTCGCCGGGCCCTGTGTCCGCCACATCCCCCTCAAAGAGAAAATCCTGACCGATCCGCCGGATCTTCCACCCTTCCACGGGGATCGCCGCGTCGAGGAATTCCGGCGCGGGACCTCCAATCATGGAGAGGCTCTCCTGCCCCCCCAGGATCTTCGCGGCGTAAAAAATCATCACCTTCCGGACGATTCCGGCAGACAGGGCCGACGCGTTCAGCCTTGCTCCCCCCTCGAGAAGGACGGAGGTAACGGATCTTTCTGCCAATATAGCCATGAATCGCCTCAAGTCTACCTTTTTATTATAGAGGGGAACCGATAAAATCTCAACGCCCCTGGATTGAAGCCGATGTTTCTTTGCCGCGTCCACCTCGGGCCCCGTGGCGATAAGGAGCGGGGCGATATGGACGGTGGTTACCAGGTTGGCATCCTCGGGAATCTTCAAGCGGGTATCCACAACCACCCTCAGGGGCTGATGCGGGGGATTCGGTAAGCGGCACGTCAGGGTTGGATTATCCTTCAAGACTGTCCCAATCCCCACCATGACGGCATCCAGGTCCCCCCGAAGCCGATGGACCCATCTGAGGGACTTCTCCCCCGTAATCCACTGGGAGTTCCCCGTCTTCGTGGCGATTTTCCCATCCAGGGTTGAGGCGATCTTCATGACCACATACGGGGTTTCCCGGGTAACAAAATGGATAAAGGCCGCATTCAACGCCCGGCTTTGGGATTCCAGAACCCCCTCCGTCACGTCAACCCCGCTTGCCCGGAGGGTGTCCGCTCCCCCGCCCGCCACGCGGGGATTGGGGTCCCGCATCCCGATGACGACCCGGCGGATCCCCGCCTCCAGAATGGCCCGGGTGCAGGGAGGCGTATGTCCCGTGTGGTTACAGGGCTCCAGGTTCACGTAAAGGGTCGCGCCCCGTGCCGCTTCCCCGGCGTCACGAAGGGCGACGACCTCGGCATGGGCCGTCCCGTAGGCACGGTGGTAGCCCTTCCCGATGATGGTTCCGTCTTTGACGATGACCGCGCCGACCATGGGATTGGGTGAGACCTTCCCCCGCCCCCCTTTCGCCAGACGGAGGGCCAGGCGCATGAATCCTTCGTCAGTCTTTTGCTGTTTTGTTTTGATTTTTCAAAAGCTCCTGTAATTCGCTCAGAAATTCCTCGATATCCTTGAACTCCCGATAGACGGAGGCAAAACGGACATAGGCCACGTCATCCAGCGTGTGAAGGGCGTCCATGACCCGTTCCCCAATCTCCCGGCTGGGGACCTCCTTGTCCCCCCGGTCCTGGATCTCCTGTTCAATGCGGGTCACGATTCGTTCCAGGGCATCGATGCTGACGGGGCGTTTCTCACACGCCTTTCGAAGGCCCCGCATCAGTTTCTGGGGATCGAAGGGTTCCCGCCGGCCATCCTTCTTGACAATGGTCGGCTGGATGATTTCCACCTGCTCCACCGTGGAAAACCGGTGATGACACGAGAGGCACTCCCGGCGCCTGCGTATCGCATCCTTTTCCGGGGTGGTTCGGGAATCGATGACCCTGCTGTCAGGGTATCCGCACTGGGGACATTTCATTTTTGCTCAAACTGGATCGTCTCGATCCCGGCCTCCTTAAGCATATCTCCCGAGAGTTCATCGGGATATCCGGCCTCGTAGATGATTTTGACAATTCCCGCGTTGATGAGCATCTTGGTACAGATGATACAGGGGTGGTTGGTACAGTAAAGGGTCGCCCCCTGGATGGAAACCCCGTGAAAGGCCGCCTGGATGATAGCGTTCTGCTCCGCGTGCAGCCCCCGGCAGAGTTCGTGGCGTTCCCCCGAAGGGATCCCCAGCTTCTCCCGCAGACACCCGATATCGAGGCAGTGGGCCAGCCCTTTCGGCGCCCCGTTGTATCCGGTGGCAAGGATCATCCTGTCCTTGACGAGCAACGCCCCCACGTGCCGCCGCAGGCACGTGGACCGCTTCGAAACGAGGCGGGTGATCTCCATGAAGTATTCATCCCAGTCGGGACGTTTGTCCTGTTCCATCAACATCCTGGCCTATTCCTCGTGCAAAACCACGGGACGCGTGGGATAGTCCTTGCAGAATTCCCTCACCTCTTCCGCCACCTGTTTCTGGAGGGATTCGTTCCCGATATCCGAAAGGACCCGGTCGATCCATTCGGCAATCCGCTCCATCTCCTTCTCCTTCATCCCCCTTGTGGTCACGATGGGGGTCCCGATTCGGATCCCGCTGGTCACGTAAGGGGACTGGGTATCGAAGGGAATCACGTTCTTGTTCAGGGTAATTCCCGCCCTGTCCAGCGCCCGGGCCGCGTCCCTGCCCGTAATTTCCTTGTTCGTGAGGTCCACGAGGAAGAGATGGTTGTCCGTGCACCCCGTCACCACATCGTACCCGCGGGAGGTCATGGCCGTGCACAGGGCCCGCGCGTTCTTGACGATCTGGTGTCCGTATTCCCTGAACTGCTGGGTGCTCGCCTCCTTGAAGCAGACCGCCTTGGCCGCGATGATATTCATGAAAGGGCCCCCCTGCAAGCCGGGAAAGACCGTGTGGTCAATCAACTCGGCGTATTCCTTTTTACAGAGGATAAAGGCCCCCCGGGGTCCCCGTAGGGTCTTGTGGGTGGTCGAGGTAACGAAGTCGGCATGCGGGACGGGACTCGGGTGGGCCCCCGCCGCTACCAGCCCGGCGATGTGCGCGATATCCGTCATGACCAGTGCCCCCACCTCGTCAGCGATCTCCCTGAACCGCTTGAAGTCGATGACGCGTGAATAGGAACTGGCCCCTACCACGATCATCTTGGGGCGAATCCGTTTCGCCATGGTTTCCGCCTCGTCGTAGTCGATCGTGTGGGTCTCGCGAGAAACCCCGTAATGATAGGACTCAAAGATCCTTCCCGTGAAACTGGCCGGCGCGCCGTGGCTCAAGTGCCCCCCGTGGGAGAGGTTCATCCCGAGAATCTTGTCCCCTGGCTTGAGCATGGTGAGATAAACCGCCAGGTTTGCCACCGTCCCGGAGAGAGGCTGCACGTTGCAGTGCTCCGCCCCAAAAAGGGCCTTCGCCCTTTCAATGGCGAGGGACTCGGCCTCGTCCACGAATTCACATCCCTCATAAAACCGTTTCCCCGGATACCCCTCCGCGTACTTGTTGGACAGGATACTTCCCTGCGCGTCCATCACCGCCTGGCTCACGTAGTTTTCAGATGCTATCAGGATAATCTTTTCGGCTTCCCGCTGTTCCTCCCCCGAGATGACCTCCGCGATAACTGGATCCGCCTTCATCAATGCCGTCATAGTAACCTTGTCCCCTCCCTGACCTTTTTAAATGGATAAAGAGATGTCAAAATGGAATGCCAAAAAAAGCTCTGCCATCCTCAACGGCCCTGCTTCTCGAATTCCTCGATCTTGCCGAGTCTTCGTGAATGGCGACCGCCCTCGAACGCATGCCCGAGCCAGGCATCCACGATACTGAACGCGACGCCGGCCCCCACGACCCGTCCCCCGAATGTAATCACGTTGGCGTTGTTGTGCCTCCGGCTCATCTCCGCCGTGTAGGCGTCATGAACGACGGCGGCACGAATACCCCTGAACTTATTGGCCGTTATGGCCATGCCGATTCCGGTTCCGCAGATCAAAATCCCCAGGCTCGCCTTCTTACCCTGGATGGCCCTGGCCACCTCCGCGGCGAAGTCCGGGTAATCCACGGAATCCTCCGACGAGGTTCCCACGTCCATAACGTCATGACCCTTTTCGAGAAGATAGGCCTTTACCTCTTCCTTGAGGCGATACCCCCCGTGATCCGCCCCGATGACAATAGATTCCACACGAATTTCCTTTTCTTGATATTAAGTTATTTCTTCTAACAAGTTTTCATGGCTTTTTCAAGTTAGATGCCAAATCTGACTGGAGAAGGTAGCGAAAA
>CAZPTH010000140.1:0-2348 GCA_964589315.1 uncultured Thermodesulfobacteriota bacterium
CGGTGAAGGGAAAGCCCAAAAATAAGAAAAAGAAGAAAAAAACGGCGAAAAAGGGCGCGGGCGACAACACCGCTTCGGGAGGTGCCGCGGGAGATAAAACGGGGGAATCCGCAGAAGGCACCGAAACCGGCGGCGCGGCCGGAGCTGTAACCGTCGCGGTTGGGAAAAAGCCTGCAAAGCAGCCGAAGAAGGTTGTGAAACACGGCGCCGGAGGGAGCGCCAGCGGGATGTATCCGGCGGAAACCTTCAACGGCATGCAGATCTCCTACAGCGTGTCGGGCGCGAGCATGCCGAAGATGAAGGATGTGGATGGCTTTACCACCTCCCGACACTACGAAGGGCGGCTGGGAAGCGGCACGTTATCCGTTTCAGGAACCGCACGGGTGACGTGGAGCCCCTATATCGTCCTATCGGTCTCCGTTTCGGCCGGTTCGAAGCACGCGGAGCGCACCTACAAGTTCAAGGGGCCGGGCAGCCGTTCGTTTTCCCTGAAGGTTCCTATCCCCCAAGACGCGACCACCGGCGGATTTTCCATCAGCATGAGTGGGTCTTATGGCAATGGTGAGGATCGCGGCCTGGTGGTTTCGGGGGATTTTACGGAGAATGGCCCGGAAGGGAAGGCACCAAAGGGGACAGAGGACCTGTCCGTCACCTTGACGGGACCGAAAGATCCGGTGCAGGCGGGAAAAAAGGTGGAGATAACCGCCGCTGTCCGGGGCGGTCGATTCCCCTACAAATATGCCTGGTCGGGCGCCAAGGGGATTGGAGAGAAGGGCGCCTTTCAGTCCGCTGTATCTGGACCTCACACGGTGTTCCTCAAGGTTACCGACGCGGACGGCAACACCGCCAGCGGCAGCGTGAAGGTGGTGGTTGAGTCTCCCGAGTTTGAGGTGACGGGCCTTCCCGCCAGGCCAATCTATGGCAGCACCGCGCGCTTACGCGTTCGGGTGAAGAAGGGCGGCAGGGGGCCCTATACACCTATCTGGCAGGCCAGCGAGCCGGGGATCGAATTCGACCCGCCGGAAGGCATGGAGACCACCGTAACCTTTGGCCGGGTCAAAAAGATTGCCGTTTGGGTCCAGGTTCCCCAGCCGGCCGGGCAGAAGACGATCGAGTCCAAACAGGTCCACGCCCAGGTGGTGGGCCCGACATTTACCCTCACGCTGACCCCCACAAAACCCTACGTGGGGCAGGAGATTCGTGCCAGGATATCAAGCTCCGCCCGGATCCCCGACGACGCGATCCGCTGGGTCTGGACAAGCCCGCCCTCGTCCAACCGGATGGAATACAACGACCCGGCCTCCGAAATCGGCTTCAAACTCAAGGACGACAAGCCGTTGGCCCTCCAGGCCGAGGCCCGGGTGCCCCACTACGGCGACGTGATCGGAACCGTCCGGAAAAGCATCCAGGCGAAACGCTACGACGTCAAGGTCACCGTCCTGGGCCCCATGGGGCCGAAACCGAGGGTCTGGAAGGAAGGGAAGGGCCTGGTAGAAGTGGAAAAGGCCATCGCCGTGCACCAGAACGTGCGCCTTTTGGCGAAGGTCACCCCGACTCCGAAAGTGAGCCCCATTTACTATCACTGGACACTCAACGAGGACAGCCATTTCGCGGGCCTTTCCATGGGGAAAGAGGTCACCGTCAACCGCAGCCGGACCGGGAGCTGTATCGCCACGGTTGTCGTTAAAGACAAGGATGGAACCATCCTCGGCAAGGGGAAGGGAACCTTCTCCGTTACGATTTCCCAGGCCCGGATCAACGCGGGCAAGAAAAAGGAAAAGGATCGAAAAGAGGCGGCCAAACTGCTGCAACAGGCCCGGGGCCAATGGTCAAAGGGACAGCTTGCCGAGGCGATCGCGACCCTCAAAAAGGCCAGGGGCCTCGATCCCTCCAACAAAAACATCCCGCGCGAACTGAAGGATAAAGGGCGGAAAAAGACCCGGATCGACCGGGACCTGAAACAGGTGGACAGCCGGATCGCTCAGGGAAAATTGAAAGAGGCAAAGCGCCTGCTTGACCGCCAGCCGGGCTTCGCCGGGGGTTATCAGCCTTACAAAGAGGCTGCGAAACGCCTGGAGGTCGCGCTGGCGAAGGAGAAAGAGAAAAAGGAACGCTTGGCGCGGGCGGAAAAACTGCGTAAGACGGCGCATGTCTTCTGGAAGCACAAGCGTTACGAAAAGGCCATTTCCGTCATGACCGAGGCGCTCACGCTCGATCCGAAGAACGCCGAGGCCCAAAAGACCCTCGCGGAGTGGAAAGAAAAGGTAAAGATCTATGCCCAGGCGGACAAGTTGGAGAAAGACGGCGCCCTCTTAGAGGCGGCGGGGGAGCTGAAAGAGGCGGTGACC
>CAZPTH010000140.1:2448-6421 GCA_964589315.1 uncultured Thermodesulfobacteriota bacterium
GTCCTGCCCGGTGGTGGGGAAAAGAAACCTTCTCCGAAAAAGGTGGCCTCCGGTCCCGGGAAGAAACCTCTGACGATTGAAGACGTTTTGCCCGGTGAATCCAAGGGCGAAACATCCGTATCACCGGAGGGTAAGGGCGCATCTCATACGACCAGGCCTCCTCCCGCCATTGGGAACGTTAAGGTGATTGCCGCGGCGGGTGTCAGCGGCAATACCCGGGAGAAGATTGTCCTTTCGGTGGGTCATGGAAAATCCAAGATAATGCAGATTGTTGTGACAGAGGCCTCCGAACAGACGGCCAGGGGAAAAAGAGACAGCGCCCGAATCGCCGAGGTGACCTTTTACGCGAATGGCAGGAGAGTAAAGCCCGTTCTGGTCGTGGCCGATTCCAATGATGGTCATGGATATTCTCCGGAGCAGTGTGTCGACGGCGTGGTCAGGTTTCGCTACAGGTCACAGGGCGCAAGGGGATGGGCCTCCGCGCCGATGCGCAAAGGGGAGAGAACCTGGCTCATGTTTCACTTTTCTCGGCCGGTAGACGTAACCCGGGTTGTGATTGTTACCGCGCCAACGCGGCCTTACCGGCTCTACAGCTTTCAGGTCCGGAAATACGGACCTCCCGCGGGGACCGTTTCCCCGCCCGCGGGACAAACGAAGACGCAACAGGCGGAAAAACAACGGGACCGGTTGATCCGGGAGGGCTACGCCGCGGAGAAGGCGGGGCGGCTCGAGGAGGCCATCCGGAAGTATACCGAGGCGCAGAAGATTCGGCGCGACACGAAGGTGGCATCCCATATCGCGGAGCTGAAACGGAAGATCAGGGCCTTTGACGATCTGATCCGAAAGGGATACGGCTATGAGAAAAAGGGAAATCTTGCAAGTGCCATTGCCACCTACAAAAAGGCCCTGAAGATTCGGTATGACAAAAAAGTCGCCGCGCATATCCGCTCTCTGGAGAAGAAGATCGCGGGAGGCGTCGTCCCACCCAGTGGGGTTCGGAATACCGCTCAGGGCACCTCAACGCTCAAGCACGGGATATGGGTTCTCACACGCGTTAAGGGAGAGGTGGGGATTCCTGTCAACAAAAAGAGTTCGTACTGGCGGGGCCTGGTATCGGGCCGGGAAGGGCGGATTGTTATGGTTAACACGATTCGAGAAAGCGGCTATGTGGCATTCAAATCGGTTTCAACCTGGCAGCGCCCCCCCAACCGCCTTGTCCCCGGCTCGAAGGTCGCGTTTACGCTCACCATTCACAAGCTGGCGGATCCCAGGAAGTATTCCGAGAATCACGGCCTTTCGATGGATACGCAGGACCTTGGATGTGGCGGTTCATACGGCGGGGGGAAAATCGGGTCTGTCGGTGTCTATTCTGTCCACAGCCCAAAGAATCCCACCGTCCGAAAGACCTTTCCCTGGAAGGTCCCGGAAGGTCGCAAGGGCAAAACCCTGACGATTCGCGTCTGTTACTCCGGCGTCTCCTTCAAGGGAGATCATGGCTGGAGATATTATTACACCTGGGTTCCCTCCGGATCGCCGGTCCCCAGGGGGATCAGGGGAGGCGCAACGAGTGAACCCCCATCGAAAGGGGCAACGTCAACAACAAATACCAGTTCAAAATATACCCGTAACAGCAAGGGCGATGTCTTCAAGAGGGGACACTGGGCCGGGTCCCGGGGGCAAAGTGACTGGCTCCAGAGGAATTTCAACCGGGTTATCCCTATCTCCAAGATCTATATCGGTGAGGCGAGTACGGATATCACGACCCAAGGGTTCCGCCTGATCCTCAAACTTCGGCGACCCGATGGCAGATGGGTCGTGGTGGACGAGTTGCGAAACACCAACATCAACCGGTCCCGTTTGTCGGGCGGGAGGAAGGGACACTCCATTCCTTCCTACACGAAACGCATCTCTCCCCCCATCCCCGCCACGGCCTTCCGCCTGGAGTTTTATGGCCACGGGTGGTTTGACGCGACAGATATCCGGTTCTATACACCGCGAAAAAAATCCGGTAAAATCAATAAAACTTCTAATCAGAGAAAAATAGTTGTCACTGCTGATCGAAATGTTTTTCCAGATCCCGCCGTAGGGGATGATCAAGCTGATGCCAATAATTTTGTGATCGATGGCAATCAATCACGTGGCTGGGTTCGACTGTTGTTCAGGAATTCCATGCTAAACGCGATTCGAGGAAAGTCTGTCATCCTGAAGTTGACAATTTCCACGGTAAAAAGTGCGGCATCTGCCAATGGGATAGTAATTTACCATAATGGGGTCGTCGTAGGCAGGGTTGGCAAGGTTGCCCATGGTCAGATTGTAAAAATCGCGCTCGATTTGGGCAAAACACGAATTACGAATGGTCAATTGGATTTAGTTCTGAAGGCTGCTGGTGATGATGCAGCTTATATCAAATCGAAGGCATCCGGACAGGGAGCAGAATTAATAATTGTCTCTAAATAAAAGTTTTCGTGGAGATCAGTAAATATAAAAGTATAAAAGGCCAACCTTACGACATGGAGGACAGCCAAAAATACATTCTTCATCGGGTGCAATGAGGCTTAATGGAGGAGCGGTATGAACGCGTTTTACGGGGTGATTATCCTGGTGGGGCTGATCGGCGGGGTCATGCTCTACCGGAGCTGGAGAAGGCAGCAGGCGTGGCGGGGGGTTGTCACGCGGATCGTGGAAAAACCCGCCGAGGGGATCGACGGCCTGGACGTAAAGGATCACGTGGAGATTTATTATCGGAGGGAAGAGGGCCGTACGGGGAAGATCCGCCTGGAGAAGAGGAAATTTGAAAAATTTTATTTCGGGCTGCGGGAAGGGGATGCGCTGATCAAGGAAGCGGGGGAAGATTATCCGCGGAAGGGGTAAGGTTGAAGTCTGAAGTCCGAAGTCTGAAGGTTTACCTCGCCTGTCCTGTTGAATTCGGCGATGCCGAGTTGTTCAACCGGGATGAAACAGGCGAAGCCTCAGCACAGTTTACCCCGTTAAATCCCGAAGGGCAATTTAACTGGGGCGGGTTTCACTGGGGCTGAAGTCCAAAGCTCAAAGCGAGGAGTTCCTGGTAAATCCCTTGGGGGGCGTTCATGTGGGCGGGCAAATGGGAAGGTATCCCAAATCAAGGTTTTTGACAAATTCACCACCTTTGGATATACTTGGTATATACTTTGAAAAGGTGGGAGGATGAGTGATGCTGACAAAAATCCAGAAATGGGGGAACAGCCAGGGGGTGCGGCTTCCCAAGGGTGTGTTGCAAGGCGCGGGAATCGATGTGGGTGCCGAGGTCGAAATCGTTGTTAAGGATGGATCCATTCTCATCAATCCCGTCAGAAAAATACGTGGAAAGTATCGGCTTGAGGACCTCGTGAAACGAGCCCCAAAGGGATCGGTCGGCGAAGTGGATTGGGGGAAACCCCTTGGAAAAGAGGTATGGTAAGTGTCGGTTTATATCCCCTCGCAGGGTGATGTTATCGCGTTGACCTTTAATCCCCAATCAGGGCATGAGCAAAAAGGGCGGCGCCCCGCCCTGGTGGTGAGCAAGGAGTTATTTAACCGGGAGACGGGGCTTGCCATTGTCTGCCCTCTGACGAACACGGACCGCGGTTTCCCGTTTCACGTGCCCGTTCCTGAAGGCAGCTCGATTACGGGATTTGTCATGGTTGAACAGATTAAATCCGTGGATTATCGGACTCGACGGGCGAAATTTATCGAGCAGGCTTCCGAGGAATTATTGACGGAAGTTCTGGCAATCCTGGATGCCTGTATCTATCCATAGAACCAAACAAACGAGACCCCAGTGAAATCCACCTTCGGCTGACCGCTTCGCGGTATTTCACGGGACAAGCAAACGAGCTGAACCAGACAAACGAGATAAACGAGACAAACCAGACAAACCTGACAAACCAGATAAACGAAAAAGACGACCATGGGAGGGAGGAAGATCATCGGCGACGCTTTCAGCAGGGGGATGGCC
>CAZPTH010000141.1:0-6390 GCA_964589315.1 uncultured Thermodesulfobacteriota bacterium
TTAGAAAGTCAATCATCCTCGTCCGCTTGATATTGTCTCGCCTTCTCGTAGATCAGGAGGACAATGCCCAGGACCAGGACCACGCCGACGCTCACGCCGATCTCGATGAGGGAATAGGTGCTTTGCTGGTGGGAAATGGAGGCCTTCGCCTCAATGGCGAGAATCCGCCGCACGCCGGAGATGATCCCCACGTAGATGAAGGGGCTCAGTGAGAATCTCTCACGCCGCAGGAATCTGAGGACGGGCCAGAGCAACTCCAGGATAATCAGCATCAGCATGATATCGTCGATGATAGGCAGGGCCGCTTCAGGGGAGAACGCCTTGAAGTGAGTGATGGTATAGAATGCCATGCAAAAGACGAGAGCGACCAGCAGAAAAGCGATCAGAATATGGAGAATCTCATCCAGATGATGAAGCAGTTTTTTCATAAAGTCCAGAAAGGAATCGAACTTGTGCATCTTATCCCTTGCCTTGTATTTTGCATGAATAAGCGCTTTTTTATACCTTTCTCATCGTGTATCTGTCAAGGATGTGGAAAACGCGCCCTTTTTGTTGACACACCTGGATTTTTGGGATAATATTTAAGATTCAAAAAAGGGGATTGAGAGGAAGTATGTTTGAAACACTGACAGACCGGCTAAATACCGTTTTCAAGAAGCTCAAGGGACAGGGTCGGATTACCGAGGAGAACGTCAAGGACGCCCTTCGTCAGATCCGTCTGTCGCTTCTGGAGGCGGACGTCAACTACAAGGTCGTCAAGTCGTTTATCGCGTCGGTCCAGGAGAAGGCCGTTGGAAAGGAGGTCCTTTCCAGCATCACGCCGGGCCAGCTCATCGTCAAGATCGTTCATGATGAACTGGTTGAGCTCCTGGGAACCACGCATACCCAGCTTAGCCTGGCGGGCTCTCCCCCCTTCCCCGTCCTTCTCGTGGGGCTTCAGGGCTCCGGTAAGACCACGACCATTGCCAAGCTGGCCCGTATGCTCAAAAAGGGGAACAAGCATCGTCCCTACCTCGTGCCCGCCGACGTCTACCGCCCGGCCGCCATCGACCAGCTCGTCACCCTGGCGAAGCAGATAGATGTCCCCTGCTACCCCTCGGATCAGTCGGACAATCCCGTGGACATCTGCAAGAAGGCCATGAAAGAGGCCCTGAAGGCAGGATGTGATGTGGTGCTGATCGACACGGCGGGGCGTTTGCAGGTGGATGAGCCCCTGATGGAGGAGCTCCGGAAGATCAAGGAAGCGGTTCATCCCTCGGACATCCTGCTGGTAGTCGACGCCATGACGGGGCAGGAGGCGGTCAAGGTGGCCGAGGCCTTCCACGAACGTCTCGACCTGGGAGGTGTCATCCTTACCAAGTTGGACGGTGACGCCCGTGGGGGTGCCGCCCTCTCCATCAAGGCGGTCATCGGACGGCCCATCAAATACGTGGGGGTGGGTGAAAAGATCGAGGACCTGGAGGCCTTTCACCCGGATCGCATGGCTTCGCGCATCCTGGGTATGGGGGATGTCCTGACCCTGGTAGAGAAGGCCCAGGAGACGTTTGATCAGAAACAGGTCGAGAAGTTCGAGAAAAAGTTCAAAAAGAACGCCTTCACCCTGGAGGATTTCCGGGACCAGCTTCAGCAGATTCGCAAGATGGGCTCACTGGAGAGCCTCCTTTCCATGATTCCGGGGATGCAGAAGATGAAGGGAAACCCCGCGTTTCAACCCGATGAAAAGGAACTGGTCAAGGTCGAGGCCATTATCAATTCCATGACCCGCAAGGAACGGCTCAATCACGCCATCATCAATGGCAGCCGCCGGAAGCGGATTGCCAGGGGGAGTGGAACGACTGTTCAAGATGTGAATAATCTGCTAAAACGTTACGTGCAGGCTAAAAAGATGATGAAGCGTTTCAGCAAGATGGGAAAAAGAAAATCGTTTGGGAAGGGGGCCTTTCCCTTCCCCATGTAAGAAGGAGGTGAAATCGTATGGCTGTAAGTATCCGACTGGCCCGTTTCGGCGCAAAAAAGAAACCTTTTTACCGCATTGTCGCGGCAGATTCACGTTTTCCGAAGGAGGGCCGGTCTATCGAACGCCTTGGCATCTACGATCCGCGGCAGGAGCCCGCGTTGGTTCGTCTGAATATGGAGCGAATTGACTACTGGTTCAGTCAGGGCGCGAAGGCATCCAAGACTGTCTTGGAACTCATTGAAAAGCAGAAAAAAGGATTGGGCCAAAAAACGACGGAAACGGAATAGCGTAAATCCTTTTGAACGTGGAGGGTGGTAAAATGGCGATGAAAGAGTTAGTCGAGTATATTGCAAAAGCGCTGGTTGACAATCCAGATGCGGTCAGGGTATCGGAAATTGAAGGCGAAAAGACATCTGTGATCGAACTTGTGGTCGCGAAAGAGGATCTTGGAAAGGTCATCGGAAAGCAGGGGCGGACGGCCAGGGCCATCAGGACGATCTTGAGTGCCGCCTCCACCAAAATCAACAAACACTCCGTTTTGGAGATCATCGAGTAAGCTTTGATGATAAAGGGAAATGCCAAAAGGGAAGAAAGAAGAGTTTATACCAGTCGGGAAGATTGTCGGGGCGCACGGGATCCGGGGCAACGTCAAACTTCTCTATTTTTCTCACCTTAGGGCATTTCCCTATGCAGAGCTCTACCTGAAGGAACCGGGCGGCGCTTTTCGCCGCTACGGAATAACGCATCAGATCCCCTTGAAGGGAACATTGGCGTTGACACTGGAGGGGATTGCGTCGCGCGACGAGGCGCAGTCCCTCAGTGGAAAACTTGTCTACTGTCCCCGCAACCATTTTGCCCAAACCGAAAAAGACGAATACTACTGGATCGATCTCATTGGGATGATGGTGGTTGAGCCTTCTCGTGACATGCCGGGAAGACTCAAGGCCATGATGGAAACGGGGGGAACGGATGTCATGGAGATTGAATTCGACGGCAAGGAGGTCCTGATCCCCTTTTCCTTCGAGTGGATCGACGATATCTCCCTCGAGGAGAAGCGACTCGTCTTGAAAGAAGGCGCCCTGGAGTTCTTTGATGTTCATTGACGTCCTGACCATCTTCCCCGATATGGTGGAACTCGTTACGGGATGGAGCATTCTCAAACGAGCCATTGAACGGGAGTTACTCACGGTGCGCGCCATCGATATTCGGGACTTTGCAACGGATAAACACCGGACAACGGACGACACGCCCTATGGGGGCGGACCGGGCATGGTGATGAAACCGGAACCGGTGGTGCGTGCCATCGATTACGCGAAAAAGGAGCGATCGGGACGCGTGATCCTTCTCTCACCCCAGGGGGAGCGGTTCACCCAGGCAAAGGCACTGTCGCTGAGCGAAGAAGACCATCTCATCCTGGTCTGCGGGCGTTACGAGGGAATCGACGAGCGGATCCGCGCCTTCGTGGACGAGGAGATCTCCATAGGAGACTATATCCTGACGGGGGGAGAGCTTCCCGCCTTCGTGGTCATCGATGCGGTGGCCCGTCTCCTCCCGGGTGTATTGGGAAACGAGGCTTCCACGGAAGAGGAATCCTTCGCGCGGGACCTCCTCGAATATCCGCAGTACACGCGGCCGCCGGTTTTCAGGAACCTTCCCGTACCCGAGATCCTTCTCTCCGGACACCACGAAAAGATTCGGCAATGGCGGCTGGAAATGGCTATTCAGCGGACCAGAAAACGTTACCCCGAGCTTTACGAACGCTATCTGCGTCGGATGGAACACAAAGATGACGAAAGCTGACTCCTTCAGCCAGCGAATCCATCTGGCCCTCGTGCACTATCCCGTTTACAACAAGGAGGGAGACATTATCGCCTCGGCCCTGACCACCATCGATATCCACGATTTCGCCCGGATCGCGCGAACCTACCGCCTGGGCGGATTCTGGGTCGTGACGCCCTTGCAGTCCCAGAAGGATCTCCTCGACCGTATGGTGCGCCATTGGACGGATGGATTCGGGGCCACCTACAACCCCAACCGCAAAGAGGCCCTCCAGGTTTTGGAAGTGGCCGATACCATCGGCGAGATGACGGAAAGGATTCAAACCATGACGGGAAACCCTGTCCGGTGCCTGGCGACATCCGCACGGTCTTATCCTGACAGCATCGATATCCCCGATCTCGCAGAGATAATCCGCGGATCGCCCGATGCCTTTGTGCTGCTTTTCGGAACAGGATGGGGCTTGACCGAGTCAGTCATCGGGGATTGCGAGGGGGTCTTGACACCAATACGTCCTTATGGATACAATCACCTTTCAGTACGATCCGCCGCGTCGATTATCTGTGACCGGCTGATCGGCGACGAATAAAAAGAAAGGTTTCAGGAGGAACCCATGAACAGGCTTGACATGATAGAAAAGGAACAGATGAAAACCGACATCCCGGAGTTCCGGCCCGGAGACACGGTGCGCGTCTCCGTCAGGATCATCGAGGGTGAGAAAGAAAGGATCCAGGACTTCGAAGGCGTGGTGATCCGAATTCGCCGTGGCAACAACCGCAGCACCTTTACCGTCCGCAAGATCTCCTATGGGATCGGGGTTGAACGGATCTTCCCGCTCCACAGCCCCAGGATCGCCGGCATCAAGGTCGTGCGCCAGGGCGCCGTCCGCCGTGCGAAGCTCTACTACCTGAGAAAGCTCCGTGGCAAGGCCGCCCGAATCAAGGAGCGAGGTTACAAGTAATCCATGACGGCGGATCCCCCTCTCCCGCACTTTCGGTTTCTGGAACGGGGAAGGGGGACCGCCGATATCGAAAAGTCCCCTTCCTTTTTCTTCGAAAAGGCTATCCGGAAAGCTTACGGAACAAGGTATATCGCCGGCGTCGATGAAGCGGGCCGAGGCCCCTTGGCGGGCCCCGTGGTCGCCGCGGCCGTTATCCTTCCCCTCGACGGGAATTTCCCCGGCATCGACGATTCGAAACGCCTCACGGCTATCAAGCGAGAACGCCTCTTCGGGGAAATCCATGCCCATGCCCTGGGCGTTGGGGTGGGGATCGTGAGCCATGAGGAGATTGATGCCCTCAATATCCGGCGCGCGACCCTGCTCGCCATGAAAAAAGCCGTGCAAGCCCTCCCCGTGACCCCCGATTTCTGTCTCGTGGATGGCCGGGACGAGATCCCCCTTGCCGTCCCCCAGAGCCCCCTCGTCAAGGGAGACCAAAAAAG
Source organism: uncultured Thermodesulfobacteriota bacterium (assembly GCA_964589315.1). Taxonomy (GTDB): domain Bacteria; phylum Desulfobacterota; class S145-22; order S145-22; family S145-22; genus JAOZMY01. The sequence goes on from CAZPTH010000141.1 coordinate 5,177, forward strand.
CCTCTCGGTGGCCGCCGCCTCCATCATCGCCAAGGTGACCCGGGACCGGATCATGCTTGCTTACCATGAACAGTTTCCCGACTATGGCTTCGACCGGAACATGGGGTATGGGACCCGGCAGCACCGCGACGCCCTGAAACGTGTGGGCCCGTCGCCTATTCATCGGAAATCTTTCCGGGGGGTGCTTCAGCCGTGAAACTTTTCAAATCAAAAAAACCTGATCCCGCGATCGGGGACGCGGGTGAAGAAATGGCCCGGAGGTTCCTGGAGCAGAAGGGGTTCAAAATCCTCGAAGTGAACTATCGAACCCGCTGGGGGGAGCTGGACCTCGTCGCCCGGGACGGAGAGACGCTTGTTTTCGTGGAGGTCAAGACTCGAACCCAGGGACGTTTCGGTTCTCCCCTGGATGCGGTCACGGAAGACAAGCAGCGGCGGGTCATCCGGATGGCGCAGACCTACCTCCTCGAAAGGCGGGTGAAGGATCGGCCCATGCGTTTCGATGTCATCGGGATCGATCTCGCCGGCGGAACCCCCAGGATCGACTGGATTCCCAACGCCTTTGGGGGGTTGTGAGATGGATCTTCCTTCGAAAGTGCGCCTGAAGAACATCGACGGACCCTTCGATGTCGACAACGAGGGGACCGTGGAGGACGTGCGGGGCAGGCTCGTCCAGATCATGGACGGCACTACCCCCTTTGCCCACCTTGTCTATCTCGATTTCAAGGTGACCGACCCGCCCGTCTATCGGGGTGGCCATTACCATGAGAAGAAATTAGAGGTCTTTTACGTTATTACCGGGCGTATCGAAGTAGAACTTTTCGATCTGGACACGGGGTGGAGGGGAATGCTGACCATCGCCCCCGGAGACAAGCTGACGCTTCTCCCCCGCCTGGCCCACCGCTTCCGTGCCCTCGAGTATGCCCAGGTTATCGAGATTGCCCCCGTCGCCTACGATCCCTCTGATGTTTTCCCCTTCGACTTCGAGGGGATGTAGCTTTTACCCTATTTTCTCCTCAAGGAATCGCTTCCCAGGTGAAGATCTTTGATTCCCGAAGGATCTTGCAGGTCCGTGCGACCCGGACCGTCTCCTCATGAAAAATATTCAGCAAGATTTCTGATAGGCCGCAGGCAGCCAGCATGGCAAGATACGTCCGCTCCACGCGGAGCTTTTTCTCTTTTGGACCGCTTCCCGTGGTGAGATTGGAAAGCCCCGC
>CAZPTH010000142.1:0-6380 GCA_964589315.1 uncultured Thermodesulfobacteriota bacterium
TCTTGATCCCTTCAACCATCTCCGGGGTGAGAGAGGTCACGCGAAGAGACGGAAGGGAAATGGAAACCATGGAAGAAAGGTTCCTTTCCACGGCAACCTCGAGGAGTCGGGAGACCTCGCTGTAATCCCCCGCGCTCAGCGAGAGGAAAGAGCACTCGCTGTATCCCGTTTCTTCAAGGCCTTCCTTCAAGAGGCGGAGGACGTTTGCTACCCCCCGTTCCCGGTAGGGCCGGTAAATGAATCCCGCCTGGCAGAACCGGCATCCCTGCAGGCATCCCCGGGCAATCTCCACGGCATATCGATCATGGACGGCCCGTACAACGGGAACAACCACCCGTGTCGGAAACGGGAGGGCGTCAAGGTCTTTCTCAATCCGCCGGGAAACCTTTTTCCCCCCCTTCGGCCCTCGAATCTTCACGGGCCGGCCATCCCGCCCATAGTTTACTTCATGAAACCCGGGGACATAGATCCCTTCGATTTCCGCGAGCCTCTCCAGGGTCTTATCCCTGTCGATTCCCTCATCCCGAGAGCGTTTGAGACAATCGGCAATCTCCAGGACTACCCGTTCTCCGTCCCCGATCACAAAGGCATCGATAAAATCGGCCAGCGGTTCGGGATTGACGGCGCACGGCCCCCCGGCCAGGACCCACGGATCCCCGGAACCCCTTTTACGGGCATGGCGGGGAATTCCCCCCATCTTGAGCATGGTAAGCAAAGTCGGATAACTCATCTCGTATTGCAGGGAGAACCCCACCATATCGAACCGGTTTAATGGGGTTTTTGTCTCGAGGGAGGCCAGAGGGAGGCCATGTTCCCGCATGTAACGCATCATGTCGGTCCAGGGGGCAAAGACCCGCTCACAGAAGATGTCGGGACGTCCGTTCAGGATATCATACAGGATCTTCATCCCGATATGGGACATGCCAACCTCGTAAGTATCGGCAAACGCAAGCGCAACCCGAAACATCCCCTTATCAAGGGACTTGACGGGGACGTTCACCTCATTGCCAAGGTATCGTGCCGGCATCCGGACAGACAGGGGAAGGTCTATCAAGGCCTTTTTCCTCCCGTGGTTTGTAAATCCTGTAATGACAGTTCTCCTTCGTTTCGGGTTACCGGCCGCTGACTCGCTGACGCCGTTACAATCCTGAGTGTGGAAAAGCGGAGAACCCTTTTTCCGTGGTTCAGAAGGTCCTGATAACGACAGGGTCGTAACCCTTCTTCGCCAAAGACCTCCACGAGGACAACGAGATCAGGAAGCATCAGGAGGCTGCTTGCCAAGGCGAGCAGGTCCCTTTCCGTCTCGTTCAGGCCAGAAATGGGCCGTTTAAGATTGGCGTTGAAACCAGACAGCTCCAGGACGACAGGGAGAAGGTCTGTCAACCCCGCCCTGCCCTTGGCTTTCCCCACATCGACGGCGAAAGAGATCTCCTCTTCAACCGTTGTCGACAGAAACTCCTCGTTCCCCGTCAGGGCAATGATCCCGTCTCGTACGATCCATCCCGTGGCATCTTTTCCGTTTTTAAGGACCTGGCCCCGCAAAGGCCTTTCCATTCCCTTGATGATTCGAACCAGCCTTAACCCGTCGTCGAGAAAATCCATCGTTAGGGCACGATCCTCACCCGGCCGCAACTCGAGATTCACCGGGCCAACCTCGCCGGAAACGCCCTGAAAAACAACCCCGTTCAGGCTGAGAATGGTAAGGGAAAAAGATTCCGTCATGGAATTTTAAAATATCATGTCGGCCCATCAACTACAAGCCAGGCCCCCATCCTCCCTGGAGACGATTGACCGGGATGCGACCCTGCCTGTCTCACTGATAGACACCGGGAGAGAGCCACGCAATCGCCAGCGTGGACACCCCTATAAACAGCGCGGTTGCCCACCCCCAAATCTTCCGGCCACTCGTAAATTGCACAAGGATGAGGGATACCCCCATGAAAAACTCCAGGACATTGCTCGGGAGCCATATGGAAACCCCAAAAAGCAAGGGATTACTCAAAAAGGCGAGGAAGAAATAGCATGCAAGAGAAACCAGCGCCCATCGTCCATCGCATTGAAACTGCCGCCATGCGTCCCACCCCTGGTCATCAGAGGGCTTTGGAACGATCAGGGCGCCGGAGACGAAGAGGAGAAGGGCCATGACGAGCATGACAATAAATTTAAAGGCGGTCCAGGTCCTGATGAGTTCATCAAGTTCGAAGATGGCCCAAATGAACTGCATTTGCCAGACAAAGATAATGGCAACCCACGCCAGCGGGATCCAGTGTAACCGAATTTTCTGCCTCATGCGGAATGTTCCCACCGCGTCGTTGAGAAGCTGGGTAATCCCCAACCCCACGATCAGAAGGAGTGCCGCAACAACATATTCAAAAATCCTCATAAACCCGCCTTTCCCCCATATCGATGCCCTATGTATACGTTCCCGATTCCAGGATTACCGGCATTCGATAGGAGGTGCACAAGTATACTGGGGCACATCGAAAAGTCAATCTTTCGCCATTCCACACCTTTCAACGACTGACTTCGTGCAATTCCCCCTTTCGATATGGGTCATATTTGACAACCCGGATAGCATAGCCTACAATTTTGTAGGATTTCTTCTCGGAGGGGAAATGACATTGAAAGACAGTCACGAGAGAAAGCTGAAGGAGCTTTCCCTCCTTTTCGACATCAGCCAGGCCCTGGATCAGAGCATGGATATCCGCGAGGTTTTGGCTCCCACGCTCCAGGCCCTCGCCGACCATATGGGCATGTCCAGGGGAACCCTGACCCTGCTGAATCGCAAGACCGGAGAAATTGCCATCGAGGTGGCCCATGGGCTCTCCCCCAGTCAGCGGCGCCGTGGGAAATACCGGCTGGGTGAAGGAATTACGGGAAAGGTGGTCCAAACGGGAAAACCGGCCGTGATCCCGAGGATCTCCGACGACCCCCTCTTCCTGGACCGGACGGGGGCCCGACGGCGGCTGAAAAAAACGGACATCTCGTTTCTGTGCGTCCCAATCAAGATCGGAAAAGAGGTTATCGGTGCCCTCAGCGTGGATCGCCTGTTTGACAAGACGGTTTCCTTTGAGGAGGATATCCGACTCCTTTCCACCATCGCCTCCATGATCGCACAGGCGGTCCGCCTGCGCCAGACCGCTCAGGAAGAGCAACAGCGCCTCATCGAGGAAAATATCCGCCTTCGAGAAGAGCTGAAGGACCGCTTTCACCCGGCAAACATTATCGGGAATTCACGGGAGATGCAGGCTGTCTTCGATCTCATCGCCCACGTCTCCGGGGCAGACACCACGGTCCTGATCCGCGGAGAGAGCGGAACGGGAAAGGAACTCGTCGCCAACGCCATTCACTATCACAGTCACCGTGCCAATGGGCCTTTTATTAAGGTTAATTGCGCGGCCCTCCCGGAGACCATTATAGAAAGTGAACTCTTTGGACACGAGAAGGGGGCCTTTACAGGGGCCACGACCCAGAGAAAGGGCCGTTTTGAACTGGCTTCGGGTGGAACCATCTTCCTGGATGAAATCGGTGACCTCTCGGCAGCGACCCAGATCAAGCTTCTCCGGGTCCTTCAGGAAAAGAGCTTCGAACGGGTCGGCGGTTCACAGCCGATTCATGTAAACGTGAGAATCATCGCCGCGACCAATCGCGACCTGGAAGGTCTCATCGAGGAAGGTAAATTCCGTGAGGACCTCTATTACCGTCTCAATGTCTTTCCCATTCACCTTCCTCCTCTACGGGAAAGGAAGGCCGACATCCTGTTGCTCGCCGACCACTTCGTGGAGAAATACAACAAAACCCACCACAAAAACATCCGCCGGATCTCGACCCCCGCCATCGACATGCTCATGAGTTACCACTGGCCAGGCAACGTTCGGGAATTGGAAAACTGCATCGAACGGGCTGTCCTGTTGAGCAAAGATGACGTCATCCACGGGCATCATCTCCCCCCCACTCTTCAAACCGCAGAGGCCACGGGAACCCGTCTCACTGAAACGCTTCCGGAGGCCCTGGACAACCTGGAGCGAGAGCTCATCGTCGAGGCCCTGAAAGAGAGCCGGGGGAACAGGGCCAGGGCGGCCAAGCGCCTGGGAATCAGCGAACGGATCATGGGGCTTCGGGTCGAGAAATATGGAATAGATCCCCGAAGGTTCAAAGGAAAGAGGGCTTATTGACCGTAATAAAATTACACAAGCAAGGGTAATAAAGCATGAAATGTCTTATTTTGATGCACGATCGTGAAGAAGACGCGGGAACGATTCAATCTTACCTCGAACAGGCGGGGGCCGAACTGAAGACGATAAAGTTCTACGAGGGGGAGCATCTCCCGACTGACGCCCTCCATTTTGACGCCGTTGTCTCCATGGGGGGCCCCATGAACGTTTACGAGGAAGATAAATATCCCTTTCTGGCGGAAGAAACCGGGTTTCTCGCCCGGTGCTTCGAAACGGGCCTCCCCGTCCTCGGGATCTGTCTCGGGGCCCAGTTGATGGCCAGGGCCGCGGGTGCCAGGGTCACCAGGGCCCCTGAAGAAGAAACGGGATGGTATACCGTTTCCCTGACGCAAGAAGGAAAAAGTGATCCCTTCTTCAAGGGACTTCCCGAATCCTTCACCGTTTTCCAGCTTCATGGTGATACCTTCGAAATCCCCGAAAACGCCTCCCTGCTTGTCACATCGCCGAGCTGCCACAACCAGGCCTTCCGCATCAGCAACAGCCTGGCCCTCCAGTTTCATCTCGAGGTTCAGGCGGCCAAGCTCGCTATCTGGCTCATCGGCCACAACCTGAGAGAAGATGTCCTCAAAAGGTATGGGGAGCTCAAGGAAACCCTCGATCGAAACGCGACCCAGCTTTACAAAAACTTTTTTGGGAGATAACCCCTTCTCTGCCCCTCTATTTTCCCGGGCCACGGCCAAATTCCTACTAAAATGTTGGTTTTTGCCCCCTGATCTTACAAAATTGTAGGTTTTTTGTTCCTGCCTTCATCCGCGCAATCCGGGCATATCTCTTTGTAATCATAAGGTATTTATTTTGAAGCACCCAATGGCACAGGGATTGCTGTAAAAGTGCCAAAAGGAAACGGAGGTAAGCTTGAACCCTACGGACACCTTGTTTGTTTTGATCTCGGCGGCCCTTGTCATGCTCATGACGCCCGCCCTCGGATTGTTTTACGGAGGCATGGTCCGATCCAAGAATGTCCTGGGGACGATCATGCACAGTTTCATCCTCCTCGCCGTTATTTCCGTCACCTGGGTGTTGTGGGGATACAGCCTCTCGTTTGGACCGGATGTCCATGGAATTATCGGGGACCTCAGCAACTTAGGGTTACGAGGTGTCGGTATGACTCCCAACCCCCATTACGGGGGAACCATTCCCGCCCTCGTCTTCATGATTTTTCAGTGCATGTTTGCCGTCATTACGCCGGCTCTCATTACCGGCGCCTTCGCGGAACGGATCAAGTTCAGCGCCTTTCTCCTCTTCAGCCTTATGTGGGCCACCTTTGTCTATGCCCCGCTTGCCCACTGGGTATGGGGTGCCGGCGGCTGGATCCAGAAAATGGGGGCCCTTGATTTCGCGGGGGGAACGGTTATCCACATCAGTTCAGGGGCCTCAGCCCTGGCTGCCGTGCTGGTCATCGGGAGGCGGCGGGGATACGGAAAAACCCGCTACATCCCCCATAACCTGCCCATGACCATTACGGGCGCTGCTCTCCTCTGGTTTGGATGGTTCGGATTCAACGCGGGAAGCGCCCTGGCCTGTAACGGTCTGGCCGTTAATGCCTTTATCGCTACCCACCTCGCCGCTTCCGCCGCCGCCATCACCTGGATCCTCATGGAATGGCGACAGGGCGGAAAGCCCACCACCCTTGGGGCGGCAAGCGGGGCCGTTGCCGGACTTGTCGCCATTACCCCCGCCTCCGGGTTCGTGGGGCCCCTTTCCTCCCTTGTTATCGGTGGCGTTGCGGGTATCCTCTGCTACGCCGGCATTACCCTCAAGTCCCGCTTTCGTTTCGACGATGCCCTGGACGTGGTGGGAATACATGGAATCGGCGGGGTCTGGGGTGCCCTGGCTACGGGCCTCTTTGCCTCGACGCTCATCAATCCCCATGGGGCCAACGGCCTGTTTTTCGGAAACCCGAGGCTGGTAGTCATTCAAATGGTCTCCATTCTTGCCGCTATCCTCTTCGCCTTCATCATGACCGTCATCATTCTGAAGGTAATCGAGAAACTCGTCGGCCTCAGGATCTCCGACGAAGAGGAAGAGATGGGGCTGGATGTAAGCCTCCACAGCGAAGCCGGATACACCTTTTAACAGGGAGAAGGACCATTCATGAAGAAAGTCGAGGCGATCATCAAGCCATTCAAGTTAGAGGATGTGAAA
>CAZPTH010000143.1:0-6303 GCA_964589315.1 uncultured Thermodesulfobacteriota bacterium
GTTGAGGAGGCAGTTGTGGAAGGTCTTCTCAAGGCGGCCATGGCCGCGCCCTCGTCCAAGAACGAGCAGCCATGGGTCTTTGTCGTTATCGATGACCGAAGGCTCCTGAATGAAATACCGAAGTTCCATCCCTATGCCGAGATGCTCAGGACCGCGCCGCTGGCGATTTTGATCTGTGCCGATAGGCGTCGTTTCCTTTCGGAAGAAGTGTGGATTCAGGACTGCGCCGCCGCCACGCAGAATATCCTTCTTGCCACCCACGGGCAGGGCCTGGGGGCGGTCTGGCTGGGAATTTACCCACGTCCAGAGCGCGTGGAAGGAATGACACAACTTTTGTCTCTTCCCGAACCTATCATCCCTTTTGCCCTTGTGGCGGTTGGATATCCAGCCGAACGGAAACCCCCCGCCAATCGGTTTGATCCCTCCCGGGTTCACCGAAACGGGTGGTAAGGTGGAAATGAAAGAAACTTTTCAGAACTTTTTGATTGTGATATGAGGTAAGTATAATCGGAAAAACCGGTTATTGATATTTTACTGTTGGATTGAAGGCTTAACCTGCTCAAATATGTAGGAAGGTCAAAAAGAGGGTAGTAAAATGACGGACAAAGAAGCAGAAAAAGAATTAAAAGTTGACGAGGCCCTTTCTCCGGGAGATGTGGAGGTGCCCGGTGTAACTGAACCCTTGGATTTCGGAACAGATGAAATGGCTGAAAGCCTTGGATACAAGCCGAGCTTTAAGGAACGTTTCATTGAGAGTTTCTTGAATGTCAATAAAGAGCTTTGGGTCATCCTGTCCCTTTTTGTTCTTATTGGCCTTATGAATTATCTCGTTGCCTCTCAGCGGATCCTGTTAGGACTGTATACCCTGCCGACCCTGTTTTCGGCCTACTATTTCGGACGTAAACACGCGACTCTCACGGCCCTGCTCAGCGTGATCATGGTTGGACTTCTGGTCTATTATAACCCTTCCTGGCTCTCACTTGACGAATACATGCCCAGTGATAAGTGGCGGGAGCTGTTGGCGTGGGGTAGTATTTTGATGGTAACGGCTTATGCCATGGGCACGCTTTATGAACGGGATAAAAAGAAGATGGAAGAGCTCCGACAAACCTACCAGGGGATCCTGGTCATCTTGCGCCATTTTATCTCGAACGATAAGTATACCGAAAACCACTGCTACAGGGTTTCCATCTATGCGGCAAAAATCGCGGCCTATCTCGGTTTGAGCAACGACTATATAGAGGACATAAGGTCCGCCGCTCTTCTGCATGATATCGGAAAACTGGAGATCAGCCGAAATATCCTTTACAAGGCGGCCAAATTGACAGAAGAAGAGTATGAAAGCGTTAAAAAACACGTGAATAAAGGTGCGCAGATTTTACAACCTTTGGGTGGCCCTTTGGGGAGAATTTTACCCATTATCCTGGCGCATCACGAGAGGCATGACGGTTCCGGGTATGAAAAGGTGGAAGGGGATAAAATCCCTCTGGGCGCGCGTATTCTGGCCGTGGCGGATGTCTATGATTCCATGACGAGTGACAGGCCGTACCGAAAGGCAATTCCCCCCCTCGAGGCAAGGAATTTAATCGAGAAAATGGCAGGGAAGGAATTTGATCCCAAGGTGGTAAGGGCCTTCCTTCACGCCTTCTCCAAGGGGGAGATGGAAGTTCCCAACCTGGTTTTGTAAAGGTGTCGTTAGGGAATTGGAGTTTTAATTCTATCCTGTGTTTCCCTAATCTGTTACCTGTTTCAGGATGAAGTGGCAGTGCGTGTCTCCAGCGGCACAGCACATTGTCTCCGAACAGGTGTAAAGGGTTCCCTTAAGCGTTGAGAAAATCCCGGCAAGGGCGCCACAGAGGATGGCGCAAACAGGCTGCTCGGATACCCCATAGGCCCCCGCAAAGGGTGAGCCCTTTATAGTGATCTCAACCCTTGATCCATTTTCGTCTCTTTCAATGATTTCGAATCTTCCCCAACCCAGGTAAGCTCCCATCTTGAACATCTCTTCGAGGCATTTTCCGGGAGACATCCCGGCATCTAAAAGTTTTTTCGCCGTGAGAGATGTTCCCTTGAAGCCGCTTTGGTAGAAGATCTCGCGGGCTGCTTCGACTCCAAACTTTTCTTCGATGACCTTTTGAATCTCCATGAAGGTTTCGGGCCTTACCAGGAGATATCGGATTCCCTCGAAATCGAGGGTTCCGGTAGTTTCGTCTGATTGGAGTTTTTCAATGATGGGGTTCTTCGCGGTTCCCATGGCAACCTCAGTGATGAGCCAGTCCCGGCAGGAAGAGGATAAGCGAGGGGAAGAGCATCAGGATGACAATGGAGGCCACATCCAGGATGACAAAGGGGAAGCTCGCCTTGTAGACATCTTCCATGGTGTAGTTGGGCGCAACGGCCTTCATGGTGAAGAGGACCAGGCCAAAGGGCGGGGTGATCGTGGCCATCTCCATATTGATGAGCATCAGCACCGAGAACCAGAGGGGATCAATGTGCATGGTCTTGACGATGGGCATGAAGATAGGGATGGTAATCATAAGGATAGAGAGGGGTTCCATGAAGGCCCCCATGACCATCAGAATAAGCTGCATGATGATGACATAGACCATGGGCGCGAAGTGAAAGCTGGTGGCAAAGTCAATGAGGCCTTCCGTAGCCCCTGTGAAGGCCATAATCTGTGAGAAGCCAGAGGCACCGGTCAGGATCATGAACATCATCACGGTAATGCCGGTGCTCCCCTTGATGGCCTTTTTCATATACGTTGAATTCCATCCGCTGTAGACGATAGCAAGCACAAAGCAGCCCAATGCTCCCAGGGCGGCCGCCTCAGTTGGTGTGGCGACCCCCAAAAAAATCAGCCCAATCACGAGAAAAATAATGATGCCGAGGGGAACAACATATTTAATCGTGGCGATGATCTTTTCCTTAAAATTGAACTTGTCGGCAAGTTCATATCTGGGGGCCAGCTCCGGCTGGAGGATGGCCCGGATGACAATGTAGGCCCCAAACAGGGAGGCCATGACAAGACCCGGGATGATGATGGCGATAAGGAAATCTCCCACAGAGATCTGGGCGAGAGAGGCCAGGAGGACGCCCAGGGCACTCGGGGGGATCATGGCGGCGAGGGTTCCGCTACTCATGATGGAGCCGAGGGAGAAGTTTTTATCGTAACCCTTCTTTTCCATCTCGGGAATCAAGGTAGCACCCAGCGTAGCACACCCCGCGAGACTTGAGCCTGACATGGTGGCGAAGATAACGCCTGCCAGAACAGCGAGAAGGCTCAGCCGTCCCGGAATTTTCCCCAACCACCCGTCAACCACGTCAATCATCTTGGGGGCAAGATCGAATTGAAACATGATCTCACCCATAAGAATAAACAGGGGCACAGGGAGAAGGGCAAAAACCGTAATGGAGCGCATGATGCTCAAGATCATCTGGTCCAGACCGACAGCGTGCCCCCAAAGGAGATAGGCCCCAACGACATTGATGGAGAGGAAGGCGAAGGCTACCGGAACACCGATGAGAAACAGGGTTACGAGACTGCCTAAAATAATGAGAAGAACAAGCCACCATTCCATTGTATTATTTCGCCCTTTTTGGTGGGTGTGTTTTCAGATTGACGACAATTTTTCTTAGGAACTCATAGGACAGCAGGAGGCCCCCGAAAGGGATGACAGCAATGACGGGGGCGAGGGGAAGTTCCGTGGCAGAGGGGTTGTAAATGCCGCGCTTGTAATAGCTCCATGTGACCGCCGTCCCGAAAATGACGAAGAAAAGCGAGACGATAAGGCCAATGGCGGCGCTTATGATACTCAAAACCCTTTTTGTCCGGTCATTGACCCGGTTGGTAAGGAGGTCAACCTTAACGTGCTTGTCTTCCCGTAGTACCTTTTCTGCCCCGAGGAACGTCATATAGAGAATCAAGGCCTCGGAAATCTCCGTGGTCCAGGTGATGGATTTGTGAAAGAGGAGCCTTGAGAAAACATCTGCGTTGACAAGCAGGGTAATAAAGGCAAGGGTCGCAAAGGAGAGGCCAAAACACACATCAGAGACCCCGTGAAAGATTTTCTGTATTCGATGAAACATGGTCTATTTTTCCACGGGCCCCGGCATCCGCGCCGGGGCCCAGGCTAAACGGGGTTACTTGTAACCCAGCAGTTTCTTGAGGGTTGGAACTTCGTTGGGAATCTTCTTTTCCAGGTCCGCCCAGAAGGCATCGTCGGCCGCTTTCAGGTAGGCGGCGGTATCCGCCTTGGAGAATTTGATGCGCTTCAGGCCCTTCTCTGCCATCTTTTTCTTTTCCTCCGCGATCTTTTTCACGAAAAAGGCCTTCATCTTGGGCTCGAAGGCGACGGTTACCTGGTCGATTTTGTCCCGGACATCTTTAGGAAGGGCGTTCCAGGTCTTCAGGTTGAAGAGGATGAAGGTGTTCTGGCGGGTGTAGAAGGGAATGTCGATGACATACTTGCAGTAGTCCAGCCACCCCCACTTCCGGGGTCCCAGGGTAGGCCATCCAAAGCCGTCCACCAGGCCTCTCTGCAACGCTGTGTAGGTTTCCCCGAACTTGACTGTGATGGGAACCATGCCGAGTTTTTTCATGAAACTGTCGTACATGGAGGCGGTTCGCATCCTCAAGCCCTTGAGATCCTTGATCCCTTTGACGGGTTTCTTGACGTAGAGATAAAAGGGATCATATAGCCAGGTGCCTTCCAGCCGCATGTTGATTTTCTCATGTTTCTTGACCATGTAATCCCAGATGCCGCCCGGTTTTCTCTCCTGCGCGAAGGTCAACCGGGAAAGGACGATGGCGTTAGCCTCGGGAAGCATGGCCTTGTAGTACGCGGCAGGGAGAAAGCTTACCTGGATCACGCCGTTCTTCAGGGCCTCTGCCTGTTCAAACCCGGGGATGACCTCGGGGCCGCCGACCCAGTTGATCTTCAGTTTGCCTTTGCATGCCGTATTGACTTCCTTGACCCACACGTGGATCATGGAACAGAGCATGTGATTTTTCGGCAAGAAGCTGAGGGCCTTCAGGGTCTTTGCCGAAGCGGGGCTGAATCCCATTGTCCCGATGGTCATGGAAAGAACCAGAACCGTGATGAGTAGAAACCTTTTCATCTTTCCCTCCTTTGAAAAAAGTTTTGGGGTTAACCGTTCTTTCTCCTTGAACGACGGAGCCGAACGGTGGCCTCTCCATCGATTTCCAAATCTGCGTCGAGGACCACGAGGTAATCCTCAAGCGCTGATTTCCTTGAAACCTTGCCGTTTTTGACGTCCCAGGCGACTGCTTTAGGATCTCTTTCCCAGGGGGGGCCATATCCCCCGCTCCCGGGCAGGCGGATGCTCAACACCTCTCCCGCCTTTATCTCTTCTACCCCCTTGGCTTTTCGATAGGTTTCCTCTGGGGTTCCAGGATTCATAACGAAGGCTCCTTTAGACCCTTCTTTCCCCCCGAAAACCCCTTGAGGGGCGAATTTCTGGCGGTCAGAATAACGGGCCCACGTGACATCCGTGTGGAACTTAATGTCGCGCCTTAGAGACAGGCCTCCCCTGAATTTCCCGGCACCACCGGAATCGGGGATGAATTCGTAGCGCTGAATGGTCACGGGGTATTCCAGTTCCGCAGCCTCAACGGGGGTGTTCATGAAACGCCCGAGATGGAGATCCTGCCCGTCCGGGCCATCCTTTGTTGATCGCGCGCCCGCGCCACCTCCCTGGATCTCTATGTAGGTAAATCTTTTTTTTGTGCCTGGATGAATCCCCGTAAAACTGTTTGTACAGGCCTGGCCATGACTCCCTGCTACGATGCGATCTGGTGTGACGTGGGCCATGGCCTTGAGCATGGCTTCGACGATCTTTGTCATGGTCTGGCTTCGCGCCGTCACGCCGGCGGGCGGAACGGGGTTTGTCACGAGCCCCCTTTCGCACGTGACTGTTACGGGGCGGAACGTTCCGGAATTGACGGGCATGTAGGGATCGATGATGCCGACCAGTGTATAGTAAACCCCAGCCAGGGTGCAGGACCATGGGGAGTTGACGTTTCCCCTTGTTTGGGGAGAGGTGCCATCGAAATCGACCTCCATTGTGTCGTCCTGAATCTTCACGTTCATCTGGATTTTGACGGGATCGGTCGTTATCCCATCGTCGTCCAGAAAATCGATCCCCGTGAATACGCCGTCTGGAATCTCCCGAAGGGCCTTTCGGACCTTGGCCTCGGAGTAGTCGAGGAGCATTCGTGTGCTTTCTTTGAAGGTGGGAAGGCCGTACTTATCGATAAGCTTCTTGACGCGCTCAACGCCCCAT
>CAZPTH010000144.1:0-6174 GCA_964589315.1 uncultured Thermodesulfobacteriota bacterium
AAGATTTCATAAAATTTAACATACATTTAACAAAGTAGAATCTTGGGGAATTGAAAAGTTACCGATTACTGACCAGGTAAAGAATCGGTAATCTTTTCAGGCGCGGACTTTCAGGAAGCCCGCGCCTGACTCAGGGTTTCATTTTTCTTATTTCTACTTAAACTTTTCCAGCCCTCGCGTGTCGATACCCTTTAATAATTCTTTGTCGTTATAATGCTTTTCCATCCACTTGTCGTGTCTTTTTTCTTCCATCAGTCGTTGCTGTTCGATGGTGTTCCGGTTTTGCCTTTCGAAAGCTTCCTGCTGTTTTTCGCATTCATTATATCCATCGATCCAACCCTGTTTATAGTCAGGATTGGTATTAAACAGGTGGGTGTTTTTTTTGAACTGATCGAGCCAACTCCCGCCGGCCTTTTTTCCACTGTGGCACCCGTCTTCAAATCCTTGGGCGTAAGCCGGAGAAGCCCCCTGCCGAATCAAATTTTCCTTCTGGCTGACACATCCCAACAGGATGAAGCTCCCAATGAGCATCAAGGCCAAAAATAAATTGGATTTTCTCATACTTTACCTCCTTTTTAATAGTTTATCATTATGTTCGAAAGAGTCATTGATTTAAGTCAAGAATAAACAAGCAGCCGTATTTTTTTAATCGTACAGGGTGCCCATACTTGACACCCACCCGTTTTTTGTATTAAATCTTGAAAACTTTCGGTGATGAACCTGAAAAGCAGCGAGGAAATAACAGGTATGGGAGGAGGCTTTCCGTGGAGGAATGTCTTCTGAAATCAAACCACTAAAGTAAAAGGAGATGAATTGATGAGAAAGTTATTATGCAGTCTTTTAGGGGCTATATTTCTGTCCATGGTAATTCTGGGAACAGGAATATCAACTGCTACAGCCGCGGAAAAGGTTTACATTAACGGGTTTGATGCCGCATATCCGCCATTCACCTTTATCGACAAGAGCGGTAAACCCGCGGGATTCGATATTGATGCCCTGAACTGGATTGCCAAAGCAGAAGGATTCAAGGTGAAACACAAACCCATCGAATGGGCCGCTATCATCCCTTCCCTTAAGGGGAAGAAAATCGATATCATTGCTTCCGGAATGAGTATCACACCGGAAAGAAAGGCGCAGGTAAATTTCACCAAGCCTTACTGGCTGGTTCGCCAGCTCCTGGTAGTCAAGAGTGACTCGAAATTGACGCCGCAAGAGGTCTTGAAGCCCGGTCACAAGATTGGCCTTTTACGGGGAAGCGCCGAATCCAAATGGATTACAAAGAACCTGTTGAAGAAGGGATACAAGTTTGAGTTGCGTCAGTACGACACCACGGAACTGGCCATCGAGGAGGTCGCCAACGGCCGCGTGGATGCGGCAGCCGTTTCCAATACCGCCCTCCAGGAAGCGCAGAAGAAGGGGTTGAAGGTGAAATCCATTGGGGGATACGGCCAGCCCGACGTCTATTACGGGTACGCCGTTCGGAAGGATGATACGGAACTGCTGAAAAAATTGAATGACGGTCTGGACAAGTTGAAGGCCTCGCCTTACTGGAAGAAACTGGTCCAAAAATGGAAGATGAAGTAGGGAAATTCATCATCTATCGATGAAAACGAAAGAACGGGAAGGCGAGGGGATAGAAAAGCCTTTCCGTTCTTTTTTTGAATCCAAACCCGGCAGGTAAGAATCATGCACATGTCGATCTCGGCAGGTCTCTCAGCGGTGGTTGAAGGCCTCCCCTATATCCTCGGAGGGGTCTGGGTTACGTTGACCGTTGTCGCGGGCGCCCTGGCCATGGGCTTGGTGCTGGGAACTGGCCTCGCCATTGCCCATGTTTACGGGAGCAGGCTCATCCGTTCCGTGACGGGGGTCTATGTATGGTTTTTTCGGGGGGTTCCCCTCCTTGTTCTCCTTTTCCTTTTTTATTTTGGTCTGTTGGATGCCCTCCATATCGATTTGTCTCCGTTTATCGTTTCCATCGTCGTCCTTGGACTCATCAGTTCGGCCTATCAGTCGCAGATCCTGAGAGGGGCGATTCTTTCCCTGCCGGAAGGACAGTTAAAGGCGGCGCGTGCCATTGGAATGAGCGACACAAAGGCCATCGCTTACATTATTCTACCTCAGGCCTTCCGCCTGGCCATACCGGCGTGGGCCAACGAATATACCATTATCATGAAAAATTCCGCGGTGACCTACGCCCTTGGCGTTGCGGAGATCATGGCCAGGGCCAATCACGTTGCGGCCAGAACCTACCAGCACTTCTGGCTTTATCTCCTGGCCGGATTTATTTTCCTGGGCCTGACCTATGCCGGGACAAAATGCTTAAGCATGTTACAGAAAAAGGTTGCCATTAAAGGATACGCCCGATGAAGGAGAGCCCGTCGATGGGAAGCACGCCCGTTCTGAAGGTGGAGAACATTAGAAAGCGTTTTGGCGACAAGGAGATCCTGAAAGGGGTATCCTTTGAGTTGAACAGGGGAGACATAAAAGCCATCATCGGGCCTTCGGGGGGCGGGAAAAGCACCCTCCTGCACTGCATCAACTTTCTGGTCCAGTTCGATGAAGGGCATATCTGGCTGAACGGGGCTGAGGTCGATCACTCGGATAAGCGAAAGCTCTATGCCTACCGTCAGAAAGTCGGGATGATCTTCCAGGATTTCAACCTGTTTGACCACCTGAACGCCCTGCAGAATGTTCAAATCGGGCTGGTCAAGGTAAGGAAAATTCCCAAGGCGGAGGCCCGGGAGCGGGCCGTCAGTGAACTGGAGCGGGTGGGGTTGGGAGAGCACATGCACAAGTATCCGGCGGAACTCTCCGGGGGACAGAAACAGCGAGTATCCATTGCGAGGGCCCTGGCCATGGACCCGGAAGTGATATTGCTGGATGAACCGACCTCCGCGCTGGATCCGGAACTCGTCGGGGAGGTTCACGCTGTTATCAAGAACCTTGCCGCCGGGGGAATGACGATGATTCTCGTCACACACGAGGTGGCATTTGCCGGTTCCCTTGCCAGAGAGATCATGTTTATGGACGAGGGAGTGATCCTGGAGAAGGGGCCTCCCAGGAAGATCCTCTACGAGGCAAGCCGGAAGAGGACCCGTGATTTTTGTGACAAGATTATCCATTTTCATCATAAAGTTGACTGAGAATCGATGACCGAAATCGTATTCATTCGCCAGGAAGTTGTGCCCGCCATGGCAAGGGGGCTCTGGATGAGTATCCGGCTCATCGTGCCGTCGGCGATTTTTGGCCTCCTCATCGGGATCGTGACGGGAACCCTTCGGGTCTACGGCCATTTTGCCTTGAAGACCCTGGCGAACATTTATGTCACCTTCTTCCGCGGTTTCCCCCTGCTGGTCCAGCTCTATCTTTGGTATTTCGGCCTCGCGCGTTTCGGCATCTATTTCAGCCCCTACACGGCCGCAGTTATTGGTTTTTCCCTCTGTAGCGGGGCCTATCATTCGGAATACATTCGTGGGGCCCTCCTTTCCATCAAAGACGGCCAGATGCTGGGGGCCCAGTCCCTCGGGTTCAGCAAAACCCAGGCGCTGCTCTCCATCATTCTCCCTCAGGCCGTGCGTCGGGCCCTTCCCGGGTGTGGCAACGAACTGATTTATCTCATCAAGTATTCTTCCCTCGCGTACATGGTCACCTGTATCGAGTTAACAGGTGAGGCCAAAATTCTTGCGTCCCTTTATTTCAAGTATATGGAGATGTTTCTTATCGCGGGCGCGATATACCTCTTTCTCGTCTCCCTTGCCACGTGGCTTTTGAACAGTGCCGAGGATCGGTTGGCGGTCCCGGGGTTTGAACCCCCACGGAGATAGACTGTGGGAGAAACGAGGTATAAAAGGACAGTTGCATGTCTTCTCAAGACGAACTTGTAACGAAGGCGGAAAGGCTTCTGGACAGGCTGGAGGCCCTTTTGTCGAAAGTAGAGGAATGGTTTCCCAATCCGGGGGGGAAGGATACCCGTCTGGAAGGAAATGGGCGGATCTACCGATGGGTGAATCGCAGGAGCGGGGGGTTTTTGAAACCAATTCCATTTCATAAGGGTATTGAACTGAACGACCTGGTTGGGATCGAGCGACAGAAAGAGGCGCTCGTCCGGAACACGCGCCAGTTTCTCAAGGGGTACGAGGCGAACAACGTCCTGCTCTGGGGCGCCCGGGGGACGGGGAAGTCTTCTCTGATTCGCGCGCTTATCCCCGCCTTCCACGATGAGGGGCTTCATCTCGTCGAGGTGGCGAAGGAGGATTTGAGAGATCTACCGGACATCCTGGAGTCGATTTCTTCCTCCCCCAGTCGCTTTATCCTGTTTTGTGACGACCTCTCTTTCGAGACCCATGAGCCGGGTTTCAAGGATCTCAAGGCCCTGCTGGACGGGGCGTTAAGTACCGCCTCGGACCGCTTCCTGATCTATGCTACCTCGAACCGGCGCCATTTCATGCCGGAGGAGGTCGCCACGACAAGGGGAAACGGCGGTGAAATCCACCCGGAGGAGACGGTGGACGAACGGATCTCCCTGTCCGAACGGTTTGGGTTATGGCTCCCTTTTTATCCCTTTGACCAGGAGGTGTACCTGGAGATTGTCTTCCACTGGCTTCACGTTTTTGGCCTGGAGACGTTCGATCGTGAGAAGGCCCGGGAGGCGGCGCTCCAGTGGGCCTTGAGGCGAGGGTCCCGAAGCGGACGGTCCGCCTATCAGTTTGCCAGGGACTTTGCGGGTCGCTGGAAAATGGGGCATGAGCAAAAGGAGGGGTGATGGATCTTTCGATTTTCGAATCCATGGGAGAGGAGGAGCTGAGGAGGTATATCGAGTTTCTTCTCTGGCATTACCGTGTCGTCGATGCCTTCTGGTATATCTACGTCAGTGAGGCCTTTGACCAGTCGACGGCGGATCGGCTCAACGAAAAGGTTTGGGGCCGGGTCTCCGGGCTGGCGGCCAGGGATCTCGTCAAGCGGTTTCAGGTCGAGGAACAGGGGCTGAAGGGCTTTTTGAAGGCGCTGAAATACTTTACCTGGACCGTCCTGGTGGGATACGACATCGAGGAGAGGGAGGACGAGATCCTGATCACCGTGCCCTCATGCCCCGCTCAAACCGCGCGGCTTCAGCGGGGGCTGGGGGAATATGATTGCAAGGAGATGCACCGGAGGGAATTCGAGGGGTTTGCCCGTGAGATTGATCCCCGTATCAAGGTGGAGTGCCTTTTTGCCCCGCCGGATCCCCACCCGAAAGAGGTCTTCTGCAAGTGGCGGTTTACCCTGGATGAATCCGGCCCGGGAGGAGGCGGGGACTCATAACCTCCCTTTAAATCAACACGATTCTCTGAATGGTGTGGACAACCTCTTCCGGGTCGTCGATGACCTGGAAGATGTCCAGATCACTGCGTGAAATGGTCCCTTTGGGGATCATCTCGTTCTTGACCCATTCAAGAAGTCCATTCCAGTAATCACTTCCCACGAGGATGACGGGGAACGGACGGATCTTTTTGGTCTGGATGAGGGTAACGGCCTCGAAGAGTTCATCCATGGTGCCGTATCCCCCCGGCAAAATGATGTAGGCCACGGAATACTTGACCAGCATGACCTTCCGGACGAAAAAGTACTGAAAACTCAGCCTGACATCGGCATACTCATTGGGCTCCTGCTCAAAAGGCAGTTCGATATTCAGACCGATGGAATGGGTTCCCCCCTCCACGGCCCCCTTGTTGGCCGCCTCCATGATACCGGGTCCCCCGCCGGTGATGATGTTATACCCCTTCTTCGCGAGGAGACGTGCAATGGTTTCGGCCTTGGTATAGATGGGGTCGGTCCGTTTCAACCGGGCAGAGCCGAAGATGGCAATGGCTGGGTAGTAATCGGCCAGTTTTTCAAACCCATCCACGAATTCCGCCATGATTTTGAAAAGGCGCCACGACTCCTTGATGGTCATGTCGTCAATAATATATTGTTTTTCGTCAGGCATTTTGGTCCCCTCAAAGATGATTTTTGGT
This sequence comes from uncultured Thermodesulfobacteriota bacterium, assembly GCA_964589315.1. Taxonomy (GTDB): domain Bacteria; phylum Desulfobacterota; class S145-22; order S145-22; family S145-22; genus JAOZMY01. Next base: position 5,994 of record CAZPTH010000144.1, read on the forward strand.
GTCAGGTATCTTACGCTACTTGGGTGAGGGATTCAAGGGCGAGAAGGAAGTGGTTGAAAGGGAGGAAGGTTATGGGACTACGGGTTCCACACGTCATGCCGGATGTCGTCTGCCACGGGAAAGTCCCTTCGAACCTTCGAAATCTCGGCGGGATCGAACATGCAAACGAGGAGAATTTCCT
>CAZPTH010000145.1:0-6125 GCA_964589315.1 uncultured Thermodesulfobacteriota bacterium
ACGGAGGTTGTTTTGCCTGTCCTCTCAGGCCTGGTTTTTGTCTTTGACGTAAGCCTCCAGCCAGTTGGCGATGTCCATGACCTCTATTTTGTCAGCAAGATCTTTTTCCTTGACGCCATCCGTTAACATGGTCAGGCAATGGGGGCAGGCGGTCAACACGACGGGGCTTCCCGTCTGGACGGCTTCGTCGATTCTCAAGTGGCTGATACGTTGCCCCATCTGTTCTTCCATCCAGATGTGGCCGCCTCCTCCTCCGCAACAGAGGCTCTTGTTACCGTGATGGGCCATTTCTTTCAGTGTGTTGCCCGTCTTTTCAATGACTTCCCGTGGCGCGTCATAGATGTTGTTGTAACGGCCGAGGTAACAGGGATCATGGTAGGTCACGGACTGTGAATGGTCACTGCCCCTGTCGAGGCCCACGTCATTCAGGATTCTCCTTATGATTTCAGTATAATGATAGACCTCATAGGTGCCCCCGAAGTCGGGGTATTCATTCTTGAAAACATGGTATCCATGGGGGCAGAGGGTGATGATGCGTTTTACCCCTAATTCCCTGAAGAGTTCGATGTTTTCTTCCGCCTCCAATTGAAAGATGTATTCATTCCCAAGCCGCCTGGAGGGTTCACCACAGCACTTTTCCTGCCTGCCAAGGATGCCGAACGGGATTCCCGCCGCCTTGAGGAGTTTTGCCATGGCGATGGCGGTTTTTATGTTCTTTTCATCCACGGAACAGGCGCAGCCCACCCAGAGGAGGTATCCTTCCTCCGCCATGTCCGGGCCGAAGATGGGAATGTCGAGCCCTTCCGCCCATTCATCGCGCTGTGATTTGGGGACTCCCCAGGGATTTCCCTGGCGTTCCAGATTCCTGAACGTGGTGCGCAGCTCGGAGGGGAATTTTGTCAGGACAAGGACCTGGTGACGGCGGAATTCCAGGTGTTTTGGTACGTGCTCGATGAAGAGGGGACAGGCCTCTTCGCATGCCCGGCAGGTTGTGCATGCCCACAGGGTATCTTCTTGAATGATGTCACCAATAATGGATGTCTGTTCTTCCCCCTCTGTTTTACGGCCCAACCCGGAACGCAGGTCCTGTATGAAAACCTTGGGGGAGAGGGGTTTGCCGGAAAGATAGGCGGGACAGACATCCTGACACCGACCGCAGCGGATACAGGCGTCAAGATCAAAGAGGTGTTTCCAGGTGAATTCGCTGTATTTCTCGACGCCGAAGGTTTCCGAGTTTTCAATATCGATGGGGACGAGCCTTCCCACAGGGGGGTCCGGCCGCAGGAAGGTATCCGCCGAACCCGTGAAGATGTGAATGAGTTTGGTAAAGGGGATGAGAGACAGAAAAGTGAAGGCGGCGATGACGTGGAGCCACCAGAAGAGACGGTGCAGGGCAAGGGAGGTCTCGGTGTCCATGCCGGTTCCCTTAAAGAGGGACGCCACGGACAAACCAACGGGCGACCACCAGCTCCATTCGGGGTGAATGGAAAGTTCATTTGCCAGGATACGGAAACCCTCCACGAGGAAGCCCGTGACAAGGATGAACAGAAAGAGGTACAGGACGAGGTTGTCATCCCACCGCTTATCGAGGCGGTCCGGCTTGAGAATCAGTCGCCGATAGAGGGCCATGAGGGTGCCCAGGATGGCGAGAACGCCAAAGATATCGAGAACGAGGGAGTAGCCGAGATAAAAGGTCCCTTTCAGGTATTCCCAGTGGAAAAGGGGCAGGGTAATGTCTTCCTGGAAAGCAATCATGGCTGTTCCGATAAACAGGACGACGAACCCAAAGAAGATGAGCCCGTGCATCAGGCCGGGGTAAGGCTCCCGGAAGATACGCTTCTGGAGGAGGGTGTTTTCAACAAAAGAGAGGATTCTGTCGCCCAGGTGAGAGGTCCGGTTTTCCGGGATTCCCTGTCGCCAGAGGTGATATCGTTTATAGAGGCCGTAAACGATAAAGGCAATGGGGACGATGGCAAGAATATAGATGGCGATCCTGACGTGGCCAACATTCCAAAAAAAGGTACGGGCAGCTTCCAAGGCAGTCTCCTTAAATTCGGTCGATTTCCTGAATGAGTTCCGGAATGATTTCGAAGACATTCCCAACGATGCCGTAATCCGATCGTTTGAAGATGGGGGCGTTGGGGTCCTGGTTGATGGCGATGACGGTTTTTGCACCTTGAATCCCCGCCAGGTGGTGGATGGATCCGGAGATGCCGCAGGCGATATAAACCTCAGGGGAGATCAGGCTCCCTGTCTGGCCGATCTGGAAGCGGTGTTCACACCAGCCCGCCTCCACAGCCGCCTTGGTCGCGCCCACGGCACCGTGCAGGCGCCGTGCCAGTTCCCTCAAGAGGTTGAACCCACCAGCCCCCTGCATGCCGCGCCCCCCCGCCACGACGACCAGTGCCTCTCCAAGGGAAAGCGACACGTTCTTGATAGAAGAAACGCGGCGTGTGAGGAATTCGATCGGGGAAAGGGTGATTTCGAGGAGGGAAACCTTCGTTTCCTTACGTGTTCTTTCCATGGACGGCGCGAAAACGTGCGGACGGGTCATAATGACCGCCATCCTGTCCAGTTTAAAAGCCCCCTCAAGGATCGCCCGACCCTCGTAAACGGCCTGGTGATACCTGATGAGCTCCGCCTCCGGCTGGTAGGAGAGATCGAGACAACCGGAGACGTAATGGGCTCTGAAGTGCGCCGCGAGCCTGGGGAAACAGTCAGTTCCCCTGAGAATACTCGAAACGAGGAGGATGTCAGGATGGTATTTTTCCACCGCCTTGATGAAGATTTGCTGGTAGGTCTCGTAATGGTATTCAGAAAGTATGGCATTTTCAAAGAGAAAGACGCGGTCGCACAGCCCGATGAGCTGGGAACTGAGATGAGAAACCGAGGTTCCCATGATAAGGGCGTTAACATCCGCGCCGATCTGTTGAGCAAGGATATTTGCCATGCTCAGGAGTTCGAACGTGACCGGCTTGATTCCCGTTTCCTGATGGTGGGCGATAACCCAGATACTTTTTTTCATAATTCTTCCCCTGTTCCTTCGTCAGTGGGTGTGGTGTGCTCAGGGACACGCGCCTTGTATTTCTTGAGAACTTCCGCCAGATCTTTCGGCGAGCACCACGCGACCTTCCGTTCCGTGACCATGGCTTCCGGAATGGAAAAGCGCATGGAGGCATGTTGGGGATATTCCTTTCCGGCCGTTTCGTTCCATAGGTCTTTCAAGGGAAGGGTCGTAATCTCCTTTTCCCGCGCGGCCAACCTTTCCGTCAGAGAGGGATAGCGGGGCATGAAGAGCCCCCGCTTGACCGTGAAGACGGCGGGGTAGGGGCATTCCACGATGTTGATCCCTTTCGGGACCTCCTGGTGCGCCTCGCATCGTTGAATTCCCTGATAAATTTTCAGGAGGGTTACGCCCGTGATGTGGGGAAGGCCGAGAAATTCGGCCACGGCCGGTCCGACGAAGTGGAGTCGGTCATCTACGGCCCGGTAGCCGAAAAGGATAATATCGTACCCAATTTTTTCGATGGCCCTTGAGAGGATATGGGCGGTCCTGAAGGCATCGCCAAAGCGATAGGTGTCGTCAAGGATGTGAAACGCCCTGTCCGCTCCCATGCTCAGGCCGTATTCGAGGCTTTCACGAACGGTGGAAGGGCCCAGGGAGACGAGGATGACCTCGGTATCGGGGTAGATCGATTTGAGTCGCAGGGCCCCCTCGATGGCGACCTCGTCCCCAGGGTTGATAATCATGGGCATCTTTTCGACTTCGATGCCTGGATAGTCGGGTTTGAAATGGAACTCGGTTTCCACATCCGGGACCTGCTTGGTACAGACGATAATTTTCATTACGCCTCCAAAATTTGATTTAGAATAAAAACATTTTACTTATTATTACAAAAAAATGACCGCCGTGTCTACACATCCTTGCCTGGTTTACATAAAAAGAATCCCTCATTGAAACAGTCGTCACACCATGAGTTGTGTTAATGCGCCGCGCCATCATCGTCTGATATATTGACACGCAGGGGAGCCTGTGGTAAAAAATGAACAATCGTTAAGTTTTTCAAGTTGGGCGGAGATATCCGCAAATATTTTAACAGTTTAAACAGGAGGTGGGCAAATGAACTTTGCTGATTTTGGGAGGATTAATGCCTTAAAGTATCCGGATGAGGAGTTTTTTATTGAACTAAACCAGTCGAAAAATCTCAGGAGATCGCTCACCTGGAAGGAGTTTAACGAGCAGACCAACAGGGTGGCGAACTTTCTGAAGGATGAATTGGGAGTCGGGAAGGGTGACACGGTTCTGCACCTTCAGATGAACAGTGTCGAGTGGTATGTCACCTATTTTGGCGTTCTGAAAACGGGGGCCGCCGTGGTTCCCCTCAATTACAGGTTCGCCAGCGCGGACATCCAGTTCGCGGCCAACGCGACAGAGCCGAAGGCCTTTATCCTGGGGGATGGGTTCCTGCCCAAGGTCCAGCCCGCGAGGGATCAGATGCCGAGCATTCAAAAGTATATCTGCGTGGGTGAAAATGTCCCTGATGACATGATTTCTTACGAAGAGGTTATGAAGGGGAGCCCCGAAGATTACGTGGCGGATGTGGATGACGACGATATGGCGGAACTCATGTTTACCTCAGGAACAACGGGGAAGCCCAAACCGGTTTGTCAGGCCCACAAAACCCTGTTCCAGATTGGCGTGGCAGTGGGACTGACCTACAACGATGGATACGATACCACGTATCTTGCGGCGCATCCCTTCTATCACAGTGGAAGTATGTTCCTGTCGTTCCCCAGCTACATGGCGGGCGGGAAAATCGTCTGTACCCTCGATCTGAGCAAACCCAGTTACCTCCTCGATGCCATTTCACAGGAGAAGATAACCAGCGGATGGGTCACCGTGCCGACCATGTCTGACACGGTTGAAGCGGTCAAACGGGGCGATATCGATTTGTCAAAATACGACTTTTCAAAGACCCGCTACATCGTTATCGGTGCGCAGCCTGTCCCGCACAGCCTGTTTGAAGATATCAAGCGGCTCTTCCCGTTCAAGACAGGGAACATCTATGGCATTACCGAGGGCGGCGGCGGCGGATCCTTCAACCTCTATGACGAGGATGTCCTCCGCAAACCGGGCTCCATCGGCAAACCGACCTTTGGGGTCGAGGCCAAGGTCGTCGATTTCGAGGGGAAAGAGGTTCCCGTTCGTGAAGTCGGGGAACTTATCTTCAAGGCGCCGCGTCTCATGAAGGAATATTACAAGAACCCCGAGAAGACGGCGGAAACGGTCAAGGATGGATGGCTCTACACCGGAGACCTGGTCTGGAAGGACGAAGAGGGTTATTACTACATCGCTGACAGGAAAAAGGACCTCATCATCCGGGGCGGCGAAAACATCTTCCCGGCCGAGATAGAAGATTTTCTGCACAGGCATCCCAAGATCGCGGATGTGGCCGTGATTGGGTATCCCCATGAGCGTCTCGTGGAGATCGCCATGGCGATTATCCAGTTGAAGCCCGGCGAGACCATGACGGAGCAGGAAGTGGTCGATTTCTGCAAGGAAGGTGGCCTGGCGAAATACAAGTGGCCTGAGAAGATCGTCTTTGCCGAGGTTCCGAGGAATCCGAGTGGGAAGATTGAGAAACCCAAGCTTCGAGAGAAATATATCGGCAAGAAGACGACGGTGCCGACCGCGTAGACGAACCCCGTTGGGGCAAAAGAGAAGGGGGCCGAAAGGCCCCCTTTTTTATGTTCGCATTGTGATGTTTTACATCAGCTCGAAGCACTTCTCCAGGTGTTCTTCGTTCATCCGGGACGTGGCGAGACTGACCACGATAACAAGGATGATGGAGATAGGCAGGGCAATGACGTTGGGGTCGATCACGTTCCACGGGAATCCCAGGAGGGTTACCTTGCCGGTCAGGGCCTTGCAGAGGCCGATCGCGGCAGCTTCCTTCTTGTGGATGAAGATGAGCCAGAAGAAGCTGGCGATGAATCCCCCCACCATGCTCGCGATGGCCCCGGCGCGCGTGGCGCGCTTCCAGTAGAGGGCGGAGAAATACATGGGAAGGAACGTGGAGGAGCAAAGTCCGAAGAAGAATGCCGTGGCGATGGCGATGACGCTC
>CAZPTH010000146.1:0-5890 GCA_964589315.1 uncultured Thermodesulfobacteriota bacterium
TCCAGGAAGAAGGCCATGTCTTCCCCGCCCATCGTGGGTTCGGGTTCCACCACCTTTTCCTCCCCGATCATCTCTGCCGCGCACTGGCGAACGATGTCCGACATCCAATCGTCGTTGACGAGGGGGGGATAGCCCTGGGAATATTTCAGTTCATAGCCCGCTCCCATGGCCTCGCAGACACCCCGGATGATTCTCTCCATGCGCTCGGGCCATGACTTCCAGACCCCCTTGTCGAAGGTTCGTGTCGTTCCGCTCATCTCGGCCGTCCCGGGGATGATGTTAAACGTGGTTCCCGCGTGAAAACTGCCGACCGTAACCACCGTCGGCACCTGTGGATTCATCTGGCGACTGACGATACGCTGGATGGCCCCAACCACCTGGGTGCCGATTTCGAGGGCGTCCACGCAGAGGTGCGGCATGGCGCCGTGCCCTCCCTTTCCGATAATCCGGATGTCAAAGCGGTCCATGGCCGCCATGAGCCTGCCAGCCCGAACTCCGACGGTTCCTTCTGGTATGGCGGGCCACAGGTGGCACCCGATGGCGTAATCCACGTGGGGATCATCCATAACCCCTTCTTCGATCATCGGTTTCGCACCACCCGGTCCTTCCTCTGCGGGTTGAAATACGAACTTGATATTTCCCTTCAGCTCCTTTCCGATCTTTTTTAGGATGGTCGCAGCTCCGAGGACCATCGCCATGTGGGCGTCGTGACCACACGCGTGCATTGCCCCGGGGTGCTGGGAAGCGAAGGGGAGGCCCGTCTCTTCCTTAATGGGAAGGGCGTCGATGTCAGAGCGAATCAGCAGGGTCTTGCCCGGTCCCGAAAGCGGGAGTAAGGCCACGACCCCCGTCTTGGCAATCCCCTCCGTGACCTCGAACCCCTCTTTCCTCAGGTAATCCGCGATGTAGGCCGAGGTTTTCTTTTCCGTATAGGCGGGTTCGGGGATCCTGTGAAGATCCCTGCGGAGCTTGTAAATCAAGGCTTCATGTTCTCTGACCGTATCGGAAAAATCCATCTTTCTGTTCCCTGTCAATCCCGCATAAGGTGGGATTTTTTGTAGATCAACCCGGCCGGGAGGGTCCCGACCGGGTTACAGGATCGAGATTATTTTACAGTTCGGCAAACTTGTAAACGTGCTCCTTGTCCATCGGCTTGGTCAGGAGGGATACAACGATCAACACGATGAAATTGAGGACCAGTCCCTGAATACCCGCGTGGATGCCCCAGAATTTGGGGATGATGTGAAGCACGATGGCATAGTTGAACAAGACCCCGGCGAGCAATCCGCAGATAGCGCCCGCTTTCGTGGCCCGCGGCCAGAAGAAGGTTGCCGCCGCCAGGGGCAGCAGCTGCACGATGGAACCATAGGCCCCCAGGAGGAGCGCAACCAGGGTCTGTCCGCCAAAGATCGCAACCAGGTAGGAAACGGCACCGAACACCACGACCGAGATGCGGATCCATCCGAACTCTTCCTTGTCGGACAGTTTTTCCTTTCTCAGGGGCTGCATGAAGTCCTGAGCGAAAATGGAACCTGCAGCGTGGGTAATGGTGTCCTGCGTGGACATGGCGGCGGCCAGGGCGGCGGCCAGGATCACACCGACCACCACCGAGGGGAACTTCATGTGCATGAACATCCACGGGAGGATTCGATCCGGTGCCCCCAGCTTGTCGGGAGTGACCTGCAGGAAACCCGCGAATCCGATGAAAAGGACCGGGACGAGGAAGATGGCGAAGGTCGGATACATGACGATCGTCTTTTTCAGGACGCGCTCACTCTCTGCCGTGTAGGCCTTCATGAACAGGTGGGGCCACATGGAAAACCCCAGGACTGATACCAGCAGGGCGCTGCTGTAGGCCGAGAAGCTCATTTTCGTTCCCGGGCCCACGAGGAGATGGGTTGGCTTGGCATGGTAAATCTTCATGAACATGGGGCCCGGTCCCCCGTAAAGCTTGTAGGTAAAGTAGAGCCCCAGGACCCAAGCGATGGTGATCATGAAGGCCCCCTGAAACACGTTGGTCCAGGCCACACCCCGGACCCCGCCGAAAAAGACGTAGATCACGACCACGGCATAGGCAATCAGGGCTCCCGCCCAGAAGGGGATTCGTCCTCCCGAGCCGATCTGAAAGATGTAGGCACATCCCTTCATCTGGAGGGTGATATACTGGATGAAGGCCAGGATCGAGACGATGGCAATGATGACAGACAAGGTCTTGGATTGAAACCTGTCGGAAAAGAGCTCGGCCTGCGTCACGTAGTTGAATTTCTTCCCTGCCCGAAGGGCCCGGGGTCCCCACAGCCACCAGGGCACCAGGCCCAGGGCGCAGTAGCCGAGGATGTAAAACGCCGCGGCACCCTTGGAGTAGGCCCAGCCTGGGCCTCCCAGGTAGGCGAAGGCGCTGAAAATGGCACCGCCCATCAGGAAGTACATCACGAAAAAGCCGAGGTTTCGACTGGCGGCGATGTATTCGACAACGGAATTTTCCCGTCCCTTCCCGGCAAACGTTCCGAGAAAAAGGACGAAGAAAAGATAAATAAACATGATGACGATTACGACGATCCAGGACATCAGACATTCCCCCCTTCCGAGTTTTCACTCGATTCAAGGAAATACAGAATCACCAGGGCCACAAACTCTATGGCGATGAAAAGAACGATGAAGAACATCCCGAACGGCATCCCCATCACGATGGGAAGGACCTTGTTGGCGAACAGCCAGTAAAAGGCCTGGATGAGGATGATCAGGCTGAACACAATGAAGAAGAAGATCCCCCTTGTCTTGGCACTTTTTGGCGTGCCGGGTTTGAAGACCATTATTCCGTAATCGCCATTCCTTGAGGAATCACCCATGGCCACCCTCCTTTTCAAAAAAGGTTAACGGTTATGAATATTGTTTATATAACACTGTTATATCTTTATAATAGTAAGAAAACGTTTTTGTCAATATGATCGTTAAATTTTTTTGGTTTTTATATATGGGGGCTTTGAGGTGGCTTCGTGGAAAAGGCTTCTCATCGTTGAGCGTATTTGTGGTAATTATGGCCACGATAGGGATTTTTTATCCTGGCCTTTGAAGGGCATGAGTTGCTCTCATCCCGGCCAGTTTTGAAGGGAAGTGGTGGAAATCGGGTTAATGTTTTGTGTCTTGTCTATTCTTCTTCTCGGTATTCTTTGTGCTCTAATTCATTAGGAACCACGGGTTTACCCACGAAGTCCTGTCTCACATAAGATAATGAGCCATATAATTTGTCATTTTTGCGTTTTGGTGACATCGCATAGCGGTTTGTTTTTAATCTGTGTTTATCCGCGTCAATCTGCGGCCTTATTCAGACCCTTGTTTTGAAGATTTTCTCGATCCGTTTTTTCAATTCGGTGAGGTCCCCCGACTTGACCACATAGTGGTCGCAGGCGGCGGAGGCGATGTCGCGCTTGAAAGAGCTATAGGCCGTAAGGAGAATAACGGGGAGATCGTAGTACTTGTCACGAATAAGTCCGAGGAGCTCCGTTCCGCTCATCTGAGGCATCTTGATATCCAGGAGGACGAGGTCGGGTTTGATCTCATCGATCAGTTCAAGCGCCCTTGTAGGGTCTCCCAGGGTATGAACCTCGTATCCCTCGTCGGTAAGTTCCTCTTTAAGGATGAAGCGGATGTCTTCCTCGTCGTCGATGGCCAGAATTTTTTTCTTTTCTTCCATGGCTATTCCTCGCAGCCCTTTTCCTCCCACTGATGGAGGAGGTAGGGCTTGGTATCTTCATAAATTTCACATAGTTCTTCGATGACCTCTTCCGCCCTGTAGTCGTCGTAGGTTTCGGTTTCCCTGACGAAGGAGGCGACATAGCCGAAGTAGAGGGGAATCAGTGAGGCAAGGAGGCGTTTCACGTCTTTTTCTTTCTGATAATATGCCGCGTAGTTGTAAATGATCTTGACCCAGAGGACCTTGGGAAAGTCGATGACATCCGTGCACATTTCCCTGACCTCGATAATCTTTGAAAGACAGTCCTCCGACAGGAAGGTTTCATAGTAGGCCCTGTTTTCGTCAAACCCCTCTTTGAACTTGGTAATCATTCTCCTGACATTGACGTTCAAGGGATTGGGAGATACCTCGGACTGGAATCCAAAGATGGCGGTCGGGCGGCTTCCCACCACTTCTTTCCATCTCGCCTCGTTTTCCCGCATCAGGGTAAAAATCGTTCCCACAACCTGTTCAAACATGGGGCCGAGATCAGCCCCCGGGTCTTTCGCGTCATGGATCTTGGCTCCCATGAAGGACTGGCAAATCTTGAAACCCTCCACCATGGCCGTGGTGGTCATCCAGATGTCGATACCGAACCGGGCCACGTCGGTGTCCCAGACGTCCTTTTCGAGATAACGGGTGACCAGCTCCCCGGAAAATCCGAAATCCCCGCCGATAGGCTGGCGCACCCTTCGTCCATACAGGGCGCGGGTCAGGGGATAGGCGATGCTGTTGGTGATGGTGCCGTCATATTTGTGACGCCGGTAAAAGGGGCAGACGTAGCCATATCCCTTTTCCAAGACAGGACCGAGAAGAAGATGGACCCACTCGGGCGTAATGCTTCGAAGGTCGGAGTCGAAGACGGCGCAGGCCTTTGCGTCCAGGAGACGGGCCGCCTCGAAAACGGCCTTGAAGGCGGAACCCTTCCCGGGGATCCCGTGGTAGTGTGTCGTGATACCTCGAATGGGGCGCATCGGTTTCCTGGTGAGACTGATGTCGTAGATGTCTTCATTAAGCGCCGCCTTGGCCGCCTCTTGCGTCCCGTCGGAGGATCCCCCATCCGAATTGATCAGGATGGCTTGCTTATCGGGATAGTATTTGGCATGTCCGAGCATAACCGCCTTGATAACATGTCCGATGGTCTCGGCGTTGTTGTAACTGGGGATACCAATGAGGATATCGGCCTTCCCGAGTTTTCTCAGGACCTCCTGTGTCTCCCGCGGAAGGGCAGTTAGGGGGGGATCCGGCACGGTTTTCTCCTACTTGTTTTTTTGGGTTTGATGTTTTTGCCGCATTTTGCCCATGGCGACCGCCTCACGGGCAAGCTCGTCCAGCAGATCTTTGACCGTCCAGGCCTCGGACGTCGGGGTCAGGGTTGCAAGGAGGGGACGCTTGGTGCCTCCGGCCCGGAAGATTCCCAGGAGGCTGTGGAGATCCTTCTCCGTGAAGCCTGAAACGATGAGGGCGGGCCGATTGCCTCCCTCTCGGCCCAGTCCTGCCAGGGGTTCCCGGTCAAGGAGCTCCTTTAGGCGGAGGGATTCGTCTTCCCGCGGTACGAAAACGATGGGGTATTGCCCCAATCCGTGGTCTTTAAGCAGGGCAATCAGGGCGTGCTGTGCCTTTGGGGGATGGCCGCAGACAAGGATCTTGGGTGGCCCGTACATCTTTTCGTCCGACATGCCGACCTTTTTGAATGTCGCGTTACCCATGGAATCCGTATCCCCTTGTCTTCAGCCTCGATTTTTCCTTTTTGATTTTTTTAGCAAAGGAAATGAGGAATTACAATGAATTTGCGCTATCGATCAGCGCCTGGGCCTGGGTAGCGATTTCCAACTCTTCATTGGTCGGGATGACCAGGACCTTGACCCGGCTCTGACCCGCGTGGATTTCGAAAATCCCTTCCCTTTTGGTGTTATTTTTATCTTTATCAATCACGATCCCCAGGTGTTCGAGGTCCTTGCAGGCATGCCAGCGGATGTAGGGGCTGTTTTCTCCCACCCCCGCCGTGAAGACGAGGGCGTCCACGCGTCCGAGGATGGCCATGTAGGCCCCGATGTATTTTTTGATACGGTAGACGTAGAGAGAAAGGGCGAGTGTGGCATCTGGATCTCTTTTGGCGTGCTTTGCGAGGATGTCCCGGAGATCGCTGCTTCCCCC
>CAZPTH010000147.1:0-5885 GCA_964589315.1 uncultured Thermodesulfobacteriota bacterium
CAAGCAAACGAGCTGAACCAGACAAACGAGATAAACGAGACAAACCAGATAAACCAGACAAACCAGACAAACGAGACAAACGAGACAAACGACATAGGAGGGAGGAAGATCATCGGCGACGCTTTCAGCAGGGGGATGGCCGAAGGCAAAAAATAGCCCTCAATCGTGTCGCAGGACCAGCGTGGAGAGATAGGCCCGAACGGGCTGGGTGAGCCGCGGGACATCCTGCCCCTGGTAGAGAACCACGATCAGGTGGAGGGAAATGTCGTCGTAGGGAAGAAGAGTGAAAGCGGTGTCTTCGCCGTCGAAGGCGCGTAGAACCAGGGTCTTGCGCCTTGCCACCTTCATGGATTGAACATCCCCGGGGGACGTGACTTTCATTTCCTTGATGAGTTCTTTCTCTATCTTTTTTCTCTGATCCATTGAAGTGAACCCGAAGGAATCTGATCGAAAGAGGATAAACAGGTTGGGTGTAGCCCCCTTCTTCGTCACGTAGCCGAAGAACCACTGCTTTTTCCCTTTGGCGCTTTTGATGGGGAGGGGAGTCCAATGTTTGGAGGCTTGAATGTCGAAGACCCCCATCCGAATCCTGTTCTTGAGCAGGGGGATGGGTTTCCCCATGCCATCCGAAAGGCGAACGAGGTTCTCATATCCCTTGACGTTCCCCTTTCGTGCCGCCTTCTCATAGTAGGCGCGGGCCATTTCCAGGTTCCTCTTCACGCCGAGGGCATTTTCGTAGGCCACGCCAAGGTTGTTCAGGGCGGGGCCGAACCCCTGTTCTGCCGACCGTTTGTACCACGTGACGGCCTGAGTGTAGTTTTTTGTTCGCCCCTTCCCAAACCAGTAAAACGCGCCGACCTTGAACTGGGCCTTCGCGTTGCCGCCTTTTGCCCCGAGGCGGAAGTAACGAAAGGCCTCTTCAAGATCCTTCCCCGTGCCGCGGCCGTATTCATAACAGACACCGGTCATGTGTTGCGCGGGCGGGTAACCCTGATCGGCCGCTTCCTTGAAAAGCCTGAAGGCCGTGGGGTAATCCCTTTCGACTCCCTCCCCCAGGTAGGCCTTCACCGCGCGGAGATAGATGGCCTTCGCTGGAGAGGTGGGGATGGAGGGCGCCTGGCCGGTTGGTTTTTGGGGAACCGCCGGCGTGGGCGCTGGGGGTGGGGAAGGCGTTTTCTTTTGTTGCACCTCCCAGGGATAGGGCTTGGCCTGAACAGGCGTCGATAACGCTGAGAGGATGACAAAAATGCTGAAAATAACAAGACCTTTAATAAGTTTCACAGGAAAGATCTCCTTTTTGTCCAAACGTATCACATTTGGAGGGTAATCAAAAGAAATGACCGGCATGTCCTCTTCTCCGGGAAGCCCCCTTTGACAGTATATAAGGGTGTATGGTAATCTATTGTAAATTAAGGAAAGGGAGGGATGAAACTATGGCAGATGCTGATTTTTCTGCAAAAGAACCTGAATCGAATAAGTCAGAAACACCCGTAACGACAACAAGTTCACAGGAGGCACCCCAGGAAGGGAAGCGGCAATCGGAAGATGTCATCTTCCTGGTTCTCGCTTATCTGGGAATCCTGGCGCTGATCCCGTTTTTCGTGGCCAAGGACAACGAGTATGTCCGATGGCATTCCAAGCAGGGCCTCGTGCTGGTGGCCTTTGAGATCGCCCTGTGGATCGTGCTGATGATCTTTGGGTTTATCCCCATTCTCAATATCATCTTCGCGTTTCTCGGGCTGTTTATATGGCTGGGAATTCTCATTCTGCATATCTTCTGCATCATCAAGGCCCTGAAGGGTGAGAAGTGGTATGTCCCTGTAATCGGGAAGTATGCCGACAAATTCTGAGATGTGGCGGGGAATATGAGTAGCCGGGATGGTTTGTGCCATCCCGGCTTTTTTTATGACAACGGCAGGAACTGACGTCCCAGGGTATCCGCTTTCAGGATAGCGGAACGCGCCTCGTCCTTCGTTACGGGAACAAGCAGGTTGTGGATGGGGCTGTTTTCTCCCAGCATCCGTTCGATGCCGTTTTCAAAATATTCCTGCCCCGCGTCAAGCCCCAGAGCCTCCAGCGTGAGGGGGAGCTCCCAGCGCGAGAAGAGGATGAGGTGCCGTTTTACGAGGGATTCGGACGTCTTTTCCAGGACCATCTGGACGATCTGCCCGAACGCCACCAGCTCCCCGTGCAACACATCCTTTTTCGATCCCAGGCCGATGAAGGCATCCTGAAAGGCGTGCGCCGCGCTGACCCGAACGGTCTTTCCCCCGATCGTGCTCACCAGTCCCGTGGTCAGAAGACAGATATCTACCACCTCCGACAGGGTTTCCGTCCACTGGCCCTTCTCCAGGTCTTCCAGCGCCCGGGTCCCCTTGCGGGTGAGGAACTCGTAGATAAGCCGGGCGATCGACAGGGCCGACGCGGACAAAATCCGTTTATGGTGCCGTTTCCGCATCCCCTTTGCTTCGACCCACTTGGCCATGGAGTCGGCCATGCCCGCGGCAAGGAGCCTCTTGGGTTGTGTGAGGAGGATGTCGGGATCGACGAGGGTGAGGACAGGCGGCGCGGAAGGAACCGTATGTCGATAAATGCCCTCGGGGGTATAGAGCGGGGAAATCCCCGTGACGGCGGCACAGGTGGCGGTGCTGGTGGGAATGGCGATGAACGGCGTGTCAATTTGGGCGGCGATCCATTTCGCCAGGTCGATGGCCTTGCCGCCGCCCATGCCAACGATGCTTCCCGGAGAGGCGTCGCTGAAACGCTCCACCCACGCCTCTCCCTCCTCCACGCAGCAGTTCCTCTCAAGCGCACCCACGATGACATTGAAGCCGTTCTTTTCCAAAGCCCCGCGGGCATCCGCTTCGTATCTTTCCCGCATGAGGGGATCGAACAGGAGAAACACCTTCTTTCCAAAGGATGCGAGGAATTCGGGAAGCGCGGACAGGACACCCGCCCGCTTGACGTAGCGGTGGGGGCTGAGATTCAGGGTAAAATCGCTCATGTCTTGGCCTTCCCCCTTTTCGTCGTCAGTTCCGAGACCTTTTCATAGAAATGCTCGGACTTCATCGCCGTCAACTGGGCAAAATATTCCGCGTCCACCCCATCTTTCATGGAGCTGTGCAGGGCTTGTTGAAAAAGCGCCTTGCTCAGCTTGAAGCCCTTCGCGGCCAGGGCCGCCATCTTTCCCTTCCAGTAGGTGACGCGTTCAGGCAACTTTTCCCTGGACACGACCTCGTGATACAGCCCCCACGCCAGCCCCGTTTCCGCGTCAAGGGGTTCGTTCCGAATGTAAAATTCCATGGCCCGATGGTATCCAATGATGTTGGCCAGGAGATAGGAGGAACCCGCGTCCGGGATGGCGCCCAGCGTGGGGAAGGCGAAATGGCAGCGTGTGTCCTCCGTGGCGATCCGGATATCCGCGCTCAGCGCCAGGCCGATCCCCGCCCCCGCCACGATCCCATCCAGGAGGCACACCGTGGGAAGGGGACACGTAAACAGGGTATGGGCCGTCTGCTCCAGGATGGCCAGAAAGGGAGAAAGGGCGTCGATGTTACGAGACTCGACGGCATTCCTCATGATAAACACATCCCCGCCGGCGCAGAAGTTTCCTCCCGCGCCAGTCACGATGATGCCTTTCAGGCCCGCGGAATCCTTCGCCTCTTTGACCGCGCTGTCCAGAGCGAAGAGCAGGGCCGGATCAAGGGCGTTGAGCCTGTCGGGGCGATTCAAGGTCAAGGTCAGAAAACCATCCTTGTCGCGAGTTTTCAGCAGGACATTGGTATCATTTCCCATTCGTATTTCTCCAGACTCTTTTTGGACCGTTATGCCATATTCCAGGTGCTTTCACAATGTATCACACTCTTTCGCCGGGGCTGAATCTGGCTTATCGGGTAATTTACAGGTGTACCTGTTCAGGTGATGTCACCGCCTTGACCGGTAAAAGGGATGGGACCTTCTTAGGACTTGACAAATGAGTTTAATATGTATACATAATAAATACACCAACAATTCGTTACGCCTTTTTGAGAGGTGGGGGAGGTTAAAAATGAAAACAGCCAGTCGTTTGAACGATTTTGAGGCCTATCTGGGCACTACCATGAATGTCATCCTTACGAAGATGCGGGAGGAGGGGAAGGACGTCATCAACCTGGGGCTGGGGGACCCGGATGTCCGACCCATCGAGAGTCAGCGGAAGGTCCTGGCCGACGCGTGCCTGGACCCGGATAATCACCATTATCCAAGCTTTTATTCCATGATGCCTCTGCAGGAGGCCATGGCCAAGTGGTATGAACGCCGCTTCGGTGTTTCGTGTGACCCCGAAACGGAGGTCCTGCCGCTGCTGGGTTCCGCGCAAGGCCTGTTCCACATCCATACCTGCATGCTGGACCCGGGGGATATTGCCCTGGTGCCTGACCCGTGCTATCCTGCCTATAACGCCGGGGTCAGGATAGCGGGTGGCGTGATTGAGCCGGTTCCCCTTCTAAAGGAAAACGGATTTTTACCCGACCTGGACGCCATCGATCCGGACGTGGCGCGCAAGGCCAAAATGATATGGGTCAACTATCCCAACAACCCGACGGCGGCGGTTGCCCCGGACGATTTCTATAAAACGCTCATTGACTGGGCCACGAAGTATGACGTGGCGGTGATTGCGGACAATCCCTACTCGGAAGTCTGTTTCGATGGCTACACTCCCCCGAGTTTTCTCCAGTTCGAGGGGGCGAAAGAGATCGGGATCGAGTTCAATTCCATTTCCAAGGCCTACAACTGCTGCGGCTGGCGGGTCGGGATGATGCTGGGAAACAGGGACATCATTGCCGGTATGAAAAAGATCAAGTCTCATGCCGATCGGGGGATGTTCTATCCCCTCCAGGTCGCCGCGACGGCCGCCCTGAATGGCCCCACGGACTTCATGGAGGAGAGAAACCGAATGTACCGGGAGCGCCGGGACGCGGTGGTCAAGGGGCTTCGGGAGATAGGGATGGAGGTCGAGGTCCCCAAGGCAACCTTCTATGTCTGGTCTCGGGTGCCCGAGGGGGTTACGGATTCCAGGGAGTGGTGCCTGAAGGTGTTGGATGAAATCGCCGTCTGGATGATCCCGGGTTCCATGTATGGAGTCCACGGAGAGGGATATATTCGGATCGCGCTGACCCATCCGGTCGCGCGTCTCGAGGAAGCGATGGAAAGGCTGAAGGGGTTCGTTTGAAAAGTGGCGACTTTGGCGGGATGACCTTGAATTTCCACCTGATTTGTGGGAATAAGCAGACACTGTCCTTGAATTGAGGAGAAGGTGGAGTCGAACCGTATCTATCAGGCAATAAAGGAAAAGATTATCTGGCTGGAATACCGGCCGGAGAGTGTCCTGAACCTGAGCGACCTGGCCGAGAGCTTTGGGACGAGCCGAACCCCCATTAAAGAGGTCCTCATCTTTCTCCAGGCGGAAGGATGGGTCCTGCGGACCGGGTCGCATTTCATGGTGACCCCCCTCAGCCTCAACCGGATCAAGGAAATCACCGAAATCCGTTCGGCCCTGGAGATCCAGGCCTACCTCTGGGCCATGCAGAGGATCAGCGCGGAGGAGCTCGTGACCCTGACCCATCTCGAAAGGGAGATCGCGGGAATCAAGGGTGCGGTTTCCAACAGGAGACTGATCGAGCTCGACTCCAGGTTTCATCGGATTCTCTACACGGCTTCAAGAAACACCCAGGCGGCCCAGTTGCTTGAGAACCTTCTGGCCCAGTATCTGCGTTTCTGGCTCTCCATCCCCCGGGAAATCGATGTCCCGTCCTTTTTCAGGGAGACAAAGGGGATGATCAAGGCGGTCAAGGCAAGGGATGAAAAGGCCCTGAAGTCGGCCAGCGAGGAACACATCCGAAAGTCGT
>CAZPTH010000148.1:0-5874 GCA_964589315.1 uncultured Thermodesulfobacteriota bacterium
CGCCGGAAATACCGGACAGGAGGATTCCTATTCCCCCATTTTGTGCCTCGAGGCAGTAGGCCCCCATCTGGACGGAGAGACGTCCCGCCACCTCGCTCATGGGAGAAAGAAGGGGAAGGAAGCCATCCTCTAACTGAACGGTTTCGTAGGCGATTCCGATCACCTTCTTATCGAGAAGTTTTTCCGTCAGCTCTCGGTTGGCCGCGAGATGGAGGTAGGTAAAGATGATTTGGCCGGGCTTCATCCAGTCCAGTTCGGGGCCGATAGGTTCCTTAACCTTCATGATCATATCGGCTTCAGCCCAGACGTCCCGGGCGTTTTCCAGGATGGTTGCCCCCGCGCGGATGTATTCCTCGTCTCTGAAACCGGAGCCTAAGCCAGCATTCTTCTCCACAAAAACCTTGTGTCCATGGGTCACAAAGGCACGAACACCTGCGGGGGTAGCGGCAACACGCTTTTCGGCGGATTTAATCTCTTTTGGGATGCCAATCTGCATGATTCCCTCCTTTAATGTCTATAAATTGCATTTTACGCAGTATATCCCATGAAGTGGGGAAAAGCAAATGGTAAATTTCCGCGAATATCGCCTGTGATCCTGGTTGTATTTTCCTGCCTAATCTCTTAAGGTGATCCTGTTATGAGCTCCGCCCTGAGTACGATCCTCCCCATCTTTTTCGTGATCGGCCTGGGCTATGCCGTAAAGAAAAAGGGGTGGCTGACCGAGGCCTTCATGGCCTCGGGAAACAGGGTCCTTTACATGGTTGCCATCCCATGCCTCCTCTTTCACAAGATCTCCACGGCCCCCTTTCACAGGAGCTTTTTCCCCCATCTTATCCTTGCGTGCGTTGGCACCCTTGCCCTCATGTGGGTTATCGTATTCTTTCTGGGTCGCCTGTTACGATTTGAGCCGGGGGTTTACGCAACCTTTGTTCAGGCCAGCATTCATGGCAACATCGGGTATATAGGCCTTGCCGTCTGTTATTACAGCTTCAACGATAGGATTTTCGGAGTCGCGGGCGTTCTGGCCGGTTTTTTTATCATCGCTCAGAATATCCTTTCGGTATCCTCTTACCATATCATCGCGGACCAGGGGGTAAAACACCGGGGTGGCACGATAGGAAGGTTGATGGTCAACCCGATTATCCTGTCGACCCTCCTGGGGCTGGCATTCTCTTTCTTTCAGATCCCCCTTCCGGTGATTATCGAAAAGACCCTGGTCATCGTGGGGAAAATGGCCCTGCCTACCGCGCTGCTGATTATCGGCGGATCTCTCAACATGGGCCAGGTATTTACAGACCTGAAGATGGCCCTTTTCTCTTCCTCGCTGAAAATGATGGGGGTTCCCATGATCGGAGTAGTCCTTTTTTATCTCCTCTCCGTCCCGAGATCCCTTTGGGCCGTCGGCCTTGTCCTCCTCTCAACTCCCTCGGCTATTACGTGCTACATCATGTCCAGGGAACTTAATGGGGATCCGGAACTGGCATCTTCCGCGGTAACGACCAGCACCCTGCTATCCCTCGCCACCTTTATCTTCTGGCTTTCCCTCTTTAGCTGACGGGTTCTCTTCTTCGGTTTCAATGTCTTGCAGGGCGGCCAGCCAGCGAGAGACCGCCTCGGTCTTTTTTCGAATGGCCTCCTGTGACCAGGTGTAAAATCCCTGACCCGTTTTCATGCCCAGGGTATTTTTCTCAACATTATCAACGAGTGGAGGAAGGGGATCGGAACGATGACAGAGGGAGGGGGCAATGGACCTGTAGATGGCGATCTTGAGGTCCGCCCCAATGATGTCGCACTGCTCGAAGGGGCCCATGACACCGAGACGTCTCCCGAAACTGTTCTTTACCGCGATATCCACCTCTTCGGGCGTTGCGATTCCCTGAGCCACCACGTTCAGGGCTTCGCGGAAAAGGGCCATCTGTATCCTGTTGGCGATAAATCCCGGAACCTCTTTCCTGGCAACGACGACCTTTTTCCCGATCCCTTCCAGGAGACGCCTGGTCCATTCGAGTGTCGCCGTGGAGGTTT
This sequence comes from uncultured Thermodesulfobacteriota bacterium, assembly GCA_964589315.1. GTDB lineage: Bacteria > Desulfobacterota > S145-22 > S145-22 > S145-22 > JAOZMY01. The sequence goes on from CAZPTH010000148.1 coordinate 2,026, forward strand.
CGGGCCCCTTGATGATCTCCACAAGGGGGACAAGGTAAGGGGGATTAAAATAATGGGTTCCGATAACCCGCTCGGGGAACCGGAGATCCTGGGCGTATTGGGACGGGGTAAAGGAAGAACTGTTGCTGGCGAGGGTGACCTCTCTGGGGCATAGCCGATCCAGTTTGTGAAATAGAGATTGCTTGAGGGGAAGGTCTTCAAAGACGGCCTCAACGACAAAAAGGGCCTCTTTCACCGCTTTTTCCAACTCCTCTGTCACGTGAATCCGGGATAGGATATCCGGGATGGCATCGTCTGTAAGAAGACCGTTTTTGATCATGAGTCGGAGATTCGTTTCGATACGTTGAGGGACCCCGTTTCGCCGCGCCATGTCTTTGTCATAGATAGAAACCCGGTATCCGTGTTGAGCGAATTCCTGGGCGATGCCGTGTCCCATCAGGCCGGCCCCAATAACGGCGATTTGAAGTGAAGATGTGTCGTTCACCATTCCCTCCCTGTGTGTATTTTTGATTGCCCACATTCCATATTATCTTGAAACCCCGCCGTGTTTATGTTTAATCATTCCCAATGGGCAAAGTAAAGTGTGAAAAAATGCCGGGTAGAGAATTTGAAGCCCTCTTGCAAGAGGTTTCCCAGCGATATGTTACGCTTGAAAAGGGTGTCCGGGCAGTCATCGACCGGGTTGTCTCCCCGATCTGTTCCGGGTGTGAGCGGGTCTGCTGCAGGCCGAGTTACTGCCGCGAGACCCTTCGAAACCCCTGGTACCATTACCTGTTCGAAACGTATGGAGCGGTGAAATTAGAGTGGGAAAGGAGAGATCGTCCCCCCGGCCTTGGCCCAACGGGATGCGTCATTCGTGCGGGACGTTACGCGTATTGCTACGCGTATAACTGTCGGGCTGTCCTCTCTTCTCTGGGCTCAGCAGAGGCAAGGGAAGCGTTTCAGGGAATTTCGGATATTCTGAAAGATGTGGGGCTGAACTTCCTGGGCAAAAGGCACCTGACCGATTTGCGGGATTGGAAAGATGTGACAAGCCCGCGTCTCCTGGAACTGGATAAAAAAATCGAGGAGGGAACAGGGCGTTTCCATGAACTCTGTTCCCTCCTCTTTATGGATGAACCGGGAATATAGGGTTTCCCGGATTGTTTTCGCCGGTTTCTCCTCTCAGATGCTGCAGGTTCCGGAAAAGAGGTCTTGTTCAGACCAGATGGGTGTGATGGAAAATCCCGGGCGCCATCCGGCATCGTTGTAGTCTACCTTGATGGCCTTAACATATTTTTTTAACGCCTTGTCAACCAAAAAGGTGACATCATTAATCTCGAAAACCTCATCCGTCTCTTTTGGCTCATCCAGAGCCAATCCAAAGGCCGGGCCACTTCACCCGCCTGGAGACATGTAGACCCGCAAAGCGGAATCCATGTTATTGTTTTTCAGGTAATCCTTTATCATTTCTATGGCTTTGTCTGTTACTTCAAGCATTTGTCCCCTCCTGTTCAAGGTTTTGTTAATATAGCGATATTTTCTGTATTGTCAAGCCCTATTGCTTTGTTTTTTACATTTTGGCTCTGTAGACGAAGATACCGGGGACGTTGAACATTCCGAATTGTGTGTTGCAGGGCGCATATTGACATTCATCCTAATTTGTTATATTTATTCAAATTGATTATTAATATTGTCTTTTTTACGGTTAAAGGAGTATAGAAGGATCTATTTTCTTGAGCCAGCAAGAAGACATTAATTTTGTTAATTGTCTGAAGGACTTAAACCTTAAACACGGGATAAATGTCCCGAGATAAACCAAGGAAGGAGAAAAACATGGCAAAACTGGCAGAAATTGAAGGAATTGGTGAGGCATACGCGGCGAAACTTGCGGCGGCGGGGGTTACAACCCTGGAGGATTTTCTGAAGAAGTGCGCCGACAAGAAAGGTCGGAAAGAGATGGCGGAAAAGACGGGGATCAGTGAAAAACTCATCCTCAACTGGGTGAATCGCGCGGACTTGGCCCGAATCAAAGGGGTCAGCACCCAGTACGCGGACCTGCTGGAGGCCGCCGGCGTGGACAGCGTCCCGGAACTGGCCCAGAGGAATCCCGACAACCTCCAGGCAAAGATGGCCGAGGTCAACGAGGCGAAGAAACTCGTGCGCAAGGTCCCGACGGCTTCTCAGGTTGCGGACTGGGTTGCCCAGGCAAAGGAGCTTCCCCGGGTGGTCACCCACTGAGCCCCCTGCGATAGCGGAGTTATTCTGTGCATGAACAAAGGCGGTGTGCCTGTCCCCCACGGGAGAGGTCATACCGCCTTTGTTTTGTGGAGGAGTTTAAAAATCTGCCCGGGATATGGTATTAATTTATCGATTTGACGGGGAAACCGTTCCCGTAAAAGGTAACTGAAATTTTGTCGCGGAGGACACGTGAGCACGATTTTTGAAAAATTAGGGCTTTTTTATCTGGGAAAAGACGTCGACAAGGACAGCCTTGAGCCGACTGAGATCCTTACCTTGATGAAGGCGAAGCATTTTACCACCCATGCCGCTATCATCGGGATGACCGGCAGCGGAAAGACCGGCCTGGGGATTGGGCTGATCGAAGAGGCGGCCATCGACAACATCCCCGCTATCGTCATCGATCCCAAGGGGGACATGGGGAATCTCTGCCTGACCTTCGAGGGATTGCGCCCGAAGGACTTCGAACCCTGGGTGAGAGACGAGGCGGAGACCAAGGGGGAGGATGTGTCGGCTTACGCCGCGAAAACGGCCAAGATGTGGAAAAAGGGTTTGGAAAGTTTTGGCCAGGACGCCTCCCGCATCGGGAAACTCAAGGCCCATGACGTGACCATCTATACCCCGGGAAGCAGCGCGGGGGTGAGTGTCTCCGTCCTGAGTTCCCTGGATCCCCCGGGGGAGGAAATCCTGGAGGATGCCGATATGTTTGCCTCCTACATCCACTCTACCGTGGCATCTCTTCTGGCGCTGGTCTCCATCGAGGCGGATCCCCTCGAGTCCCGGGAGTATATTCTCCTGGGGAATATCCTGAAGTCTCTCTGGATGCAGCGGCGCGGTGTGACGCTCGAAAGCCTCATCGCCCTCATCATCAATCCGCCGTTCGACAAGATTGGAGTTCTTCCCCTCAAGAGTTTTTACCCTCAGAATGACCGCTTCAAACTGGCCACCCTGTTTAACAATGTCATCGCGTCTCCATCCTTCGAGAACTGGATGAACGGGGTCCCCCTCGATATCCAGAGGTTCCTCTACGACAGCGAGGGAAAGGCGCGGATCTCCATCTTTTCCATCGCCCACCTGGGCGACGAGGAACGCATGTTCTTTGTCACGCTTCTGCTCAATCGATACATCGCCTGGATGCGACGGCAGAGCGGCACCGGCTCCCTCAAGACCATCCTCTACATGGACGAGATCTACGGTTTTTTTCCTCCCATGAAGAATCCGCCATCCAAGGAACCCATGATGCTCCTGTTGAAGCAGGCGCGGGCCTTTGGGGTGGGCGTCGTCCTGAGTACCCAGAACCCCGTCGATCTGGACTATAAGGGGCTTTCCAATATCGGCACCTGGTTTATCGGGCGTCTCCAGACCCGCCAGGACGTGGACCGGATTATCGACGGCCTGGGTGACAAGCTGGACGGGGGATTCGACCGCGGCCAGATCCGGGACCTCCTGGCCAACCTGAAAAAGCGGACCTTCTTCCTGAAAAGCGCTCACATGGACGAAATCCGCCTTTTCGCGACCCGGTGGGTTCTGAGCTTTCTGAAAGGCCCCCTCAAGCGGGACGAAATCGCCATCCTGATGAAGGACAAAAAGGGGAAAGCAGCGTCAACCGCCCCATCCACGGAGGAAAAA
>CAZPTH010000149.1:0-5856 GCA_964589315.1 uncultured Thermodesulfobacteriota bacterium
GCTTTGTGAGTGACGAACTGATCGATCGGGTAAATCGGGCTATCCGTGAATTGGATTATCATCCTCATCTTTTGGCTCAAAGCCTGAGACGGGGTAACACAAAAACGATTGCCGCCCTTGTTTCTGACATTGTAAACCCTTTTTTCCCAAAAGTGATTCGAGGAGCAGAAGACTGCGCCAAAGAGCACGGTTACAGCCTGATACTCTGCAACACTGACGAAGATCCACAGACCGAGAGTTTCTATATCTCCCTCATGATCGACCGAAGGGTAGATGGATTTATCATCGCTCCTTCCATGAAAGCGGAGGCATCTCTCAAGCGGCTCATTGAGAAAAAGATTCCCCTTGTACTTATTGATCGCCCGATAGATACACTTCCTGTAGACCAGGTTTATTCGAATAATTTAGATGGTGCTTATCAGGCAACCAGATATCTTCTTGAGTTAGGGCATCGTCGTATTGGAATCATTATAGAATTTGAAGGGATACGCAGTTTTGATGATAGAAAATCGGGTTGGGAAAAGGCTATGAAAGAATGGGGACTTTCTCCAATTAAGGAGCTTGTTCAGCAATCAGGCCTGGAGATTGAAGGGGCGACCGAGGCGACGCGTCACCTAATTGAAGCTGCCTCCCAAGTTAGCGCAATTTTCGCCACAAACAACCTGATAATGCTTGGAGTGCTTCGTTACATGAAAGAATCTCACATCTCTTGCCCCCGAGATCTCTCGCTGATCGGATTTGACAACCCAGAATGGGCCGCAAGTTTCAATCCGGGCATTACGCTGGTTGCTCAGCAGAGTTACGAGATGGGATATAAAGCGTGTGATCTTCTTATCACACGCATGCAGGGGAAAAGGTCGGATTTCAGTAAAGTCCAGCTGGATTGCGAATTGAAAATCCGAGAGTCATGTTCGCCTTTTGAGGCAAAAACTAACAACTAAATAACAGGAGACTAATATGCAAAGACCAATCACCATTTTTACAGGGCAGTGGGCGGACCTTACTTTTGAAGAGGTCTGCGAAAAGATGAGTAAGATGGGATATGATGGGCTCGAAATTGCCTGCTGGGGAGACCACATGGAGGTTGAAAAAGCCGCTGTTGACGACAACTACATTGCAGAGAAAAAGAGGATCCTGGAAAAGTACAATCTCAAATGCTGGGCTCTTGGGGCCCATCTTTCGGGACAGTGCGTTGGGGACCTTTATGATCCGCGCCTCGACAATTTCGTTCCGGACGATTTGAAAGGAAATGCGGAAAAAATTCGCGCCTGGGGTATCGAACAGATGAAATTGACTGCCCGGTCGGCTGCCCGGATGGGATGCAAGGTAGTTACAGGTTTCATGGGATCTCCCGTTTGGAAATATTTTTATTCCTTTCCTCAGACTTCCGAAGAGATGATCGAAAACGCCTTCAAGGAAATCTTTGAATTGTGGACCCCAATTTTTGACGAATTCGATCGGCACAACGTCCGGTTTGCATTGGAAGTCCACCCTACGGAGATCGCTTTTGATTATTATACTACCCAAAGGCTTTTTGAGGTGTTTGAAAACCGGCCTACTCTTGGGCTCAATTTTGATCCAAGCCATCTTCTCTGGCAAGGGGTTAGCCCTCATGTCTTTCTCCGCGATTTCGCGCCTCATATCTATCACGTCCACATGAAAGATGTGGCCATCAAGCGGGACGGCAAGGCGGGGATTCTTGGATCGCATCTGCCATTCGGGGATGTCAGACGTGGGTGGAACTTCCGCTCCCTGGGGCATGGTGATGTGAATTTCGAAGAAATCATACGAGAGCTGAATGCCATGGGGTACGAGGGCCCCCTTTCCGTTGAATGGGAAGACAGTGGAATGAGCCGTGAGTTTGGTGCACGGGATGCCCTGGAATTCTGTCGAAAAATCGATTTTCCTTCCTCGCGTATCGCCTTTGATGACGCGATGAAGAGTTAATCAGGATTTCGAATCCAAAGGAGGAACAAATGAGTGATAAAGAAGTTGGTTTTGTTGCCCTTGCAAAAACCACTGGTTTGGACGCAAGTCAGGCTAAGGAAATTGGTATCGGCCTTCTCGGATATGGCTTTATGGGGAAGGCACATACCAACGCTTTCAAAAAGATCCCTTATATCTATTGGCCCCCACCGGCCCTTCCAAAGCTTGTTAATATTTGCGGTTCCCGGGAAGAAGGCGTGCGGGAAGCGGCGACCCGATATGGGTACGCCCGTTATACTACAGACTGGAAAGAGTTGGTCAATGATTCGAATGTGGATCTTTTCGACAACATCGGCCCAAACAATCTGCACGCGGAACCTTGCATTGCCGCGGCAAAGGCAGGAAAGCATATCCTTTGTGAGAAACCTTTGGCAAGAACGGCAGAAGAAGCCAAACGAATGTGGGATGCGGTCAAGGGGAAATCAATAAAACATATGTGCGGATTCAACTACCGTTTCGTGCCTGCCATCCGCCTGGCTAAAGAGATGATTGAAGCAGGGGAAATTGGGACAATCTATCATTACCGGGCAAGCTACAAACAGGAATGGATTATGGACGAAGATTTCCCTCAGGTATGGCGACTGAGTAAGGAAGTCTCGGGTTCCGGTGCCTTGGGTGACCTGGGGGCACACATTATCGATCTCGCGCGTTTTCTCGTAGGGGAGCCTGATACGCTGACCGCCACGACCAGAACTTTCATTACGGAACGGCCCGCCCCGGATGGTAAAGGCAAGGTAAAAGTAGACGTGGATGATGCGTTCGAGGCAGTTGTTCAGTTCAGAAATGGTGCCATTGGTACTTTGGAGGCATCCCGTTTCTGTGCCGGCAGGAAAAACAACATGACCTTCGAGATAAATGGATCGAAAGGCTCTATTGCATTCGACCTCGAAAACCTGAACGTTTTACAAGTGTTCTTCCGAGAAGAGCCCCATTCTCAACTTCACGGTTTTCGTGAGGTTCTCGTAACGGAAAGCGACCATCCCTTTTACAGTGTCTGGTGGCCCCATGGACACATCATTGGCTGGGAACACGCACATATTCATCAGGTCAACCATCTTCTTGACGCCATCGTGCATAATAAAGATGTTGAACCTTACGGAGCTACCTTCGAAGATGGCTACAAAGCAGCCGTTATTTGCGATGCTATCCTGAAATCAGCTGAAACGGGAAGTCAACAAAAAATCGTATATGAGGAATAAGGAGTAAAAAATGGGGATGTATAAGCCGACCCGGGAAGATAAATTTTCCTTTGGGCTTTGGACAGTTGGAAACACGGGAGGAGACTCGTTTGGCAACCCGGTGCGAAATTCCCTCTCTCCGGTCGAAGTTGTCCATCTTCTTGCCGAAGTTGGAGCCTATGGCGTCAATTTCCACGATAACAACCTCGTTCCAATTGACGCGACACCACATGAACGAGACCGCATCGTATCTGATTTTAAAAAAGCCTTGCGGGAAACAGGGCTGGTTGTCCCCATGGCAACCACCGACCTGTTTACCGATCCTGTTTTCAGGGATGGCGCATTTACAAACAGCAACCCTGAAATTCGAGCGTTTGCCCTACAAAAAACCATGCGGGCTATGGACCTGGGAGCGGAAGTAGGGGCCAAGGTTTACGTTTTTTGGGGGGGGCGCGAGGGCATTGAATCGGATGCCTGTAAAAATCCACTCGATGCCATCAAATGGTACCGGGAAGCCATGAACTATCTCGTTGAATACAACCTCGAAAAGGGGTACGGCTTGAAATTTGCCCTTGAAGCAAAGCCCAATGAGCCGCGGGGTGATCTCTACCTTCCGACCACCGGCGCCATGCTGGCCTTTATTGAGACGTTGGATCATCCAGAAGTGGTTGGTGTGAATCCTGAAGTGGCGCACGAACATATGGCAGGACTCAATTTCTTACACGCCGTCGCGCAAGCATGGGAGGCGGGCAAACTCTTCCATCTCGACCTAAACGACCAAAACGGTGCACGGTATGATCAAGATCTCCGTTTTGGGAGCCATGGGATAAAGCAGGCCTTTTTCCTCGTCAAATTTCTTGAGGATGTGGGATATGATGGACCCAGGCATTTCGACGCACATGCCTATAGAACCTCTGATCTGGAAGATGTCAAGGCCTTTGCCCGGGGATGTATGCGGACCTATCTTATTTTGAAAGAGAAGGCGCAACAATTTAATGAACATCCCCGTATCCAGGAACTCCTTTCGCAAACAGCATTCAAAGAGAGCTCATTAACGGATTTGATAGGTTCCTATACCTCGGATAAGGCGGACCGCCTGAAAGCTTACTCGTTTGATCGCGTTTCTCTTGGAAAGAAAGGGCAGCCTTACGAAGAGCTCGATCAGCTCCTCATAGAGCTGCTCCTTGGAGTTTTGTGAAATAATGGCCCTTTTAGTTGGGATAGATGTATCTACGACAGCAGTAAAAGTGATCCTCATTGACCTTCAAGGGAGGGTTATTGAATCCGCTTCAACGCCTTTGTCCCTTTCCACACCGAGGCCTGGATGGAGCGAACAAAATCCCGAAGACTGGTGGGGCGCTACCGTTGGTAGTATCCGTAAAGCCCTTGCCGCATTTGATGGCGATCCAGAAGAGATTCAGGCAATTGGCCTCACAGGTCAGATGCATGGAGCGGTTTTTCTCGACGAACACCATAATGTTATCCGCCCCGCCATTCTCTGGAACGATGCCCGAACGGCGATGCAGTGTAAAGAGATTTCTGAGATTATAGGAGACAAAAGCTTAAGAGAAATTACCGGAAACCCTGCATTGGCTGGATTTCAAGCACCTAAAATTCTCTGGCTCAGAGACAATGAGCCAGAGAATTTTGCGAGGGTACGACATATTCTTCTTCCCAAAGATTATATCCGACTTCGGTTGAGTGGAGATTTTGCCACGGATGCTTCGGATGCCGCGGGAACTCTCCTTTTCGATCTTAAGCGTAGAGCCTGGTCGGATACCATCTTATCTCGTCTGGAGATCTCAAGGAGTTGGCTCCCCAAGGTTTATGAAGGGCCTATGATAACAGGGGAGGTCAGTAAAACCGCGGCAAAACAAACAGGACTGGCAGCAGGAACTCCTATTGTTGCAGGTGCGGGAGACAACGCGGCTGCCGCCATTGGATGTGGCATTCTTGATAAGGAAGAGGCGGGCCTTCTCTCCCTCGGAACCTCGGGCGTTATCTTCCTCCCGACCCGGAAAGCCAAGATAGACCCTGAAGGTTCACTTCACGCTTTTTGCCACGCTATCCCTGGAAGCTATCACTTGATGGGTGTCATTCTGTCCGCGGGAGGTAGCCTGAGATGGGTTCGAGATATTCTCTATAGCCAAGGAGACACTCCCGCTTCTTATGAAACCATTATGTCTGATGCAGAATGCGTTTCTCCAGGATCGGATGGCTTGATCTTTCTCCCTTACCTTGCAGGGGAACGCACACCTCACATGGATCCTCATGCCAGAGGGGCCTGGATCGGCCTCAGCCTTGCTCACACGCGCGGCCATCTGACACGCTCTGCCCTGGAAGGTGTTGCTTTCGCATTCAGGGACACGTGGGAGCGGTTAAAAACTCTGGGGCTCGCTCCTTCCATGCTTCGCGTAGTTGGAGGGGGTATAAAAAGCAATCTTTGGAGAGGTATACTTGCGGCGGTTCTGAATGTACCTCTTCAAAGATTAGAGACAGAGGAGGGAGCCTCTTTTGGCGCAGCCCTGATCGCTGGGGTTGGAAAAAAACTTTACCAGAGCTTTGAAGACGCAGTAAACCAGTCTGTACGAGTTCGGAAAGGGTTAGATTATCCTGACAAAGCACTCGTAGAGGTTTACAAAGAAATATATGGTAAATTGTGCTCTGCTAATTCACCTAATACAGAACTAGT